>JAMLJB010000001.1:3172683-3474411 GCA_023953835.1 Rhizobiaceae bacterium | reverse complement strand
ACAGCGAGTTGATCGACATCGAACAACTTCTGCGCATGGCGCAACGGCAGGCCAAGATCGTCGCGATCTGCGCTGCCATCGGCCTCATGCTCGGTTTTCTCTATCTGAAGACCACGCCGCCGACCTACACAGCATCGGCGCGTGCTCTCATCGATGAAGGGTTGAGCCGCATCGGCGATGACCAGACGGAGATTCCGTTCACGCTGCAAACCGATTCCGCAGTGCTCAGCCAGGTGGAAATTCTCTATTCCGCGCGGCTGGCGGGAGCGGTGGTCGACAAGCTGAACCTGACGGAAGACGAGCGCTTCATGAACCCGCCGAGTTCGCTGGCGGGGCGCATCATCGGATTCGCCCGCAATGTGGTTGGCGCTTTGAGAGGCGCAGACGCCCCGTCGTCCGGGGAGGATGAGGCAAGCGGCAAGCGCCAATACGCCATCGAAACATTGCAGAAGAAGCTGGTTGCTCAGCGCGTCGGGCAAACCTTTGCCGTGTCCATCGGCTTTGAGGCAACCGACCCCCAACTCGCAGCCGCGATAGCGAACGCCTATGCCGACGCCTACCTGTCGCATGAGTTGAACGCCAGCTTCGACGCATCCGAGCGAGCCACGATCTGGATGCGCGACCGGATTGAGAATCTGCGCGTCAATTCTGTGAACGCGGCGCGGGAAGTCGAGGACTATCGCGCAAAGCACGGGCTGGCGGCATCGCAGGGGCAGCTTCTGGCCGAAAAGAAGGTCGCAGACCTGACCACCCAATTGATCGAGGCGCAGGCGGACACGGCGAAGGCGGAAGCGATCTACAACCAGTTCAGGGAGATCGTCGACAGCGGATCCAACCAGGCCGTCGCCAATCCCGCGATCACGTCGGGGCAGCTTCCTACGTCCGACATATCGGTCCTCAAGACGCGTTATCTCAACGTATCGCGGCGCGAGCAGGAGATATCCAGCAATTTCGGTCCGGAGCATGAACAGGCCGTCGCCTTGCGGCGCGAGCAGGCGGAACTGACGCGGTCGATCTTCGCAGAAGTGCAGCGGATGACCGACAGCTACCGAAATGACTTCGAGGTAGCCAAATCGCGCGAGGATGTTCTCCGCAAAGCGATTGACGATGCCCGTGGCTCCAATGCCGAAGCCGGGAAGGCGCAGGTGGAGTTGCGCGAGCTTGAGCAGCAGGCGTCCGCCCTGCGCACGCTCTACACGACCTTCCTCGAACGATACGAGGACACGCAGCAGAAGCAGACATTTCCCATCGGAAAGGTTCGCCTGATTTCAGAAGCGGTGGTCCCGCGCGCCGCGAGCGGCCCGCGCTCGTCCATCGTGCTCGGCATCGCTCTTGTGCTTGGCAGCATGATCGGCTGCGGTCTCGGCGCGCTCAACGAATTCAACGAGCGCTTCTTCCGCACCGGTGAAGATGTCCGCGAAAGGCTGGGCGTCAAGTTCCTTGGCTACATGCCGCTGGTCATGGAGCCCGAGAAGCCGAAAATGGGCCAAAAACCTCCCGAGGAAGCCGAGGCGGCAAGGCAAAGGGCAGCCAGCCGCCGGGCGCGAATGCGCATGGCGGTCACCGCGCCTGCTTCGATGCTTGCGGAAACGCTGCGCAACGCCAAGCTGGCGGGTGATGTCGTCTTGCAGGACACGCCGAGCAAAGTCATCGGCGTCATCTCCATGCTTCCGGGAGAAGGCAAATCCACGGTTGCGTCCAACTTCGCGCAACTGCTTGCGACATCTCAGGCCAAAACTCTGCTGATCGACTGCGATCTCAGGAACCCCGGCCTCACGCGCCAGCTAGCGTTCAAGGCGTCTGCCGGGGTAGTCGAAACGGTTGTGAAATCAAGGGACTGGCACACACTTCTCAAACACGACCGGCAGACCGGGCTGATGATGCTTCCCGCCATCGTCAAGCGTCAGCTTTCGCATACCAGCGAGCTTCTGGCTTCGCGCGGCATGCGCTCCCTGATCGAGCAGGCGCGCAAGGAGTTCGACTATATCATCGTCGACCTGCCTCCGCTCGGGCCGGTGATCGATGCAAAGGCGTTCGAGCCGCTGGCCGACGCATTCCTCATGGTCATCGAGTGGGGGGCGACACCGCGCGCGGTGGTGCGAAATGAACTGGCCACCGAGCCGCAGATCGCTGGCAAGCTTCTGGGTGTGATCCTCAACAAGGTTAAGGTCGAGGCGCTTGGCCGCTACGGCCGCTTTGGCGGCGTGGAACAGGTCATGCACACCTATTCCAAGTACTATACGAGCGATGACGAGCAGCGCATGGCGGAAGTCTCGTGACGATGCCCGGCGCGCCCCTGATTTCGGTGATTGTCGCCAACTACAATGGCGAAAGGTTCCTCCGTCGCTCCATCGCATCGATCCTGTCGCAAACCCACCGCAATCTCGAAGTGATCGTGTCCGATGACGGCTCGACGGATGGCAGTTTGACGGTGCTGGAGGAACTGGCGCGCGACGACCCGCGCGTCCGGTTTCTGGCGGACGGCACCAATGGCGGTCCCTCGCGCGCCCGCAACAGGGCGCTCGATGCCGCGCGGGGCGAATGGGTTGCGGTCGTCGATTCGGACGACCTCCTGCACCCTGAACGGTTCGAGCGCATGCTGGCGGTGGCGACCAGCCACAGTGCCGATGCGGTGGCGGACAATCTGCTTCACTTTCAGGACGACAGGACCGCCCCCGCGACGCTTCTGTTCAGCGACGAGCAGTTCGACCGCATGTTCCAGCTTACGGCGGAACTCGCCGTCCGTGCCGACACCGAAGGAAGCGGGCTTCCCAATTTCGGATATTTGAAACCCTTCATCCGCACCGCGCGGCTGGGTGGGCTGCGCTATGACGAGCGCCTGAAGATCGGTGAAGACTATGATTTCATGCTTCGGTTGCTGCTGAAGGGCGCGAAATTCCTGATCGTGCCGGAGCCGACCTATCTGTACCGCCGGCATTCCACTTCGACTTCGCACCGGCTTTCCGTGAAGGCGGTCGAAGAGCAGATCGAGGGTCAATTGCGGCTGGAATCGGAACTGACATCCGCCGAACCCGCGCTGAAGGCGGAACTCGCCGCGCGAATGGCAGCCCTTCAACGCGGCCTGCGCTTCGAGAAACTCGTTGCGGCGATCAAGGACAAGCGCTTCGTCGACGCGACTGGATTGCTGGCGCGCGATCCGGCACTGTCGTCAATGCTGTTCAACTCGCTGCGTGAGCGGACCGCACGGCGCATGATGACCGACAGGTCACGGAGCAGTGTGCAGGCGGTTCGGTCGCCACTCACCGTGGTGCTGACCGACGCAGAAGGGCCTCGCGAGACGGGCGAGGGCCAGGTCGAGGCGGTCCCCGCCTATTTGCCCGCCGACCAGGTGGAACCGAGCCGGGCGCTTGTGCTGCGCGCTGCGATCCGGCTCGTGGAATTGTGCCGGACCTCAAAGGTGACGCTGGTCAGCGAAGGCAGGGCAGGGCGCTATGCGGCTGGCTTCGTCCCGTTCGACCATGAGGCGGTTGAAATCCCTACACCTGCGGGCGCGAGCGGATAAGGTCGGTGATGGTTGCCCCGGCGCACATGCCACTCGCTACCCGACGCAAGGGCATTCGGGTCAATCTCAACGTGGTGCTCGCATTCGGCGCGCTCGCCGTTCTGGTTCTCACGCCGCTGTTCCGGTCCTATGCTGCGCTGTGCTTCCTGCTGTTCGGAGGCGCACTCATTGCGTTGCGACCGCACCAAAGCATGAGCGCCATCCTGCGATACTGGTACATCCTGATACTTCCGGCATTCTGCCTGTTTTCGACCCTTTGGTCGCAGTTCCCCGCGAATACGCTCCGCTATTCGATCCAGCTCGCGATTACGTTCGCCATCGCGATTGTCATCGCGCGCCGTATTTCGCCAACCGTACTGGCGCGGTGCTTTTTCGGCATCTATGGCGTCGGCATCGTTGGCAGCATCCTGTTCGGCCATGTGCGCGACGATATCGGCGCGTGGATCGGCATATTCGACAGCAAGAACGCGTTCGCGGCGGTCATATCCGGCTTTTCGATAGCTGCGCTTGCGGTCTTGCTCGACCGGCTTGCACCAAAAATGATGCGCCTTGCCGCACTGGTTGGCCTTGCGGTGTCCGGTCCGCTGATTGTGCTTGCCCAGTCGACGGGCGCTATCGCCACGCTGATGCCCGCGCTTGCCCTTGCGCTTCTGGTGCATTTCAGCGGGCGCTTCAGCCGGGCACAGAAACTGTTCCTTGGCACGCTGATCGTTCTCGGCGGCGCTGCACTCGTCATGCTGCTGGTGGCCAACGCCGACGCCCTTTTCGGCGGGCTGCTCAGCTATTTCGGGAAGGACACGACGCTGACCGGGCGAACGGAACTGTGGGCTTTCGGGTGGCACATGATCCACCAGAATCCGTTGTTCGGCGTTGGCTATCAGGCATTCTGGGTGCAGGGCTATGGCCCCGCCGAGGTGCTCTGGGCGGCATTCGGCATCAAGGCAAGGGCCGGGTTCAACTTCCACAACACTTATATCTCCAACATGGTGGAGATCGGCCTCGTGGGCGTGCTCATTCAGATGGCCATTCTCTACGGGGCGTTGCTCAATTGCCTGCTCTGGGCGTTTCGCCGGCCGTCGCCGGCCGCCGGTTTCTTCTGCTCGTTCACCGCGATGATCGTGGCTTCCACCTATCTGGAGGTGCCGGTGTTCTTCCAGTTCAGCATCACGTCAGTGCTCGTGGTGTGCGCTCTTGTGTACGGCATCGAGGAACGGCTTGCGTGGAAAGCACATCAGGTCCGCAGGATCGCCGCGCCCCCGCTGTTTCCCGCCATGCCCGCGACAGCAACGCTGAGCCCGGGCCAAAACCCGTTGTTGGAGAGGTGAGATGACCGAAGGGCTGGTTCATGTTCGCACGCCGACCTACAGACGACCCGACGCATTGGCGCGCTGCCTGCGGAAATTGCAGGCGCAGACCTGGGACAACTGGATTTGCACTGTCTACGACGACGATGCCGGACGCTCGGCCGAAGCGGTCTGCCGTGACCTCAACGATCCGCGCATCGAATATGTCCACAACGATCCGCAGAAATTTGCATCGAAGAACATCGACTATTGCTTCACCGCCGACAATCCGCACGGGGCCGGCTATTTTTGCGTGGCGGAGGACGACAATTACCTGCTGCCCTCCTTCATGGAGGAAAACATTGCGATCATCCGCAAGACCGGCGCGCAGGTGGTCCTGCGCAACCAGTTGGTCGAACATGCCGCAGGAACCCCGGACGCCAGGGTTGGGACTGTCGGTGTGCTCGACGGCCTTTTCCGCGAGGGGCCATACGATGCCGAAAGCTTTCGCCTTGTGCTGATGATGGGGATAGGGGTGTCGAATGGCGGCCTCTTCTGGTCCGGCGAGGCAAGCAGCGATCTGGAGATCGGCCATCCCTGCACGGCGACATTGCAGGAATATCTGCGCACCTTCGCGATAAACGAGCCGATCTATGTGGCGATGGAGCCGCTCGCCGTCTGGGCCGAAAACGCCGAACAGACGACCAGAAATGCCGAACTGCGCAGCGGCTATATCAGACGCGAACTCAACCTCAAGAAGTCGATACAGAAGCTGCAACGAATTGTCTGGTGCGACGCACTGCCGACTGCCCGGCGCAATTATCTCACCAATCCGTTGTTCATGCCGAGCATTGAGGAACGGGCAAGATCGATCGCAAAGGCAATCCCGCTGCACCGGCATGGCCGCAATCTTCCCTTGCTCGACCGGATAGAACTGACGGCGCGCGGCTGGGCCATTCGAATGCTCGGGAAAACGACGGGTGAATTCGACAGGTTCGTGGCCGAACGCAAGGCACGGCAGCGTCTGGCAAGTCACCCCAGCGTGAGCGATGCCCGATAGCCGGTTCAGGTCAGGGTTTGCGCAAGCCGCTTCATATCTTCAAGAACGTCGAGCTGGCGCGCGAGCGAGCCCGTTCGTTGCCGATAGCGTTCCATCGTTTCAATCATTTCATCGACCGAAGCGGCCTTGCTTTCAGGTTCTTCGCCATCCTCGATCGCTTCATTCAGGAACGCGGCATTTGCGGCAGTCGCTTCATACCGCGCTTCGAGCCCGTGCAGTTCGGTGGCAACCGATGCGCTCGTCTCATCGATGGCCTTGATGAGCCGATCAAGTCTTGCGGCGTCCGTTTGCCGGTCGCGGTCGGGACTGCGCGTTCTGAATGGCCAGGCGAGAGCCATGGGGGGTCCGCTTCCTGTTCGTCGTGCCCCACTATACGTGAGTCCCGCGCCAAGGTCGTGCCCTCAAAAAACGGAAGAACAGACCCTCAGCCGGAGGTCCTGTGCGTGGTCAACGAATCAGCGTCCTTGGGCACGGGCGCTTGCGACCCGGCTCCGTTGTTTCGCTCCGCCGTCGGTTTGGGAGCGGCGCGCACCATTGCCAATACGATCAGGAAATATCCGACCTGGAGAATCACTGCACATGCGACGATTCGCAATGCGATGATGCCGACCGATGCCGAATCAAGGTATGACCAGACAGCTACGATGCAGATGACGGCAAGCATCCCGATGAGGAATTTGGGAAATGTCATTTGCCCGATAATCGCCCGCTGACGCTCACTGCCCTATGGCAGTAATCCCTGAAAAATGCTGGTCAGCCGAACTTTGACCGCTTGCGGCCAACCAAAACCTGCCCCGATCGTTCATCATATCGCAAATTTCGCGGGGAATGCAAGGAGCGCCAGCGTGCGACAATTGGCTGTGTGCGATGCACCCGACAATATATTCATCATGGTTTAATACCACTAAGCACGAAGTATATAATTTTCTACTTACTACAGATAAAGATATAGCATTATATTTCGCGATTTATAATCTCGCTTAATATCAGAGAAATATTGATAAATCCGAATAAAATATTCAGAATAAATTTTGCTAAATATCTACATTAATCAATTCGGATGGTAAATATATCCTTAAGCGTCAAAAAAATGCCAGAGTTGTGTTTTGCCCTACGCCTCGGGGGCGACCTTTTGACATGGGTGCTATGCAAAAAAATTATGTTGCAATGCACCAAAGAAGGAGGCACGCTATGACACTTGCTAACATCTGGAGTTTTCAATGAAGGATTTAGCTAAGTCGCTAGATGCAGGCCTGGCCAAAATCGAACGTCCGGTATCGCCAGCGGTTGGCGGCTTTACGAAGCGTGGCATGGACATAGCGGGGTCCGCGCTCGGGTTGATCCTGATCGCTCCGCTCTTTCTCCTGCTCGTCGCCCTCGTGAAATTGTCGGACGGCGGTCCGGCCTTTTATGCGCACCGCCGCATCGGGCGGGGAGGGCGGGTCTTCAACTGCCTGAAGTTCAGAACCATGGTTCCGAACGGTGACGAGGTGCTCGCGAACTATCTGCGCGAGAACCCGGCAGCGCATGAAGAGTGGAGGCGCGACCGCAAGCTCAAGGACGATCCGCGCGTCACCCCGGTCGGTATCGTGCTGCGAAAATTGAGCCTCGACGAACTGCCCCAGATCATCAACATCCTGCGTGGCGACATGAGCATTGTCGGGCCGCGACCCGTGGTCCTTGACGAGCTTGAGAAATACGGCCCTGCCGCCGCGCACTATCTGAGCACGCGCCCTGGCCTGACGGGCCTCTGGCAGGTCAGCGGCAGGAACAACATCTCCTATGACGCCCGCGTCCAGTTCGACCGGCATTATGTCGAGAACTGGTCCGTGGCCTCGGACGTGATCATCATCTTCAAGACGATCCCGGCGGTCTGGCTGGCGCGCGGCAGCTATTGAGGCAGCCGCCCTCGGGCGACGCAGCAACCGCCGCAAAATGCGAACACTTCGGAACCCGACAAAGGACCACTCCGGTGCATAGCAACTCCCACTTAGTTCCAGCACGTTTCCTGCGCGGCGCTGTCGCCGGCCTGTCAATGGCAGGCGCACTGCTCGCCTGGGCACCCGCCTTCGCCGACCAGCCGACGACATCGGTCGATTCCCAGGACAAGCTGATGATCCGGTTTGTCGAATGGATGACCGTCGAGGGCGAATTTCGCGACTGGTCCAACCTGACCGGCGAATACACAGTCGGTGCAGCCGGGACGGTTTCGGTCCCGCTGATCGGCGAGGTGGAGGCGCGGGGCCACTCGACATCGGAAATCTCCGAGGCGATCGCCGATGCTTTCCAGAAAAAACTCGGGCTTTCCGACAAGCCCGGTGTTTCCGTGGAGCTTATGACCTATCGTCCGTTCTACGTGGCCGGGCAGGTCAATTCACCGGGCGCCTATCCCTATGTTCCGGACCTCACCGTGCTGAAGGCAATCAGCCTTGCGGGAGGCGATCCCCGCGTTGGCGATGTCCAGCGGGTGGAGCGCGACATGCTCAACGCCAAGGGCGATCTCGACGTGCTGGCCGATGAACATCTGCGCCTTGTGATCCGGCTTGCCCGGATCGTCGCGGAAGGTCAGGGCAAGGAAAAATTCGACTTGCCCGCAAATGTCGCCTCAGGCCCGTTGGTGGATGGAATCGTGGCCGATGAACAGGCGGTCCTCACATCGCGCCAGCGTGGCGTAAGCCTGCAACTGAGCACACTGAACGACCTCAAGGGACTTCTGGAAAAGGAAATCGACTCGCTGGAGCAGAAGATAAAATCGCAACAGCGCCAGATCGACCTTGCCCGCAAGGAGTTGGAAGGGCTGGGCTCGCTTGCCGACAAGGGATTGGTCGTCAACACGCGCGTGCTTGGCTCCGAACGCTCAGTCTCGGACATGGAAAGCAAGCTGCTCGACTACCAGACCGAAATATTGCGCGCCAGGCAGGACATCAACAAGGCCACCCTTGATTCGAATGCGATCACCAACAAGGCCGCGTCCGACCTCGCAGCGGAACGGCAGGAAGTAGAGGCGGCGCTCAGCAAGGCGAAGCTGAAACTCGATACGCAGAAAAGCCTCGTCGCGGAAACGCAACGTGCCGCGAGCGACTTTGCCGCGATGGGTCTGCCGACATTCAAGGTGACTTACACCGTGCTGCGGCAGGCCAACGGCAAGGCCGAGGAGTTCGAGGCGTCGGAGAGCACGCCCGTCCTGCCGGGAGACGTGGTGAAGGTGACCCGATCCGTCGAGACGGATGACCCGCCGGCCGTGCGCTAACGCAGATCGAGATCGGAAGCACAGCCCTGCGCTGCCGATGTGTTCGAAGAGTGGAGGTCCATCGATGTCAGTTCAGAAAAGGTGGGGCCGCCGGGCTCAGGTCTTGAGTGCGCGCAATGCCGGGGTATCGGCGGCGCTTGCTTTCGCGCTCGTCGCGGGATTGCAGGTGCCCGTCGCGGCGCAGGAAACGGCAAAATCCTTCGTCGATGATTTCTCGAACTTCCAGCGATCCCGCTGGTATGTCTCCGACGGTTGGTCGAACGGCGACTACCAGAACTGCACATGGTCATCGAAAATGATAAAGATCGCCGATGGCGTACTGACTCTTTCGTTTGACGAGCGACCATACAAGGAGAGGAACTTTTCCTGCGCCGAGGTCCAGACGAAGCAGCTCTTTTCCTACGGCACTTTTGAAGCCCGGCTCAAGACCGACAGCGGCGCGGGGCTCAACAACGCCTTTTTCACCTTCATAGGCCCGCAGAACGGCAAGCCGCACGACGAGATCGATTTCGAGGCGATCACCAAGGACACGTCCCGCATCGAAGTGAATACCTATGTCGACGGCAAGCCGCACCATGGCGGCAAGATCGATGTACCCGGCGGCACCGACAAGGAGTTCAACGACTATGCCATCGTCTGGGAACCCGACCAGATACGCTGGTTCGTCAATGGCCAACTGGTGAAAACCGCTGCCAGCGACATCCTTCCCAAGGAGCCCCAGAAGATATTCTTCAGCATCTGGGGATCGGATACGATGAAGGACTGGATGGGGGATTTCAGCTTTCCGGGCCGCAGGTTGAACATGCTCGTTGATCGCGTTGCCTACACGGAACTTGGTGCGGATTGCCAGTTTCCCGAATCCGTCGCCTGCAAGTTGAAATGAGCGCTATGGCAGGAATGAACCCCATTGCTTGACCGGCCAGCCGAAGGCGCGCAGGACAAGGCGGCACCGTCGCTTGAGCACATGCAGAGCGGGCGCGCCCGCGCCGCCGTCGCCGGATCCTTCTGGTCGACCGTGAATTTTCTCGTGCCTGCGCTTGTTGCGGCGGTGGTTTTCGCGATCACGTCGCGGCATCTTTCGCCGACCGACTTCGGCCTTGTTTCCTTCGCCGCCACGATCACGATGATCGGCTCGGCGCTCGGGCCGGGCGGCCTCGGCGAGGCGCTGATCCAGCGAAAGGCGATCGACGACCGGCACCTGAACGCCGTGTTCTGGGCCTGCGTGGCCAGCGGCGCACTATTGACCGTAGCGATTGTCCTCGCAGCGCCTTTGATCGCCTCTGCTTTCGCCGATGAGCGGCTGACCGGGCTGACGGCGCTGCTTGCGCTGCGCATCCTGTTCGATATGGCAGCCATCGTGCCGAACGCCTTGCTGGTGCGGCAGATGTCGTTTGGGCGGCTGGCGCTGCGCACCACTTTGGCGTCGCTGATCTCGGGCGGCGTCTGCCTTGCGCTGCTGTTTGCCGGATATGGGCTTTGGGCGCTTGCCGTCTCCCAGCTTGCCACCTCCGTCAGTATCGCGGCAGGCTCCATATTGTCGGTGAAATGGCGACCCGGATTGAGTTTCGACCGCATCGCACTCCGCGACGTGCAGGGCTATGGCCTGTTCGCCACCGGCCAGCGGATCGTGCAGATGATCAATTTCGACCAGTTGCTGATCGGTGCGCTGGCCGGCACCTATGCGCTCGGCATTTTCAGCTTCGCCAAGCGCATTCATCTTCTGTTGAGCGACATGATCGGCGGCGGGCTGCGGCTTGTTTCCTTTTCCGTGCTGTCGTCGATGCAATCGGAGCCGGAAAAGCTCAGGCAGGCCTATCTTTTCGCGACATTCCTTTCCTCCGCCGTGTCCTTTCCATTGTTTTGCGGGCTTGCGGCCATCGCAAACGACGCAATCCCGCTCGTTTTCGGGGCGCACTGGCTCGAAGCCGTGCCAACCCTGCAAGCCTTCTGCCTTCTCGGTCTGGTCGCAAGCATTGGTTTGCTCCAGTCGGCGCTGATAAACAGTCAGGGCAATGCCGCCTGGTGGTTCTACTATCAGGTGGTCCAGCAGGCGCTGACCGTGCTGACCGTGCTCGTGACCTTTCCATTCGGAATCACGACCGTCACCGTAGCGCTGGTCGCCAAGACCCTGATCCTGTGGCCGGTGACCGTCGCCAAGACGCTGCGGCTGCTGGACATGAAGGCAGGGACCTACGCGAAGTCGTTTTTGTGGCCGACTGTCGCCTCTGCCATCATGGTGCTCGTCGTATTCTACGTCAGAAATGCGCTCCCCGGCGATGCGCCGGTTGCGCGGCTACTCGTTGAGATCGCAGCGGGCGCGGCAAGCTATCTCGCCATTCTCTGCATTCTTGAACTCGGGCGTCTCAGGCAATTTGCGGGGATGGTCATCACTCGAAAGAGTTGAAACCAACGGCTGTCTGTTTGCCGGAAAAGTTAAAGCCCGCCGAGGGAGGAGGTTCGGCGGGCTTATCTCACATGACGCTAAAGGGAGGAGGAAGCGTCAGTAGGCATAATCTACGGCGTGCCGTTTTCTTGTTCAACAATAAAAATTGCATAAGTTCTATGCAGTTTTGCATTGCACGTTTGCCGTCTATCTTCCACCAGGCCGAGTTGGTGGCCGCTGTGGGAATCGAACCCACACGGGCAAAGCCCGAGAGATTTTAAGTCTCTTCCGTCTACCAGTTCCGGCAAGCGGCCGAAGCGACGAAGCTTCGCAGCTGTTCCTATACAGAAATTCGCCTGCTGTCAGCGTCGTTGGCAAGCAGGCGCAAGCCAGATCAGTCTTCGTCCACAAAGACCTCGTCGCGCTTCTTCCGCACGCTTGGCAGCAGCACCACCACCAGCACCACAACCGCAATCGCCAGCAGGATGGCGCTGATCGGCCGCGTTACGAAAGTGGACGGATCCCCGCGCGAAAGGATCATTGCGCGGCGCAGGTTTTCTTCCAACAGCGGGCCGAGAACGAAGCCCAAAAGCAACGGGGCGGGTTCACAGCGCATTTTCTGGAGGACGTAGCCGAGCAGTCCGAAAAACGCGACGGCGAAGAGGTCGTAGATGTTTGAATTCACGCTGTACACGCCGATCGAGCAGAACGCCATGATGATCGGGAACAGCACGTAGTATGGAACGGTAAGCAGTTTGACCCAGAGGCCGATGAGCGGCAGGTTCAGCACGATCAGCATCAGATTGCCGATCCACATCGAGGCGATGATGCCCCAGAACAGAGCCGGCTGCTCGGTCGCGACATTGGGACCGGGGACTATGCCCTGGATAATCATCGCGCCGATCATCAGCGCCATCACAGGATTTGCCGGAATCCCCAGTGTGAGCATGGGAATGAAGGATGTCTGCGCCCCGGCATTGTTGGCCGATTCAGGCCCGGCAACGCCTGCGATTGCGCCGTGTCCAAATTCCTGAGGCTCACGGGAAACGCGCTTTTCGACTGTGTATGAAGCAAAAGAGGCGAGGATCGCGCCGCCTCCCGGCAGGATGCCCAGAGCCGAGCCGATTGCGGTGCCGCGAAGAATCGGGGCCGCCATGCGCCTGAAATCGTCGCCGGACGGCATCAGGCCAGTGACCTTGCTGATGAGCACTTCGCGCGACCGCTCGTTTTCAAGATTGCGCAGGATTTCCGCGATGCCGAACACGCCAACGGCCAGCGCGACGAAATTGAGGCCGTCCGCATATTCCCGGATGCCGAGCGTGAAGCGGGGCGTGCCGGAGATCACATCGGTTCCAACGAGCCCGAGCAGCAGGCCGAGCGCCACCATGGCGAGCGCCTTGACGATGGAGCCGCTGGCAAGCGCGATGGAGGAGACGAGGCCGACGATCATCAGCGAGAAATATTCCGCCGCGCCGAATTGCAGGGCAATGGAAGTCAGCGGAGGCGCGAAGATCGCGACCAGAAATGTCGAGACGGTGCCCGCGAAGAACGAGCCTATGGCAGCCACAGCGAGCGCCACGCCCGCGCGGCCCTTGCGTGCCATCTGGTAGCCGTCAATGGCGGTCACGGCAGATGAGGACTCACCCGGCATATTGATGAGAATGGCCGTCGTGGAGCCGCCATACTGGGCACCGTAGTAGATGCCAGCGAGCATGATGAGCGAGGACACCGGGTCGCCAATCTGGAAGGTGATCGGCAGCAGCATGGCGATGGTCGCGGTCGCTCCGATGCCGGGCAGCACGCCGATCAGCGTGCCGAGCAACACGCCGATGAGGCAGAAGCCCAGATTGTAAAGCGTGCTCGCGGTGGCGAAGCCGAGTGCGAGATTGTTGAACAGTTCCATGTCTGACCTCTACATGCCGAGCCATGGACCGAAGGTCCGGAAGGGCAGGCTGAGGCCCCATGAGAAAACCACATAGGAAAACGCGGTGACGCAGACCGAGAGGACGAGCGCGGCAATCGGCGTCATCTTGTGGCTTGCGAAGGATGCGACAAGCGTGGTGACGAACAGCGCAGGCAAAAATCCCAGGCCGCGAACGGTCAGACCGAATATGATCGGCGCCGGCAGAATGAAGAACATCCCGCGCCAGGCAATCGCGCCGAGCGGCTCCCCCTCGACCCGTGTGGCCTGAACGAAAATGATCGCGCCGAGCACGATGAGGATTGCCGAAAGCGCCAACGGAAAAAATCCCGGACCCATCCTGAACGTGGTTCCGATCTCCATCGAAAGCGCTTGAATGCCGAAATAAAGCCCGACGGCGATCAGCAGCGCGCCGCAGGCGAGATTGGTCTTGTCAAATGAGAACGAATTCATGGCATCCCACCTTGTGCGGCTCTGGAAAAGCGTTGCGCATTTATGGCGAGGAAAGAAGGGGCGCATTGCGCGCCCCTTTTCAGCGTCAGTCGGCGTATTGGCCGGCAGCGTCGATGATCGGCTTCCAGCGCGCGATCTCGCTTTCCAGCTTGGCCTTGAGCGCCGCGGGCGTCGCATCGGCTTCGGACGAGGGCTGGGTGCCAAGCTCAGCGAAGCGTGCGACGACGTTCGGGTCTTTCAGAGCGCCTTGCAGCGACTTGGAAAGACGCTCGTTCACCTCGGCGGGCGTACCCTTGGGCGTATAGATGCCGTGCCAGATCGCGACCTCCATGCCGGGCAGACCGGCTTCATCGGTCGTCGGCACGTCGGGCAGCACGTCGAGGCGCTTCGGCGTCGTCACCGCATAGGCCTTGATGGTGCCGCCGAGGATCTGCTTGGTGGTGTTCGTCGTCTGGTCGCACATGATGTCGACCTGTCCGCCGAGCAGGTCGGTCATTGCAGGGCCGGTTCCCTTGTAGGGAACGGTGACCAACGGAGTTCCGATAGCGCTCATGAAGAGCATGCCGCACAGGTGCGACGCCGCGCCGACGCCCGCATTGGCGACCGTCACCGTGTCCTTGTTGGCCTTGGCGTATTCGACCAGACCCTTGAGGTCCGTCGGTTCAAGGTCTTTGCGCGCGACGATGGTCATCGGCACTTCGGTGACGAGCCCGACATATTCGAATGCGTTCAGCGTATCATAGGCGAGCTTCCGGTATAGCGTCGCGCTGGTGGCCATGCCGATATGGTGCAGCAGCATCGTGTAGCCGTCCGGATCAGAGCTTGCGACGCGGCCCGCGCCGAGCGTGCCGCCCGCGCCGCCGACATTTTCGACCACGATCTGCTGGCCGAGATCCTTGGACATGGATTCGGCGACAAGGCGCGCGACCGTGTCCGTGGGGCCGCCGGCGGCAAAGGGCACCACCATCGTCAGGGTGCGGTTCGGATAGTCCTGCGCCTGCGCGCCGAAGGTCGCCATGGCGACGGTCGCCGCAAGGCCAAGAGATGCGAGAATCTTTTTCATGAATTCCTCCCGAGAGTCTGCATTCCACACGCAGCCTCCCGACTGCGCGATGTGACGCAAGCTATTTCCCCTGCTCGCGCCGGAAACAACAGTATTTCCTCAAATTCCCGTTTCCGGGGCACGAATTTGCGCCAAAATGGGTGGATTCGGTAACATCAGCATGTCTGCATGTGCAAAATGCTACCCATTTTCGGCGTAGCTGGATGCGCCGCTCGACCGGGCCTCCAGCTCGTACTTCACCATTTTCTCATAGAGCGTCTTGCGGGAAATGCCGAGCGCTTCATAGACATTCTTGAGCTTGCCGCCCTGTCGCGACAGTTCCTGCGCGATGATGTGGCGTTCAAATGCCGCGACCCGCTCGGCCAGGTTGCCGGACGGCGCGTGGGACGACGGATGGGCGGCGCTTTCCAGCCGGTCCAGTCCGAGCAGGTGGCGGTCCGCCGCATTGCGAAGCTCGCGAACATTGCCCGGCCATTCGCGCCGGATGAGCGCCGCCAGCAGGGCATGCGGAACATCCGGCTCTTCCCGCCTGTAGCGCGCGGCGGCCTCACGCAGCAATTGAAGGAAGAGCAGGGGAACGTCCTCCCGGCGCGCCGCAAGCGGCGGCACGCGAAGCGTGATCACGTTCAGCCGGTAGAGCAGGTCGGCCCGAAACCTGCCGGCCTCCGCCTCCTTTTCGAGATCGACTTTGCTGAGCGCGATGAACCTTGCGTCGAGCGGGATCGGCTCGTTCGAGCCGAGCCGCGTGATGATCCGCTCCTGGATCACCCTCAGAAGCTTGGCTTGCAGCGCGAGCGGCATGGAGCCGATCTCGTCGAGCAGGATCGTGCCGCCGCGCGCATGTTCGAACTTGCCGTAGCGCGGCCTGAGCGCGCCGGGGAAAGCACCGGCCTCATGTCCGAACAGTTCGCTTTCGATCAGTTCGCCGGGCAGGGCGGCGCAGTTGATCGCCACAAATGGACGCGCGGCGCGACCGCTCAAATCGTGCACGGCGCGCGCCACGACCTCCTTGCCCACACCCGTTTCGCCGACGATCAGCATGTCGGTATCCGTGCCCGCCGTGGCGCGGATCGTATAGCGCAGGTCGATCATCGCGGGAGTGCGGCCCGGCAGCCGCGTTTCGAGGTCGTCATGCTGCCCGGCGGCGGCCCTTAGTTTTCTGTTTTCGAGCACCAGCTTGCGCCGGTCGATGGCGCGCGCCGACATTTCGGCCAGATGGCGCGTGTTGAACGGCTTCTCGATGAAATCATACGCGCCCTCGCGCATGGCGCGGACGGCAAGCTGCACATCGCCATGGCCCGTCACGAGAATCACCGGAATGTCCGGGTCGATGTCGCGCACGCGCTCCATCAGGGTCATTCCGTCCATGCCGGGCATGCGGATGTCGGAAATGACGACGCCGCTGAAGCCGGGCGTCACGAAATCCAGCGCTTCCTCGGCGCTGGCGCATTCCTCGACCTGCAGGCCCTCGAGGTCGAGCGACTGGCGGGTCGAGCGCCGCAGCTCTTCCTCGTCGTCCACCAGAAGCACGAAAGAGGGGGTCATTCGGCGGCCTCCTTGTGCGGCATGCGTGCGGCGTCCAGCTCTAGTGTGAAAAGCGCACCACCGCCCGGATGATTCTCTACTGCAATCTGTCCACCGAAGTCCTTGACAATATTGTATGAAATGGAAAGGCCGAGGCCAAGTCCCTTGCCCACTCCCTTGGTCGAATAGAACGGATCGAAAATGCGCTCGCGGATCGCCTCTGGCACGCCCGGGCCGTTGTCGCGCACGGTGATGAAAACCTTCGGGCCCTTTCGTTCTGCGGTCAGCACGATGCGGCGGTCGCTTCGGTCTTCAAGGGCATCGGCGGCATTGGAAATAAGGTTCACGAGAACCTGTTGCAGACGCACGCTTCCGCCGTGAACGGCGAGGGATGGCGGATTGATGTGCGTTTCCAGAGCCACGCCCGCTGATTTCAGGCGCGGCGTCACGATCTCCACCGTTTCATGGATCACATCGGCGAGGCCGACCGCGCCGAGCTTCTGGTTCGGCTCGCGCGCGAAATTGCGCAGGTGCCGGCTGATCGTCGCCATCCGGTCCGCAAGGCTGGATATGCGCACGAGGTTGTCGCGCGCATCGGGGATGCGGTCGCGGTCAATCAAGGTCGCGCCGTTTTCCGCATAGGCTTTGACGGCTGCGAGCGGCTGGTTGAATTCATGCGACAGCGCAGCCGACATCTGGCCGAGCGCGGCCAGCTTTCCGGCGCGCACCAGATCCGATTGTGTCTGCCGCAACTGCACTTCGGTTGCGCGGCGCTCAGTCACTTCCGTTTCGAGCTGCTGGTTAACAGCGGCAAGATCGGCCGTGCGCTCCTCCACGCGCCGCTCAAGTTCCTCCTGCGCGGCGCGCTGGATGCGCAGCCGTTCGGCAAGCTGTGCGCGCCGCTGCATGACGATCACGGTGGCGAGGCCGACAAGGAACACCAGCAGCACGGCGGCAATCGCACCGGTCAGCGCCTGGGCGCGCGCGGCGCGGGTGTCCATCAGCACGTTGACGGTCCATCCGGCCTCCGGCATTTCCTTGGACTCGACCAGAAATTCGCGCTCACCACCCGCCATCGAAACCTTGATGACATCGTGTCCCTCCGCGCCCGATTTCAGGGTAATCGGCAGTTCACGCAAAGTGGTATCCGCATAGCGCCGCCATGCGCGCATCTGCGCGAGACGGCCTTCGGTCAGCGGCAGCATGCCGGCATATTGCCATTCGCGCCGGCTGGTCATGAACACGACGCCCTGCGGATCGGTTACCGTAATTTCATAGTCGCCGCTCGCCCACGAAGCCTCGATGCCGTCGAGATCGACCTTGAAGACGACAACGCCGCGAATGGCACCGCCATCGCGCACCGGGGCGGAGAAATAATAGCCGCGCTTGAGCGAAGTGGTCCCAAGCGCGAAGAAGCGCCCGGGCTCGCCCTTCATTGCCTGCTGGAAATAGGGGCGATAGCTGAAGTTTTCGCCGACGAAGCTCAACTCACTCTCAAAGTTGCTGGCAACGACGGTGGTACCGTCAGGCGTCATCACATAGATGTCGGACGAGTTTAGCAGCGCATTGATTTTCTTGAGATATTCGTCCGCATCGTTCCGCAGCTCCGCATCCTGCGGATTGCGCAGCAGTTCGCGTATCATCTCGTGGTCGGCGATCAGCGCAGGCAACGGTTCGAACCGGCTGAGATGTCCCTGCAGGGCCGCTACTGCAAGGCCGAGTGTGGTCTGGCCGCGCTGCGCCGTCTGCGCGAGATAGGTGCGCGTCGCAAAGGCGCTGCCGTAAAACGCAATCGCAAGGGCGGCGGCTGCAAAGAAAAGCGCCGCCCACAGCCAGCCCGGCCGCCCGGAGGGTGTCTTTGCCGAAATCTCAATTCCTCCCGAAACGCAAACCAAACGACAATCTGCAACCGCAAGCCCCGTGCCGCAAGTCTCAGAAGGCGCTCACATAAAGCCCGCCGTCGACCGGAATGTTCTGGCCCGTCATATATCCCGCATGAACGGAGCACAGGAAGGCGCAGACCTGTCCGAATTCCTCCGGCGTTCCAAGGCGCTTTGCTGGAACGTCTGCGGCGAGGCGGGCTTTCTGTTCAGCTTCGCTTTCGTCGGCGCTGAACGCGCCTCGCAGCCTGTCGGTATCCAGCTTTCCGGGCAAAAGGTTGTTGATGGTGACATTGCGGTGCGCGACTGTCCTCGCCACGCCTGAAAGGAATGAGGTCAGCCCGGCGCGCGCGCCGGAGGACAGGTCCAGCCCTGAAATTGGAACATACACCGACAGGGAGGTGATGTTGACGATCCGACCGAAGCCGCGCTCCGCCATTCCGTCGACCACGGCCTGAATCAGTTCGATGGGCGTGATCATGTTCTGCACCACGCCGCGAACAATCGCCTCGCGGTCCAGCTCCCGGAAATCGCGACGCGGCGGCCCGCCATTGTTGTTGACCAGAATGTCCGGCGCGGGGCAGGCGGCGAGCAGTTCCTTCTGGCAGCCGGGGTCGGAAACGTCACCGGCAATTTCCACCACCGCGCCTCCCAGCGCGCGCAACTGCCGGGCCGTTTCGCCAAGCACGGTGGCGTTGCGACCGTTGACGACCAGATCGCAGCCCGCTTCCGCAAGAGCCATCGCGCACCCCTTTCCCAGCCCCTTGCTGGAAGCGCAGACGATCGCCTTGCGGCCACGAATACCCAGATCCATGTTTTGCTTCTCCAATCGGATACAGGTGAGCTATCCCCAAAGACGCGGCTCGGGCGGCGAAACCGTCGAGCCATCATAGCGCAGCGCCGGCTCGCGGTCTCGCGCTAGCAGCAGAGGGCCGTCGAGGTCCACGAAATCCGCGCCTTGCGCCAAAAGCACAGCGGGCGCCATGGCGAGCGAAGAGCCGACCATGCAACCGACCATGATCGAAAAGCCCTGCGCCGCCGCCCGGTCCCGCAGACGCAGCGCTTCCGTCAGCCCGCCTGCCTTGTCGAGCTTGATGTTGACCGCCTCATACAGCCCTGCGAGCTTTTCCAGATCCTCCGTCACATGAAGGCTTTCGTCGGCGCAGACCGGCACGGCGCGCGGGATGCCCGCCAGCATCGCATCCTGCCCGGCGGGCAGCGGCTGCTCGACCAGCACGACGCCGCACTCGGCGGCAAGCTCCAGATGCTTCTGGAGATTGCCCTGCGTCCATCCTTCATTCGCATCCACGATCAACTTCGCATCGGGCGCGGCGCTTGCCACCGCCCGCAGCCGCGCCTCGTCGTCATCCGTGCCGAGCTTGATCTTGAGAAGCGGACGGTGGGCGTTTCGAGCCGCCTGTTCGCCCATGCTCTCAGGGCTGCCGAGCGACAATGTATAGGCGGTCACCAGCGCCAGCGGGGCGGCAAGGCCGAGCATCGACGCAACTGTGCGCCCCGCCACCTTTGCTTCCAGGTCCCAGAGCGCGCAATCGACCGCGTTGCGTGCTCCGCCTGCGGGCAACGCGGCCAGAAGTGCGGCCCGCGAAATCCCGTTGCCGACTGCAGGTGCAATCTGCAACATCTGATTGCGAACCGATTCGAGCGTCTCGCCATATCGTCGATAGGGAACGCACTCGCCCCTTCCAGCGTATCCGTTTTCCGAAATGGTGCAGACCAGCACCTCGGCCTCGGTCCTGGAACCGCGCGAAATGGTGAAGGTCCCCGCGATCGGGAATGTTTCAGCCGTGACGGAAAGGACACGCACCATGAATTTGCGCTCTGCGAATCGCCTGTTGTCTCGGCTGCAAAGTGACATGCCGCAATCGGCTGGTTAAGAGGTTGGCAATGTTGACGAAGCGTCGCACCAATGCTGTCGGACGGACGGAAGACGGGCCGGTCGTCGCCTCCCGGCAGGAGGGTGGCGTTCTTTTCGTCGAACTGTCCGGAATCTGGTCGACGCGGCGGGTCAGCAAGGTGGATGCCGACATGCGCGCGCTGGAATCCGCGCCGGGCGTCGACCGCGTCGAGATCGACATCGGCGGCATAGGTCGGATGGACACGGCGGGCGCATGGATCCTCGAGCGCCTGTCCCAGGCCTACAAGGACCGCAAGGTCGAGGTTGTCATCACCGGGGCCGACAAGGCCGATACCATTCTGATGGACGCCGTGGAGCCGGCAACCGAAACGCGGGACGACGAGCGCGCACAGCCGCGCCCCTTCATCCTGATACGCATGCTCGAAAGCATCGGCAGGGCTGTCTACAACACGAAGAACGACGTCACCGCCTCGCTCTATATATTGGGCGCGACCATTCGCGGCGGCCAGATGAAGGCGGGGCGGGGCCAATCGATCAACTTCACCGCGATCGTGCACCAGATCGACCGCATGGGCGTCGGCGCCATACCCGTGGTGGTGCTGATGTCGGGCATTGTCGGCGCCATCGTGGCGCAGCAGGGCGCGTTCCAGTTGCGGTATTTCGGCGCGGACATCTTCGTGGTGGACCTTGTCGGCATTCTCGTGCTGCGCGAACTCGGCGTGCTGATGACGGCGATCATGGTGGCTGGCCGCTCGGGCAGCGCGATCACCGCCGAGATCGGCTCCATGAAAATGCGCGAGGAGATCGACGCGTTGACGGTCATTGGCCTCAACCCAGTCGGCGTGCTCGTCTTTCCCCGGCTGGTAGCGCTTGTCATCGCGCTGCCGCTCTTGACCGTCATCGCCAATTTCGCCGCGCTTGGGGGCGCGATCTTCGTGGGCTGGGCCTATGTGGACATTCCGCCGACCGCCTTCATCGACCGGCTGCGCACGGCAATCGATGTCTCGACCATCGCGGTCGGTCTCATCAAGGCGCCGTTCATGGCCATCATCATCGGCATACTTGCCTCGGTGGAGGGCCTGAAAGTCGGCGGCAGCGCGGAATCGCTTGGCCGGCAGGTGACCAGTTCGGTCGTCAAGGCCATCTTCGTGGTCGTCATCATGGACGGCCTGTTCGCCATGTTCTTCGCGACCATCGACTTCTAGGGCGACCCATGAACGAGGCAGCCGAAGCGGAGGAGATTGACGAGAAGCCGGATGACCACGAGGTCATTCTGTCCGCGCGCGGCATCACCGTCGCGTTTGGCGACAATGTCGTCCTCAAGGACCTTTCGCTCGACATCTACCGTGGCGAAATCCTCGGCTTCGTCGGCGGTTCGGGCACCGGCAAGTCGGTCTTGATGCGCGCGATCCTCGGGCTCAACCGCAAGCAGGCGGGCACGGTGAAAGTGTTCGGCATCGATGTCGACCGCGCCACGCCGGAACAGAAGCTCGCCATAGACATGCGCATGGGCGTGCTGTTCCAGCACGGCGCACTTTTTTCGGCACTTACCGTGCTTGAAAACGTTCAGGTGCCGATGCGCGAATATCTGGACCTGCCCCGGCAGTTGATGGACGAACTGGCCATGCTGAAGATCGAGCTGGTCGGTCTGCCACGCGACGCGGGGCCGAAATATCCGTCGGAGCTTTCGGGCGGCATGGTGAAGCGTGCGGCACTTGCTCGTGCGCTGGCGCTCGACCCGGACCTCGTATTCCTCGACGAGCCCACCTCCGGCCTTGATCCGATCGGCGCGGCGGAGTTCGACGAACTTGTCATAAAGTTGCGCGACACACTCGGCCTGACCGTCTATATGGTGACGCATGACCTCGACAGCCTGTTCACGGCATGCGATCGCATCGCGGTCCTCGGAAACAAGCGTGTCCTCGTGCAAGGCACGATAGAGGACATGCTGAAAAGTGAAGAACCGTGGGTGAAATCCTACTTTCGCGGCAAGCGGGCACGACAGCTCGACTTGCAGGCCAGAGCATAGAAACCGCCGATGGAAACGAGAGCAAACTACGTCATTGTCGGTCTGTTCACCGTGCTTGCCGTGCTCGGCGCGTTCCTGTTCGTCTACTGGACGGCGGCGGTCAGCGACAAGGGCGAGCTGACGCTCCTGCGCTTTCGCATTCCCGGTTCCGCTTCGGGGCTCGGGCGCGGTAGTGCGGTGCTTTTCAACGGCGTGCGCGTGGGTGAGGTGCAGAGCGTCTATATCGACCGCTCCAACCCGTCCGCAGCCATTGCCGACGCCATGGTGGACCAGCGAACGCCGGTGACCCGCTCGACGCAGGCCGTCATCGGGCTTGCCGGGCTGACCGGGCAGGCCAATATCGAGATGAAGGGCGGCAGTCTGCAGGAGCCGAACCTCTTCACCGAGGCGGAAGAGCAGGGCAAGGTTCCCGAAGTGATCGCCAGCCCTTCCGCGGTGACCAACCTGTTGCAAACCGCGCAGGAAATCCTGACGCGCACCGACAAGGTGCTGGTGCAGCTTGAAGGGTTTGCCACCGACGTGCGGCCCGAACTCCAGAAAACCGCCGAGAACGCGCGCAAATTCTCCGATGCGCTGGCTAACAATTCGGAGGGTGTGGACAAGTTTCTCAGCAGCGTATCCGACCTGGCGGGTGAGTTGTCGGGCGTCTCGCAGAAACTTGACGGCACGCTGCGCGCCGCGGAGCAGATCGTGAAATCCATCGACAGCAACAAGGTGTCCGAGATTGTCACGAATGTCGACGTTTTCACCAGGAACCTGACGGAAACCGGCAAAAAATTCGATACAGTCGTGAACAAGGTCGATAACCTGCTGGGTTCGGGCGACGCGCAGGGTGTCATGGTGCAGATCAACGATACGCTGAAAGCCTATCGGCAGGTGGCGGATACACTCAATGCGAAGCTCGGGACGATCACGGACGGTCTGGCGCGGTTCTCGGGGCAGGGGCTCCGCGATGCCGAGGCGCTGATCAACGATGCGAGGCGGTCGGTCAACCGCATCGAGCAGGCGATCACCGATCTCGAACGCAATCCCCAGCGTATTCTTGGCAGTGGCGATGGCGAAGTGCGCAGGTATAACGGAAGGACCCGGCGCTGAGGCACGCGCCGGTAGTGGGAGCGCGGTGTAGAGGGCACCGCCGGAAAATCGGGGACCGAACTGAGTATGAGAACATCGATCCTGTCCGTTGCGTTGGCCGCTGCGATGTCACTGTCCGTTTCGGGCTGCGCATTGCTGGGCGGCAAGGCCAAGCCCCTCGACACCTATGAGCTGACCGCGCCCGGGATCGACAAGGGGCGCGCGCGGCGCGGCGTACAGATACTGGTGACGGAACCCTCGGCGCTGAAGGCGCTCGACAGCCAGAACATCGTCATCAAGCCGCAACCCGGCTCCATCGAATATCTTTCGGGCGCTCAATGGGCCGACAGGCTGCCACGCGTCATCCAGGCCCGCCTTGGTGAGACCTTCCAGAAATCGGGGCGTTTCGCAGGCGTCGGCAGGCCGGGCGAGGGGCTGGCGATCGACTACCAGATCGTCACCGAGATACGCGCCTTCGAAGTGCGGCTCGACGGCGCGGCGCGCGCGCATGTCACGCTGTTCGTGCGCATCCTGAATGACCGCAACGGCGTGGTGCGCGCCGCGCGAACCTTCGAGGCGGATGCGCCGGTTGGCGGAGCGGGCAACAGCGCCTATATCGCGGCGCTCGATGCAGCTTTCGGGAAGGCTGCGACCGACATCGTGAACTGGTCGGCGTCGGCAATCTAGCTCATGGAGCCAAGGGGGAGGCGACCTGCTCCGGTAGCCTCCCGTCGTGGATTCATGCGAGCCTGCCGGACGCGTGCGCGAGCATGATGTAGGCCTTGCCCGTGTCCGACATTTCGTAGTTGCGGACCTTCATCTTGCCGCCCTCGGTACGGCTCACGCGGTCGAGCAGGCGTTCAAAGTCGTCGCAATAGCGGTCCACGGCGGTGCGGAATGCATCGTCCCCGCGATATTTCCCGCTCACCTCGTCGAATATCTGCTGGCCTCGCAAGGTGTAGAGCCTGCGCGAAACGTCGAGCGAGCGGCCATTGTCGCGGCGTTCCCAGATTTCGCTCAGCGTTTCCGTGTCGATGGACTTTGCAATGTCTTTCGCCAGCGAGCCGAGCGTGTTGTCGAGGCGCGTTGGGGCAGGCGCCATCTCGATGCGCTGCACCGTCGCGACGTTGCCGCTCGGCCTTTCGGGTTCAGGCACGGGTGCCGGCGCGGGTGTGGGCGCAGCCTTCGGCTTCGCAAGTGGCGGCTCGCTGATCGTTGCGCGAAGTGGCAGCTTCACCTCTTCCGGTTGCTGCGGCGCTGCGAAGCGTTCTGCAAGCCTCGTTTCGCTGTTCGAGACAGGGCGACGGATGACCGACCGTTCCGGATCTCCCACATCGATGGTGCGGCCGGACTGGACGACGATTGCCGACAGCTCCTTCAGCGCATTGATTTGCTCGGTCACGGCGCGGCGGATTGCACTGGTCGATTCCTGCGCTTCCACCGGCATGTCGACAATGCCCTTCTTGAGGGCGCTGCGCGTGTCGTCCAGCTCGCTGCGGATCGTTTCCGCCGTCTTGCGCAGATCGACGGTCGCGTCGGCGAAGCGTTGCGTCGCCCCGTCGATGACCGAAGCGAGGGTCTTGCGGATTGTCTCCGTCGTATCCTGCGCGCGCGACTCCGCATTCGCGAAGGAGTGCGACACGAGGTTTTCGAAGGACCGCATGATCTTCTCGACATCCTCGGACTTCCGCACCAGTTCGACCGCGAGGTCCTCGAGCGCGCTTTGCCGGTCGCCAAGCGTCGTCACGAGATTGGTCTGCGCCGAACCGAGCAACTCGCTTGCGCTGGTCAACAGCTTGCTGTGCTCCTCGAACCGGCTGGCAATGCTGGCGACCGCTTTCAGAGTCTCCGACGTCATATGGGTCAGGCGCGTCGTGTTCGAATCGAGCAACCGCGCAGAGCTTGCGAAAGTCTGGGCAGCGCGCTCCGTCGAGGCTGCGAAGGCCTGCGTCGTCTCGTTGAGACGCCGGTCGACCGTGTCGAGGCTCTGTTCCGCGAGACCCGCGAGTTCGGAAAGCTGGCGGTTCGAGTCGGTCACCTTCGCAACCGTCTGGTCGATGGACTGTGCAATCGTCGCGCGAGCCTGTGTCGCCGCAGCCAGCGCCTGCGTGGCTTGTGTCTCCAGCGCTTCCACGAAGCCGGCGTTCTCGGTGCGCAGCCGCTCGGTGGCTTTTTCCGCCGCCGATTCGATGCTGCGTTCGAGTTCGCTGCCGCCCGCGGTGAAGCGTTCGGCAAGCGGGCGCGCCGTCTCGTCCAGGATGCGGATCATCTCGGTCGAGCGCGTTTCGAGCAGTTCGTTCAACTCGCGCGTATTGTTGCCGAGCGCGCGGGCCGCATCGTTGGTGCTTTCCGTGATGTGCTTGCCCACGGCGGAGAATGTGTCGGCAATGACGTTCGCGCGTTGGGCGAGCTTGGCTTCACTCTTGGCAAATTCGTCGTCGATGGTCGTGCGCACGCCGCTCGCGGCCTCGGCGAGGCGGGCCTCCGCCTGCGCGACATCTTCCGAGATGCGGATGATCGCGCGATCCGAGCTTTGCGCGAGGCGTTCCTCGGCGCTGGCAAGTGTTTCGCCGATGGCGCGGGTGCGCCGCTCGAATTCCTGCGCTGTTTCATCGGTGCGCCGGCCGAGCTTGCTGTCGGCCTGCTCGAAAAGTTCGCCGAACCGCGCGGAGCGCTCGTCGAGGGCGGCGGCAAGTGCATCGGCGCGTTCACCGATGCGGCGATCCGTCTCCTCGAACAGCCTGGCGACTTCACCCGCCTTCGATCCCAGCTCAGCAGCCGTCTGGCCGGTGCGGGAAAGGATGCGGTTTTCCGCCTGTTCGAGGATCTTGGAGATGTCCTCGGTTTTCTGGCTGAGCTCCGCGGAGGTCTGGTGAGTGCGCGCGATGATGCGCTGTTCGGTTTCGTAAAACACGTCCGCAACACCGGCGGCGCGCGTGGAAAGCTGGTCCGCGCCGGCTGCGATATTCGACGCGATCGCCGCATCGGCGCGCTCGAACATGGCTTTCAGCTCGTCCGCGCGTGCCGAAAGGGCGTCCGCCGAAGCGCTGACCCGCTCGGAAATCTTGCCGTCCGCGTTCTCGAACATCTGCACGATCTCGATTGCACGCTGGGCAAGTGCGCTCGCATTTTCAATCGCGCGCGCGGCAAGCTTGCGGTCGCCTTCGTCGAACAGGCGCTCGATCTCGGTCATGCGGGCCTGCGCGTCGCGTGCCGTTTCCTCGGTGCGCGCGGCAAACTGCTCGTCGGCGCGTTCGAAGGTTTCCCCGATCCGCGCCGCGCGATCCTCCAGCGCATCCGCGGATTGTTCCGCGCGTACCGTGAGGCTTTCGAGCGTCTGCACGGCACGTTCGGCAAGGCGCCTGTCGGCAACGTCGAAGGTCTGGGAAATTTCCTCGGTGCGGGTGGCCAGGATCGTCGCGGTCTCCTGGGCGCGCTCGGCAATCTGGCGGTCGGCGTCGGTGAACACCTTGCCTGCCTCGCCGGTCAGCATGGCGGTCAGTTCCAGAACCTTGTCGCGCAGCTCGCCCGCCGCGTTGACGGCGCTGCGCTCCAGCACGATGCGGACATTCTCCACGCCTGTCGCGAGCGCGTTCTCCACGGCGCTCGCACGGTCGCTGATCGTGTCGGCGTGCCGCTGGAATGCGGCGTCGATTTTCTCGACATCGTCGGCCAGCGCGCTTGAGATTTCCTGCCTTCGGTCCGCGAAAACCTTGATGTGCTCGGCTGCCTGGGCATCGAGCACCGTGCGCGCCTCGTCGAGGCGCAACAAGTCCGCCTCAAGGGCTTCGGTGAGCTTGTCGCGTCCGTGGCCGATGCCCTCGATGTGGTTGCTGAGCGCAACCTGAAGATTGTCGCGCGCCGCGTCCACGGCGGCAAGGTCGGCCTCCAGCGCGCGCCGCAATATGTTGCGTCCCTCAGCCAGCTTTTCAACCTGTGCGGAGACGAGACTGTCGATGCTCGCCCTGCTGTCGGCGAGCTTTTCAAGATCGGCTTCAAGCGCGTAGCTGAGTTGCCCACGGCGTTCCTCGAATACGGAATTATGCGCTTCGAGCATCTTGACCAGCGCCGCATCCAGTTCGACCCGGCTTTCGCCGAGCTTGATGAGGTCGGCTTCAAGCGCGCGCCTGAGAATGTTGCGCCCTTCGGACAGCTTCTCCACCTGACCGGCGACGAGCCCGTCGATGTCGGCGCGGGATTCCGCAAGCTTGCGCAGGTCGTCTTCCAACGCCTTTGAAAGGACGTTCCTGCCTTGCGCGAGGCCCTGTTCCTGTTCCTGCGCAACACGCTGCATCAGGCTTTCCAGCTCGGCGCGGCTGTCGCCAATGCGGGCGAGGTCGGCTTCAAGCGCGCGCACAAGCATGTTGCGGCCTTCCGACAGCTTTTCGAACTGCGAGGCGACAAGGCTGTCTATGCTGTCCCTGCTTTCGGCAAGCTTGCCGAGGTCGTCTTCCAAAGCGCGTGTGAGGGCGGCGCGTCCTTCGTTGAAATTGTCGCTGTAGCTGTTGATGAGCTGGACCACGCCGCCGTCGAATTCCGACTTTGCGTCGTCAAGACGCTTCAGATCGGTCTCAAGCGCGCGGACAAGAAGGTTGCGGCCTTCGGCAAGCTTCGAAATCTGGCTCGAAATCATGTCGTCGATCTGGGCGCGCGTTTCGGCCAGCTTTTGCAGGTCGTCCTCGACCGCCGAGACGAGGGCGTCGCGGCCCTGTCCGAAGCTGCTGTTGAGGTGGGACACGATCTCGCCGAGCGTGTTGTCCAGTTCCTTGCGGCTTTCCGCCAGCTTCCCGAGATCGCCCTCAAGGGCGCGGATGAGGATGTTGCGGCCATGCGCCAGCTTCTCGACCTGTGCGGAGACAAGGCCGTCGATGCTGTTGCGGCTTTCGGACAGTTTCGCCAGATCGTCCTCCAATGCGGAGGACAGCGCGGCCCGGCCTTCCTCGAAAGCCTGCTTCTGGCGCTCCACGACGGATTTCAACGATCCATCGAGGTCAATGCGCCGCCTGTCGAACTCGGCAAGGTCCGATTCAAGCGAACGGTTGAGCAGGGCGCGGCCTTCCGCCAGCTTCTCGATCTGGCCGGTAATCAGTTCGTCCACTCCGGTGCGGCTGTCCGCGAGGCGCGAAAGGTCCGCCGAAATCGTGTCGGTCAGCACCTTGCTGCCTTCCTCGAACCCGCGGTTCAGTTCGCCGAGCATGCGGGCGATGGAGGAGTCTAGCCCCTCGCGCTTGAGGTTCAGGATTTCGAGATCGGCTTCCAGCGCGCGATTGAGCAGGTTGCGGCCCTCGGCCAGCTTCTCGACCTGACCGGCCACCAGCGTATCGATTGCCGCGCGGCTGTCCGCCAGCTTTTCGAGGTCGTCCGAAACGGTCTGCGAAATGGCGCGCCGACCTTCCTCGAAGGTCCTGTTGAGGTCCGACATCATGCCGTTCAGGCGGTTGTCGAGTTCGGACCGGCTTTCGGACATGCGGGTGATGTCGTCTGAAACGGTCTGGTTGATGACCTTCCGTCCGGCCTCGAAGGTGCGGCCGAGGTCGGCCACGATGGTCGCCACCTGGCTGCCAAGTTCGGCATGGGTGTCGTTGATCTTTTCGAGATCGGCGTCCAGCGCGCGCCGCAGGATGCTTCTGCCTTCCGCCAGCTTCTCGACCTGCCGACCGACCATGCTGTCCAGCGCGACCCGTTCGTCGCCGAGACGCGCAAGGTCCTCCTGCAACGCTTCGGACAGCACCTTGCGTCCGTGTTCCAGACCTTCCGACTGGCTGGCGATTGCACCGCGCAGGGCTTCTCCAAGGTCCTTGCCGCCGGAGGTGAGGCGATGCAGGTCCTCTTCCAGCGCCTTGGCCATCTCGTCGCGATGGTCGGCAAGGCTTTCGAGGTGCGCCTTGATCGCGGCGCTGAGCGTTTCGCGTTCCTCGCCGATCTGGTCGAGGTCGGCCCGCAAGGCTCTCTTGAGAATGTCGCGACCCTCGGAGAGGCGGCCAACCTGCGCGGCCATCAGCCCGTCAATGTCGCCGCGCGCCGCGGCCAGCTTGTCGAGGTCCTCCTGAAGCGCAAGCGCAAGCGCACGGCGGCCTTCCTCCAGACGCTCGCCCTGCGAGACGACGAGCTTGTTGATCGTCGCGTCAAGCTCGGTGCGGCTGTCGGCGACCTTGGACAGGTCGGACTCCAGCGCACGCCGCAGGATGTCGCGGCCTTCGGCCAGCTTCTCGACCTGGCGCGCAACGAGGCCGTCGATGCTGGAACGGCTGACCGCCAGCTTGTCGAGGTCTTCCCGCAGCGCATCGGTGAGCGCCTTGCGCCCTTCCTCGAAACGGTCTGATTGCTCCGAAACGAGCCGCGCGAATGTCTGGTCCAGTTCCTGCCGGCTTTCGGTGACGCGGGCGAGGTCGGCGTCTAGCGCACGCTTGAGCAGGTCGCGGCCTTCACCCAGCTTGCCGACATGGTTGCGTACAGATTCGTCTATGGCGACACGGGCCTCGTCGAGCATGGCGAGGTCGTCCTTGAGCGTCTGCGCAAGAGCGTCACGGCCATCGCTCAGGCTGCGCGCATGCTCTCCAAGCGAAACGTCGATCATCCGGCGGGATTCCTCGACCTTCCGCAGATCCTGCGCCAGCGCCGCACCGGTTGCCGCGCGGCTTTCCTCCATGCGCGCGACATGACCCGCGACTTCCTCGACAAACTGGGCGCGGCTGCGGTCGAACTGGCCCAGTTCACCGTGCAGATCGTCGATCATACGGGCGCGGCTCTCGGAAAGCTGGCGCATCTCGTCGGCTGCCGCCGCATCGATTTCGGCGCGGGCCTGAGACAATTGTTCCAGATCCTGGTCGAGCGCGCGGGAAAGGCGGCTGCGGCCGGATTCGAGGCGGTCGATGAATTCTTCCGCGTGCTGCTCCAGCGCTGCCGATGCTGTTTCGACCAGCGCCGACATTTCGGCGTCGATGCGCTTCTGGTTTTCCTCGATGAGGCGGGCGAGGTCTTCCTTGCCGTTTGCAAAGCTGCCGGCGATTTCGCGCGTGCGCTCCACCAGCGTCTCGTTGATCTGGCGGGCGCGCGCCTCGAGCGCGGTGTTGAGGCGCTCGGTGCCGAGGTCGAGCGCATCGGCGCGCGACTGGAACTCTCCGAGAAGCGACTGGCCGCGCTCGACAAGCGTGCTCTCTATATCGTGCAGGCGCTTGTTGAACTCCTCGTTCAGCGACTCCGTTGCCGAGCCGAGCAGCGAGATCATGCTGGTCGCGCGCTCTTCCAGAACGCGGGAAAGCGATTGGGCGGCGTCGACCGTGCCCTGCGTGAGATTGGCGATGCGGGAATCCAGCATCGTGCCGATGGAGTTGCCGGATTCGGTGATGCGATCCGACAGCGCCCCGAACTTCTGGTCGATCTCGTTGAACACCTCAGCGCCATTGTCGTTGAAGCGCTCGATCATCGCGGTCCCGGACTCGCGGATGGTCGTCGTGAGGTTTTCGGATGCGCTCATTATGTTCTGGCGGATAAGGTCGCTGGCAGCGCCCAACTCGTCCCGCAGCGTTTCGTGCGCACCGGCAATGGACGCCCTGACGCGCTCGGCGTGGCTGACCACCGCCTCGCGCTCGCTTCCGAGCCCGTCGACGAGGCGGCGAATGCGCGCTTCGTTGTCGGTGTAGGAGCGTTCGAGCTGGTTGACCTCGGTCTGGACGAGCGTTTCGAGTTCGACGGCGCGCGCCAGCGTGCGCTCGATGCCCTCGTTGAGCGCGGCCACCTCGCGCCTGACTGCGTGGCCGACCGTCTGGATGCGCCCATGAGCGGAAGCCTCCGGCTCGACAAGGCGGAATGCAAGCTCCGTCATCGACTGGGCCGCCATGCGCATGTCATGCGCGCGCCGCACCATCGCGGCAAAGGCCCAGAACATCATGATCGGCAGCAGGGTGAGTGCTGCCATGAATACGGCGGAGCGATCCTGGATGATCTCCTCGATGCGCGTCGCATCCCAGATTTCGGCGGGCAGGGTGCGCACGGCGACCGCATAGCAGATGAAGGCCCAGATGATGCTGAGCAGCGCAGCGATCACATAGGGCACGCGCGATCCGCCACGCCCGTAGCGCTCGGCGAAGCTGCGGCGGTCCGCCAGCCGGTCGTCATTTGCAGGGGCGAATTCGACGGGCGGGTTGGCAGCCTGCGGCGCGCTCGGCGCACTTTGGGCCGACGTGTCGGCAACGGCAGGGCTTGTCGACGGGTCGCCGCGCCCGGCGCGGGCAAGTTCATCGGCGGCCTTCGAGATTTGCACCTCGAGATCCTTCAGCGTTATCCCGCCCGACGGCGCATCTGACGCAGCAGGTTTTTCGGGCGAATCGCCATCGACTGGCGCGAAACTCGTGTCAAGCGCTTGTTCAAGCTGTTTCGCGACGTCGCGGTCGAGCGCCTTGCTCGAAATGGATTTTTTCGCCATGCCGCTAGGACCCTATCCTGAATTCACAAACGCGGGCTGCATTTTCTATGCGCGCAAGGCGCGAGTATGGCAGCCCACTCCATCGTAGTTGCGAGGGGGGTGAAAGGAAACCTTCAAACGCGGAAATGCGTAAAAGTTTAAATATACGGTTAACGCACCGCATTTTCCCCCGGTTCACGCTTCGTTTCCTGATGTGTAGCTTAGGCTTTGAAGATTAATGTCTTTTCTATTTCCATCATTCAAGTTCTAATTGGATTGTTAACAGGCCGTCAGGAGATATTAATTGTCGTTGAAGCGTGATGTGGGGCAGGCAGGTGCGGATTCAGGTGGCGGTATGGAGCCGGACTGCCCGATCGATCTGGCTCATCTTGCCCGCCAGACGATGGACGATGCCGATTTGCAGCGCGAAGTTCTGGCGATTTTTGCCCGACAGGCAGGGACCGTGCAGCAGGAACTGGAAGCCGCCGAGGGCGAGGACCGCAAGCGCATCGCGCATAAATTGAAGGGCGCGGCGCAGGCTGTCGGCGCTTTCGCGATTGCCGACTGCGCGATCAGGCTGATGGACGATCCCACCGACGCCGAGGCGCTGGAGCGCATTCCCGGTCTGGTCGAGGCGGTCAGGCGGTTCGCCGCCGATTTCGACGCCTGACGCCCGTTGCGTCCGGCGACGGCTGTTTCAACGGCCGGTTGACTTGTGACGACAACGCATTATCTCGGCGCTTGCCAACACGTTTCGCACCCGCACGGACATATCCATGACAAAGATCAACTACATCGCCTTCGACGGCACGGAATTCAACGTCGAAGCCGAAAACGGCTCCACGGTCATGGAAAATGCGATCCGCAACGCGGTGCCAGGCATCGAGGCCGAATGCGGCGGTGCATGCGCGTGCGCGACCTGCCATGTCTACGTGGATGAGGCGTGGACGGAAAAGGTCGGCGAACCGGAGGCGATGGAGGAGGACATGCTGGACTTTGCCTATGATGTTCGCCCGAACTCGCGCCTGTCCTGCCAGATCCGGGTGCGCGACGAACTTGATGGCCTCATCGTTCGCGTTCCAGAGCGCCAGGGTTGAGCACTGAGGTCATCGTCGTCGGCGCCGGTCCAGTCGGGCTATTTGCCGCATTCCAGCTTGGTATTTTCGGATTCACGAGCCGCGTCATCGATGCGCTCGACGGACCCGGTGGCCAGTGCATCGAATATTATGCGGACAAGACAATCTATGACATCCCGGCCTGCAAGGCGATTACCGGGCAGGAGCTTGTGGATCGGCTCATGGAACAGCTCGAACCTTTCGATCCGAAATTCAGCTTCGGCACGGTTGCGCGATCGCTAGTGGATACGGGGCGCGGCACCTATCGCGTCGGCCTGTCCGACCAGAGCGAGCTTGAAAGCTCGGCCATCATCATCGCGGGGGGCTGGGGCATTATCGGGAAGCGCGGCGGCGGCGAGAATCCGGTTGCTTCGTGGGACGTCGGCATGTCCGACAACATCGTTCCCGTCGATACCGAGCGTTTTGGCTCAGCGCTGCCGGGCGTCCACGTCATAGGCGATATGTGCTTTTATCTTGGTAAGTTACGCCTGATTTTGAGTGGATTCCATGAAGCGGCGCTGGCTGTGCAGTCGATCCGCAAGTGCATCAACACCCAAGACGTATCTTCTCCAAGGGAACCGGGAAAGAAGCGGGGCGGTAGACCAAGATCGCTGCTCAGTCCGTAGCGATCCTGCGCTCGAACTGCATCTTGAGCTTGTTCACAAGGCGCTTTTCCAGCGATTTGCCTTCGATCAGGTCGAAGCGGCGCTGGTCGCTGTCATGTTGCGCCATGACCTTTTCCTTCAGTTTCTCTGCCTCCTTTGCGAGCGTGTCGCAGTCCTTTTCGGGTCTGAGCGCGCGTAATTGCCGCTCAAGGCTGCGCGCATGATTGCGGGCGATCACCAGATGGCTTTCCTCATGCCTGACGATGTCGGCTGAAAGCACATCCCAGAATATTCTCGTTCCTTCGTCGGCGCCGCGCGGGCGCTTCCAGCGGGGAAGTATGACCTTCACCTTGATCGCGACCTGCGCGGAAACGATGCTGCACCGCGCCTCCTCCTTGCGGTATCCGATGCGGCTGGAAAACTCCATCCGCGTCGCGCCGGGATGGCGATATGCGCTGCCCTTGATCTCCGGTCCGTGCTTCGCCATCTCGTCCTCCATCTCGGTCGGCGTTGCGCCCCCTATTGTGAAATAGGAGTAACTGAGCGAAAGCGTTTCCGCAGACGCCGTGTTGGCAGGCACGATCCCGGCCGCGACGAGCAGCAAGAGCCGGGAAATGGAGAGCAGGTTTTCCATGAAGCCGATTAGATGGCATTTGGCACATGACCGCTACCTCGATCTTGGATCGCACGCTCAAATTATGGGCATCTTGAACGTCACGCCTGACAGTTTCTCCGATGGCGGACGCTTTGCCGCATTGGATGACGCCATCCGGCAGGCCGAGCGCATGGTCGAGGAGGGGGCGGCAATCGTCGATGTCGGTGGAGAATCGACCCGCCCCGGCGCAACGCCGGTCAGCGCCGAGGAGGAACAGGCCCGCATCCTGCCGGTCATCGCCGAGCTGGTGCGCCATCTGCCGGTGCTGGTGTCGGTCGATACCTACCGCAGCGAAACCGCTCGCCGCGCGGTGGAAGCCGGCGCACATATCGTCAACGACGTCTGGGGTCTCCAGCGTGATCCGGCCATCGCGCACCTCGCGCGCGAGAGCGGCGCGGGCCTCGTGCTCATGCACAACAGCCGCGAACGCGAAAACCGGGCCGCGCCGCTTCGGGACCAGCATGATTTTCTCGGCAGATCGCTGGAGATTGCCGAAAGCGCGGGCGTGGAGCGCAACCGCATCGTGCTCGATCCGGGTTTTGGATTCGGCAAGGATGCGGTGGAGAACCTCCAGATCATGGCCGGCTTCGAAAAGCTCGCCTCGCTTGGCCTTCCCTGGCTGGTCGGCACCTCGCGCAAGCGGCTGCTTGGGTCGCTGACCGGACGGGAGCCACAGGATCGCGACATCGCAACGGCGGCAACCAGCGTCGTGCTTCGGCTCAAGGGAGCGGCCATTTTCCGTGTCCACAATGTCGGCGCAAACCGCGATGCGCTTGCCGTTGCCGATGCGGTCCTCGCATCGGGTTCCGGTACTTGAATATATACGGATAAACATTTGCAATGAAAATGCTTTCAGCATTCATCGGGCTTGGCGGAAACATCGGCGATCCGCAGGAATCGATGGCAAACGCGCTCAAGCTCCTCGACACGTCGCCTGGCGCGTCGGTCGGGATCGTCTCATCGCTCTACCGAACGCCGCCATGGGGCAAGACCGATCAGCCGGATTTTCTCAATGCCGCCGCTGAAATCGTGACGAGCCTTTCGCCGCGCGAACTGCTGGACCTGTGCCTCGAAACGGAGCGGCAATTGAAGCGGGTCCGTTCCGAACGGTGGGGACCTCGCACGGTCGACATCGATATATTGAAATACGGGGAGCGGAGCGTTTCAGAGGAAGGGCTGGAGATTCCGCATCCGCGCATGCTCGACCGTGCCTTCGTGCTGCTGCCGCTGGCAGAGATCGCGCCGCAACTCGATCTGGCCGGCGAGAGCGCCTCTTCACGCGCCCGCAAGGCCGACAGCAAAGGCATCGTGATGCAGCCGGGCGGCGGTGGCTGGTGGCGTGGAAGTGGCGCCGAAACCCCGAAATCCAGTTGAAACAAACTGTGGCATATTTGCCCTCTTGTTGCAGAATCGCCACAATGCGTTGCATAGGTGGGTCGATTTTCTAACGGCGAGCGCATGGCAATCCAGTCGACGGCTTCCGTAAAACCTCTCTTTGCCGCCGCCGGAGCGGGCGACGGCGCTCGCCGTCTTTTGGCATTGCCCGGCATCATCGTGATTGTCGGCGCACTGGTCGCGGCGGGCGTCTCCTTTGCAATTCTGGTCGGCAGCACGCGCATCGTTCCCGATGCGCGCACGACGCTCATTCTGGCGATCGTCAACGGGTTTTTCATCCTGCTGCTGATTGCGCTGATCGTGCGCGAGGTGCGCCGCATCGTCCTCGCGCGGCGGCGGGGCAGGGCCGCTTCCCGCCTGCATGTGCGCATTGTCACCATGTTTGCGCTGGTCGCCGCGATCCCGGCGATCATCGTCGCGATCATCGCCGCGCTGTCTCTGAACATCGGCCTCGACCGCTGGTTTGAAATCCGCACCAAGACGATCATTTCGTCCTCATTGTCGATTGCGGACGCCTATGTGCAGGAAAATGCGCGGAACCTGCTCGGCACCACCATGTCGATGGCCTACGACCTCGACAACCAGCGCCAGCTCTATGGGCTGGATCGAACAGGTTTCATCGATCTGATGAGCAGGCAGGCGGTGGGCCGAGCACTGGCGCATGCCGCCTTGATCCGCGCCGACGGCGAATTTGTCATGCGCGCCAAGACCAGCGCGGATTTCGAGATGCCCGAGCCGCCGGAAGGGGCTGCCGAGGCCGCGCAGGACGGACAGCCGCTGCTGATCGAGCCGCGCACACGCAACATCATCGGCGCGATCATCAAGCTTAAGGAGATCGAGGGTCTTTATCTCTACACCATCCGGCTGGTCGATCCGGAGGTGATCCGCGCGCGCGAGATCGTGCGCGCCAATACGGATGAGTATCGCGGGTTGGAGGAAAATCGCGGGCGATTCCAGGCGGCCTTTGCGCTGCCCTATGTCACGCTGGCATTGATCGTGGTGCTTTCCGCGATCTGGACCGGTATCGCAGTCGCGGACCGTCTTGTACGTCCGATCCGCCAGTTGATCGGCGCAGCCGACGAGGTGGCGACCGGCAATCTCGAAGTGGAGGTACCCGTCCGCCATTCGGACGGCGACGTCGCTTCGCTTGGCGACACCTTCAACAAGATGATCCTGGAGCTGAAATCGCAGCGCAACGAACTGATTGGAGCGCGCGACACCATCGACGAGCGGCGGCGCTTCTCCGAGGCCGTTCTGGCGGGCGTCACGGCGGGCGTCATCGGCGTCGACCCCGACGGCATCGTCACCATCGTCAACCCGTCCGCAGAGGCGATGCTTGCAATTTCCTCAGAAGCCGCCGTCGGGCGAAAGCTGTCGGAACTGCTGCCGCATGTCGGGCAGGTGTTCGAGATCGGGCGCAAATCCGACAAGCCCGCCTATCGCGAGCAGGTCACGTTCTTCCGGGCGGGGTCCGAGCGCACCTTCAACGTGCAGATCACCGTCGAGGGCGCGGACAGCCCCGACGGCAGCGATTTCGACCGTTCCTATGTTGTGACGATCGACGATATCACCGATCTGGTGCAGGCGCAGCGCAGCTCCGCCTGGGCCGATGTGGCGCGGCGCATCGCGCATGAGATCAAGAACCCGCTCACCCCGATCCAGCTTTCCGCCGAGCGCATCCGCCGCCGCTATGGCAAGGTCATCCACGAGGACCGCGAGGTGTTCGACCAGTGCACGGACACCATCATCCGGCAGGTCGAGGATATAGGGCGCATGGTGGACGAATTCTCGGCCTTTGCGCGCATGCCCAAGCCCGAGATGAAGATGCTCGACCTGCGCGAGCCGCTGCGCGAAGCCTCCTTCCTTGTCGAGGTCAGCCGCTCCGATATCCGCTTCGAGCGCGATTTCGGTGACGAGCCGCTGCTGGGCACATTCGACAGCCGCCTGCTTTCGCAGGCCTTCGGCAACATCATCAAGAACGCCTCCGAAGCCATCGACGGACGGCAGGGAGGCGAGCCCGGCGCAATCCGCATCAGGGCGCGCCGCGCCGGCGCGGATGTGCGCATCGACGTGATGGACAACGGGAAGGGCCTGCCGCGCGAAAACCGCCAGCGGCTGCTCGAACCCTACATGACGACCCGCGAGAAGGGCACTGGCCTCGGTCTCGCGATTGTCAAGAAAATCATCGAGGACCATGGCGGACGCCTGGAACTCAATGACGCGCCGGATGATTTCCATGGAGGGCGGGGCGCCATGGTGAGCATCATTCTTCCGGCTGCCGCCACCGGTGTGTCGCCGGGCGCTCCATCGGACGAAGAGATTGAAAAGAAGGTCGCAAATGGCGTCTGATATTCTGATCATTGACGACGAAGCCGATATCCGAGAACTCGTGGCGGGAATCTTGAGCGACGAGGGGCATGAAACGCGCACGGCGCACGACGCCGACAGTGCGCTTGCGGCGATTGCCGACCGCGTGCCGCGCCTCATTTTCCTGGACATCTGGATGCAGGGGTCTCGGCTCGACGGGCTGGCGCTGCTGGACCAGATCAAGACCATGCATCCCGGCCTGCCGGTGGTGATGATCTCCGGCCACGGCAATATCGAGACGGCGGTTTCGGCTATCCGGCGCGGCGCCTATGATTTCATCGAAAAGCCCTTCAAGGCCGACCGGCTCATTCTAGTCGCAGAACGCGCGCTGGAAACCTCCAAGCTCAAGCGCGAGGTGTCGGAGTTGAAGCTGCGCAGCGGCGAGAGCGCCGACCTTATCGGCATGTCGTCCAGCATGGTGCAGTTGCGCCAGACCATCGACCGCGTCTCGCCGACCAACAGCCGCGTGATGATTATCGGGCCGTCCGGTTCCGGCAAGGAACTGGTGGCGCGCGCGATCCACGCGCATTCGGCGCGCAAGACCGGGCCGTTCGTGACGCTCAACGCGGCGGCGATCACGCCGGAGCGCATGGAAATCGAGCTGTTCGGCACCGAGTCGAACGGCGGCGAGCGCAAGGTTGGCGCGCTGGAAGAGGCGCATCGAGGCATACTCTACCTCGATGAAGTGGCCGACATGCCGCGCGAGACACAGAACAAGATCCTGCGCGTGCTCGTGGACCAGCAGTTCGAGCGCGTGGGCGGCACCAAGCGCGTCAAGGTCGATGTGCGCATCATATCCTCGACCGCCCAGAACCTCGAAGGCATGATTGCCGAAGGCCGGTTCCGCGAAGACTTGTACCATCGGCTGGCGGTCGTCCCGGTCCTCGTCCCGGCGCTGGCCGAGCGGCGCGAGGACATTCCCTATCTGGTAGATCACTTCATGAACCAGATCGCGCGGCAGGCGGGCATCCGCCCCCGCCGCATCGCCGACGATGCCATGGCCGTGCTCCAGGCGCACAACTGGCCCGGAAACGTGCGCCAGCTTCGCAACAACATCGAGCGGCTTATGATCCTGATCCGCGAGGACGATGCGTCCGCGCCGATCACGGCGGACCTGCTGCCGTCGGAAATCGGCGACGTCATGCCCCGCACCCCGACCCAGTCGGACCAGCACATCATGGCGCTGCCGCTGCGCGAGGCCCGCGAAATGTTTGAAAAGGAATATCTGATTGCCCAGATCAACCGCTTCGGCGGCAATATCTCTCGCACTGCCGAGTTCATCGGCATGGAGCGCTCCGCGCTTCACCGCAAGCTGAAGTCCCTTGGGGTCTGAGATGTCGACTGAAGGCGGACGCCAGTCATGCGCGTCATAATCTGCGGCGCGGGACAGGTCGGCTACGGCATCGCCGAACGACTGGCTGCTGAAAAGAACGACGTATCGATCATCGATACCGCGCCCGAACTGATCCACCGGGTGCGCGACAGCCTCGACGTGCGCGGCTTCGTCGGCCATGGCGCGCATCCGGACGTGCTGGAATCGGCCGGTGCACAGGAAGCGGACATGATTATCGCGGTCACGCTGTTCGACGAGGTCAACATCGTTGCCTGCGAAGTGGCGCATGCCCTGTTCGGCGTACCGGTGAAGATTGCGCGCATACGGTCGCAATCCTACCTGCAACCGCATTTCGCGGACCTGTTCTCGCGGGACCACGTGCCGATCGATGTCATCATCTCGCCGGAAATCGAAGCAGGCGAAATGGTGCTGCGCCGCATTGCCCTGCCGGGCGCCGACGATGTCGTGCGCTTCGCGGATGGCAAGATCATCATGGTCGCCATCGAGTGCCTTGAAGACTGTCCCGTGGTGAACACGCCGCTGTCGCAGCTTTCGGCGCTTTTCCCGGACCTGCCGTCCACCGTGGTGGGGGTCAATCGCTCGGGCAAGCTGTTCATCCCGCATTCCGCCGACCAGCTGGAGGTCGGGGACCGCGCCTATGTCGTCACGACCAAGGATCAGGTCAAGCGAACGCTCGGCCTGTTCGGCCATGAGGAAAAGGAAGCCTCGCGAATGGTCATTGCGGGCGGCGGCAACATAGGTCTCTACGTTGCGCGGACCATCGAGCAGCGGCGCGGCCGGGTGCGCGTCAAGCTGATCGAGTCCAGCCGCGAACGCGCCGAAAAGATCGCCGACGAACTGCACGACACCGTCGTACTGGCCGGCAGCGCGCTCGATGAAAAGCTGCTGCTCGAAGCGGAAGTGCAGGACGCGGACCTGATGGTCACGCTCACCAACTCGGACCAGGTCAACATCCTGTCCAGCGTGATGGCGAAACGGCTGGGCTGCAAATCCAACCTCGCGCTCATCAACAACCCCGCCTATATCGACCTGTCGCGTTCGGTCGGCATAGATGCGCAGGTTAACCCCGGCACCGTCACCATTTCGCGGGTGCTGCAGCATGTTCGCCGTGGCCGCATCCGCGCCGTCCACAGCGTCGACAAGGGCGCCGCCGAGATTATCGAGGCCGAAGCGCTCGACACGTCTCCGCTCGTCGGCTCTCCGCTTGCCGAACTGGACCTGCCGGAGGGAATGCGCATCGGCGCAATCTACCGCGACGGCAGCGTTCTGAAGCCGAACGGGTCGCTGCGCATCAAGGCGAAGGATCGCGTCGTCATTTTCTGTCTGGCGAAAGCGGTGAAGGATGTCGAACAACTATTCCGTGTCAGCCTGGAATTTTTCTGAGGGACGAAAATGCCGCGTATTGCTTATGTGAACGGGCGCTATGTGCGCCATGCCGATGCTGCCGTGCATGTCGAGGATCGCGGATATCAGTTCGCGGATGGCGTCTACGAGGTCTGCGAAGTGGCGCGCGGCTACATCATCGACATGACAGGCCATCTCGACCGGCTCGACCGCTCGCTGCGGGAATTGTCGATTGCATGGCCGGTCAGCCGCGCCGTGCTCAAGAAGCTGATGGCCGAGGTGGTTCGTCGCAACCTCGTGAAGAACGGGCTTGTCTACCTGCAAATCACGCGTGGCGTCGCGCCGCGCGACCATATTTTCCCCGGTCCGGGCACGCGACCGGCTCTGGTCATAACCGCGAAGCGGAGCAGTCCCGAAGCCGCCGCCAAACGCGCCGAGACGGGAATCAAGGTCATTACCGTACCGGAGAATCGATGGGACCGCGTGGACATCAAGAGCGTGGGCCTGCTGCCCAATGTGCTGGCGCGGCAGAAGGCGAAAGAAGCGGGCGCGCAGGAAGCCTGGTTCGTGGACGCTGACGGCACGGTCAAAGAGGGGGCCGCGACCAACGCATGGATCGTCACCTCAGATGGCACGCTGGTCACGCGCCCGGCGGAGCATGGCATCCTGCGCGGGATCACGCGCACGACCGTGATGAAGATCGCGGAAAAGCTCAACCTCAAGGTGGAAGAACGCGGGTTTTCCGTGGAGGAGGCAAAGAAGGCGCGCGAATCCTTCATCACGGCTGCCACGACGCTCGTCATGCCGGTCGTGGAGATCGACGGCGAGCCGGTGGCCAACGGCCATCCGGGCAGTGTCGCAACTTCACTGCGCCAGGCCTTTTTTGACGTTGCGGAAAAAACAGTTGCCTGATAACGCGTTATACAGGCACCGGTACAAAGAACGGATCGCGCCAAGCCCTTGACAGATGATGTCTATTTTGGCGCATTGCGAAAAAACAGACGGGGACCGGCGAAAGAATAAAAAATGGCGGACCGCACGCAAAACCTTCAGGATCTCTTCCTCAATTCAGTACGCAAGAGCAAGAATCCTCTCACGATTTTTCTCATCAACGGCGTCAAGCTGACGGGCGTCGTGACTTCGTTCGACAATTTCTGCGTGCTGCTGCGCAGGGATGGGCATTCGCAGCTTGTCTACAAGCATGCGATCTCGACCATCATGCCCAGCCAGCCTGTGCAGATGTTTGAGGGTGAGGAAGGCGGCCGGGAAGGTTGATCCTTTCGGGCGTTCGCCTCAATCTGCCGTCATGACGGATACACCGGAACGGACAGCAGGCACGCGCGCCATCGTCGTCGTGCCCGTGCTGAAGCGACCGCAAGCGGACGATCGCAGCGAGGGGGCCGCTCCACGCCTCACGCGCACGCCCGAGGCGCGGCTCGAGGAAGCCGTCGGCCTGACACAGGCCATAGAGCTTGATCCGGTCAAGGCTGAAATCGTTGTCGTGAACGATCCGCGTCCGGCCACGCTGCTGGGCACGGGCAAGGTCGAGGAAATCGCCGCGGCGGTGAAGGACGACGATGCGGAACTGGTCATTGTCGACCATGCCCTCACGCCCGTGCAGCAGCGCAACCTCGAAAAGGCGTTCAACGCCAAGGTGCTCGACCGAACCGGCCTGATCCTCGAAATCTTCGGCGAGCGCGCCCGCACCAAGGAGGGTGTGTTGCAGGTCGAACTTGCCCATCTGAACTATCAAAAGGGGCGGCTGGTGCGAAGCTGGACCCACCTTGAACGCCAGCGCGGCGGCGCGGGTTTTCTCGGCGGTCCCGGCGAAACGCAGATCGAGGCCGACCGCCGGATACTTCAGGAAAAGATCATCCGCCTCAAGCGCGAACTGGAAACCGTGCGCCGCACCCGCGACCTGCATCGCGCCAAGCGCCGCAAGGTTCCCTTTCCGGTTGTCGCCATCGTCGGCTACACCAATGCGGGCAAATCGACGCTTTTCAACAGGCTGACCGGCTCAGGCGTGCTTGCCGAGGACATGCTGTTCGCAACGCTCGACCCGACCTTGCGGCGATTGCGCCTGCCGCATGGCACGACGGTGATATTGTCCGATACGGTCGGCTTTATCTCCGACCTGCCGACGCACCTCATCGCGGCCTTCCGCGCCACGCTGGAAGAAGTTGTCGAGGCCGACCTCATCATTCACCTGCGCGACATCGCGGACCCCGACACCGGGGTGCAGGCCGACGATGTGGAGCACATATTGCGCGACCTTGGCGTCGATCCGAAAGACACGGACCGGGTGATCGAAGTCTGGAACAAGGTGGACCTGATCGATCCTTCGGATCGCGAGCGTCTGCTTTCACGCAGTCGCGTGGACCGTCCCGCGCCTGCAATCGCGATTTCCGCAGAAACAGGGGAGGGCCTTGCCGCGCTGCTGGCGCGCATCGAGGAATTGCTTTCCGGCGTCTCCGGCGATTTCGAGCTTGTCCTGCGGCCCGACCAGATGGGCCTGATCGACTGGATCTACCGAAACGGCGATGTCACGGGACGGCATGACGAAGATGACGGCAGCGTCAAGCTGACGATCCACACGACCCGCGATGCGCGCCGGGCAATCGAAGATCGCCTCGCTCCGAAAGCGCCCTAGAGCGTTTCGCAGTTAGTTTGAAGCATTCTGCCGGCGATGGTTTGCGACAAGGCCAAGGGGTTTGGCGCAGGTCGGGCTGGTGGCCCGGACAAGACAAAGACCGAAGGATTTGGCGCAAACCGGCCCGGCCCTTCGGGTTTGCGTTTGGCGGGCACCCACTTCGTCATGCCGCTCGACCGGGCAACCAGCCCGTTCTTCGCGACCTTCCTTGTGGATCGCCTCGCCAAACGACAAACAGAATGATTCAAACTAACTGTGAAACGCTCTAGGCGCCTTTCGCCTCCTGCCAGAGCGCTTCCATCTCTTCAAGTGAAGCCTGTTCGAGGCTGCTGCCGCTCTCGTTCAGCCGCCGCTCGATAAAATGGAAGCGCGTGCGGAACTTCTCATTGGTGCCCGCCAGCGCGCTTTCGGCATCGACATGCAGGTGTCGCCCGAGATTGACCAGAGCGAAAAGGACGTCGCCGAACTCGTCCTTTGCCGCCGCGACATCTCCTGATGCCAGCGCCTGCCGCAATTCGCCGATCTCTTCCTCGATCTTTTCGAGCACAGGGCCGGGCGCACCCCAGTCGAAGCCGACCCGCGCCGCCCGTTCCTGAAGTTTCAGCGAGCGTGTCAAAGCGGGCAGGGCGACCGGCACGCCGTCGAGATAGCCGCTTCCATGGTCCTCGGGGTCGAGCCCGCGCGCGATCCGCGCCGCGCGCTTCTCCGCCTTTTCCTCGGCCTTGATCTTTTCCCAAACGCCCTTGGCCATGCCTGCGCTGCGCGCGGCCTCGTCGCCGAAAACATGCGGATGCCGGCGGATCATCTTGGTGGTGATAGCCATCACCACATCCTCGAAGCGGAAATCGCCGGCCTCTTCCGCCATCCGCGCATGATAGACAACCTGCAACAAAAGGTCGCCCAGTTCGTCGCGCAGGTCGTCCATGTCGCCGCGTGCTATGGCGTCCGCCACTTCATAGGCTTCTTCGATTGTGTAGGGCGCTATGCTCGCGAAATCCTGTTCGATGTCCCACGGGCATCCGGTTTCGGGGTCGCGCAGGGCGGCCATGATTTCGATAAGGCGGGCGATGTCTTTGGAAGGTTTCATGAAGCGACGTTAGCTCAACGCCACCTTCCTTCCCACACCATCACAAGGGGCCGCAAAAGCTTTCCACAGGTCCCGGACGGTCTCGTTTTCTCGAACACGCAGTGCTGTTGCGTGCGCGCCGCAGGACCAGGAAAATAAGCGTGACGAGAACGTCTTCTTACGTACCGCCCATGTAATTATATAAAATGAAATGCATTAACCATACAATACTATATATAGATCATTCGATCTACGTCGGATAAGATGTTTTCTTAAGTATCGTGTGTGTAATAAGTACATATAGGTAAGAAAAAACAGAAGAAACTAGGGGGTTGAAATGGTGGTGGGTGTGGCCGCGGCGGCGGGGCTGTCCACTGCTGTTCCAGTTGTTGGGCAAGAAGATATTACCCAGCATATCTGCGAGTTCTGGCAGTCCTTCGGCCTGTTCGAAAGGCCAAGGGTGGAATGGTATCCGAGGACCAATCTGGCAATACAGCCGCTTCTTGAGCAGATCTTCGACGTCTCGCACGACGGCAAGATCGATGGCGTCATCCTGGCCGGCGGCGCCGGTGGCGATCTGCACAAGCTGCGCGACGCGATCGGCGTCAATCTGGTGCCTGTGATCGAAGTGGGGACCGGCGCAGGCGATTTCGCGGATGTTCGGTTTGATCCGCTCGACCGCGAGACGTGGGTAAAGACGGCCAACTGCATCCTTGATTTTCGCCAGCGCAGGCAGCGGATCGAACTCGCTTTGCGGGAGGATCACGGGCCTGAAATCGAACTCATAGCGCACATGTTCGTTTCCGGGCGTTCTCTTACGGCGCACCGGTTGGTCTCGACTTCAGAGGCTGTCTGCTATCCGGGCTTTCCCTCGGCTCCCGTGACGGTGCCGATGGCCGAGGCGATGGCGCGACGCGGCCTGCTTCAGCGTGTCTTTTTCGACCGCATGCACGAATGCGGAACATGCAAATCGCGCCGGCTGTCCGTGCGCGAGGAATGTCCGAAATGCCGCTCGGCAAATTTGCGCGAAGTTTCCCTGGTGCATCACTATCGCTGCGCGGCTCTGGAACCGGAAGACGCCTTCCGACAAGGCAGCGCATTGGTATGCCCGAAATGCAGCGGCCAACTTCGAAACTATGGCAAGGATTACGACAAGCCGGGGCAGGTCCAGCTTTGCCAGTCATGCTCCAGCACGACCTCTGAACCCGAAATCGGCTTCATCTGCCTGGATTGCGATGGACGCACGGATGGCGCGAGCATCGGTCGTTTCGACATCTATTCCTACACGTTGACGGAGGCTGCCATCGTAATGCTGAACCGGCGCGTTCAAAGGACGATGGCAGCGCATTTTCCTGCATCTCTCACGAGCGAAATCGAGCGCAGGCACGAGTCACGGCCCACAATCGTGCAAGTCACGTACCGCAATCGGGACGAGTTGATCGGGAATGGCGGCACACTGCACTTCGAGAAGCTGCGCACGCTGTTTCTGGAATGCCTGTCCAACGGATTGGGCCAGCTTGCCAGCGTACATATCGGGGAGCGCGACGACTACCTGCTGCTGAACCGTCGCGACCGGCAAATGGCCGATGTCTTGAAGCAGGAGATCAGGGCGGCAGAAGCAATTCTTTCGGATTTGCTTGGCCCAGCGCTGCAACTGGTCGGCACCAACGGGCGGACCCAAGATTGAACGATATCGAGCTGGGATTTGCTTTTCTCTTCGCCCAGACCACTTCGAGTTTGGTGGTAATCTTCTGGTATACGGTGATATTCGAGATCCCGCGCTATATCCTGCCATTCGTTGCGGCGGCGTTGACGATGCGCGACCGGCCCGAGGAAGAAGAGCAAAAGGCAAAGATCCTCAGGGCATTTCCCTCAGTCAGCATCATTCTGATCGGTCATAACGAAGAGGATGCGCTGGAAGCCTGTGTGCGCTCGCTCGGTGAGCAATCCTTCAGCCGGTTCGAAATCGTGATTGTCAGCGACGGGTCGACCGACCGTATGTCGAGCGTAGCGCGATCGCTGGTGGCCCGTGGACTGGCGACGAAAATTGTCACCACGGATCTGCGCGGCGGCAAGTCGAGCGGAATCAATCTGGCCTGCAAGTCGGCGAATGGTGAAATCCTCATCAATGTCGATTGCGACTGTTCCTTCGACCGCTATGCGGTGGAGCGCTTGCTCGAACCGTTCGATGACCCAAGCGTTGCAGCGGTATGTGGGGACATAGCCCCGCGAAACGGCAATGCGAGCTTGATCTCGCAGATACAGGAAATCGAATACCTCCAGTCGATCTCGGTCGGCAAGCGCATCGCCAATGCGGTCGATCAGGTGGTGTGCGCGTCAGGTGCGTTCAGCGCTTTCCGTCGCACTGCGCTTGAATCCGTGCGCGGCTTCGATGTGGGCGGCGGCGAGGACCTCGATACGACCATACGCCTGCGCTGCAAGGGATGGCGCATTGTCTATGCGCCGGGGGCGATCTGCTATACCGACGTGCCGACATCGGCGTTCCAGTACATCCGGCAGCGCCTGCGCTGGGAGCGCGACGCGGTCTGGATCAGGTTCCGCAAGCACAGGCGGCTGCTCAATCCGTTCAATTCCGGCTACCGGGCATCGGAAGTGATCCATCAGTGGGATTTCCTGCTGTTCAACGTAGTGGGCGCGATATTTTTCCCGCTCTATGTTCTCTGGCTCTTCCTTTCCTTCGGTTCGTTTGCCGTCGCCATTCTGATAGGCATGCAGATTGGTCTGCTGGCGCTCGACGTCGCAGTTCTCGCCATTGGCGCCTGGACCACGGGGCGGCCTGTATTCTGGCGAAATCTGCCGTTCCTGCCGGGCTATGCCGCGTTCATGAGCTTTGTGATGCGACCTGTTCGGTTGCTGGCCTATATCGATGAATGGGCGCTGCGCGGTTCGCATCGTGACAATTACACTCCGTCGAAAGTTCGGCTGGAGCGCCCCTGGTGACACCATGAAAAAGCTTCGCAGCGCCCCGCGCGCAGACAATCTCGGCAAGCAGCAGCGCGCAGCTTCAGCGAAGTGGGGCCGCCTGGTCTATCTCGGCATGATCGGGGCGTTCTGTGCCTCGCTCCTTTACTACCTGTTCGGCGCGATTTTCGTCCTTTCGGCAGATGGCATCGTGCTGACAGGAATGAGGGCGGTTGACGCAAGCTATACGGGCAAGATCGTCGAGGTTTATGTGCAGGAAGGAGATCACGTTGAGGAGGGGACGCCGCTCCTCAAGCTCGAATCCTTCGAGATGGTGAAGGAAATTGCCGAGCTTGCGCTTCGTGACGGTGAGCTTGCGGTGCGCGAAAGCCAGTTGCGCGGCCAGTTGGACGTTGTCGATGCGATAGCGCCGCTGGCGGAGCGCAATGCGAAGGAATCGACGAAGACTGTCACGAGTTTCGACAAGGTATCGAGTCGCGGGGTGATCTCAGTCCTTTCACGCGACAGCGCGCTTCAGAGCAGCTTCGCCGCCGCGCAGAAGATGGCGGAACTGACAGCACAGAAAGCGTCGGCACAGGATGAGCTGGCGCAGGTCGCAAAATCGCGTGACACTTCTCGAGAGGCGATGGAAAGGCTGGAGGCGATTTTCGATGACGGCAACATCCGTGCCAGCGGCGCAGGCGTGATTGGCGTGAAGGTGCCCGTACCGGGGCAGGTGGTGCAACCGGGCGACGAACTGCTGCAGATCAATGGCGGCAATATCTACATTCTGGCCTACCTGCCGGACGAATACATGTTTCCCATCCGCAAAGGCATGGTGGTGAACCTGCGCAGCGGTGGAGAGACCGCCAAAGGCTACATCGACAGCGTGCTTGCCGTCGCGGACGCACTGCCGGCGGAGTTTCAAAACCTTTTCCGCCCGCGCGACCGCTCGCGTCTCTTCCGTGTCGTGCTGTCTTCGCCAAACCCGTTTGCAGTGACCCAGAAAGTCACGGTCACGGGTTGCGCTTTCGGGTTTTGCTGGGCGGGGTAGTGCAGGGCACTACGTCATAAGAGACCGGCTTCGATCTGAGCGTAAAATCACCAGAACCTGAATGCAGTTGACTAGGAAACCAGATTGATGTAGTTTCCTAGTGAACGAAAGGATAGCCATGGCCTCCGGTCTGACCGATCACACAGGTTTCTGGATGCGCATGGTGTCGAATGCCGTGTCGCAGGAATTTGCCAGAAAGGTCATGGCCGAAGGGGTCACCGTGGCGGAATGGTCGTTCATGCGGGTGCTTTACGATATGGACTCCACACCTCCGTCCGTTCTGGCTGACAAGATGGGCATGACAAAGGGGGCAATCAGCAAGCTTGCGGACAGACTGCTGGCAAAGCGTTTGATTGAGAAGTCAGGAAATCCGCAGGACAAGCGTGCGCACAGCCTGTCCCTGACGGAGGAGGGGCGGTCCAAGGTTCCGGCGCTTGCTTTGCTTGCCGATGAAAATGATGCCGAGTTCTTCGGCGTGCTGACGAAGGATGAGCGCGAAGCGCTCGATCTTATCCTGAAGGCGCTTGCCGAACGGCGCGGGCTCAAGACGACCCCGGTGGACTGAACCCGCCGGTTCAATTCAAAATCAACCTGAAAGGAAACCGCTATGGACGCGGAACGCATTTCTATTGCCGAAACTTGCCTGAATGGCGCCCATGACGGCAGCCTGAGCTTTCCGCAGATTGTCGGCAAGCTGATCGCCGCCGGCTTCGAGGGTTACGCCGTCGACTATCGCTGCAACGCCCAGACCTACTATCTGCCGGATGGCGACAGCATTGTGCTGAACATGAAGCCATCCGCCGGCAGCGTTGCCGCCGCCTTCGACGCTGGAGAAATCGAGCGTCTGGTGCGATGGGCGCAAGCGAATCCGGCAGACTACAGCTACATCGCCTTCAGCGAGAAGGCGAAGCTCGCCGGTTGCGCCGGATACATCGTCTCGTTTCTCGGCCGCCGCGTCGTCTATTTCGGCCGCACCGCGGAAACCCACGTTGAATACTTCCCGAAGTAGAGGGCCCCGCGCGGTAATAGTGAAACCGATATTCGGATCTGGCCTGCCGGCTGGAACGGCGAGGCGGTAGCACGCTGTAGCCGACCGGTGCTATAGAAACGTCAATTGAGATCCTCTTCATGTCGCGCAGCGCTCTCCGACTTAGGATCAAGTAATATTCTTGCGTGCGCGACAGTTTTCCAGCGGCCGCCGGCAGCTTTGAACTTAATATTAAGTGTTCCGGGTTTCTCGATGTTAAGAACGGGTAAAAGCAATGGGGCGAATGCAGCTCCTATTCCACTTGGACTCAGAGTGCCTTGTGCTTCAAATTTCTCTGAATTAAAAGATCCTCTGAGTTCAAAGGCGCACGCGGATTTATCCGTATTTCGGACCTGAAGAACTAGGGTAAATCTGACTTGTGATGGAAAAGTCCGAACGTGAATAACTTCATTATATGCCCCCACAAAGATGTACTTTCCATTGTCTTCCTGTCTAACTAGGTCGCAAAGGAAGCCGAATTCTGCGTTATATGAAGGTTTGGGTATCATGCAGGCTCCTTAAGCCGCACGGTTACAGGTAAGCCGGTGCTAGTTGGGGAATCGAACTTGGAAACGATGTCTATGCCAGCCGGCTTCGGCTTAGTGACAATGGGAACGTCGAGGTAGTGCGGGCGAGTATCGTTCCTTCGTGCTTTCTTCAATGGATAGTCAAGGGTGTACGCCAACCGCGCTCCCGAGGTGGCCCATAATAGTTCGGCAACTGTATCAAGCGTCCAGTTTCCAGGCGCTCCGAGCAGCTTTGAAAGGCGTCCTTGATCCATATCGTTGAGCTTCATAGCCAATTGCTTTTGGCTAAGTCCGCTCTTTCTAAATTCAGTGTGCACAGCATTGAAAGCTGAAAGGCGATTTCGTGTCTTGATGTACGAAAGATCTACTCCACTGATCATGTCGACTTTAGTCGGATCAGACAACGGAATACGGTTCTGAAAGGTAATCTTTAAGTTCGATTCCTTTAACTGGGAGGTATTTCCCAAAGATCCTTTGCCACTCTGATATACATTCTTGGATTTTTTCGGACCACTGCTCATCAAAATTCTCCCTGAAGTCCCATGTGAGCGCGATGAATACATCTTTCTCGGCAAACGCTCCTAGAACCCGTGCACCTGGTTTTGGGTCTAAGCATCTCATATCCCAAATGTCATACTGCGGATCCGAACTGTCGACGCGCGCCATTCTGCATGAACTCGACTTGCTATAAGGGTCCATCCCAACCGTAATGACTCCGCCTTCTATAAAGTCATCGAGTATTGCGGCAGCAACACTGCCTAAACGCGCCAGATGTGAATCACCCACATTCCCGAACGCAAATTCGGCAACTTCTCTTGAAACATATGCAAATCTGGGGGTTTCTTCTCCAAAAAAAGGCCGATTCAACGACGAACAGTTCGCGCTTTAGGTTTCGAAGTATCACATCGTGAATTGACATATAAGTCAACTCACGAGTTAATCAATGAGTTAAGAAATATTGATTCCATGTCTTACATCATGTCGCGTCGAGGAGCCGTGCGCCAGTTCCATCTATGGCTATGGCTAGTCCGAAATCCGCGGGCGAATGATTATTCCCCCGAATGCCGCGTGCCGCCTTGCGCCCTCCTGCCCTCTCGTGCGCTGTCGTGCGAGGGATGGCGTTAGGAGCGAGGACTTACAAAACCAAATTCGTTTATGTATTTCAATCTGTTATCTCTGATAGCTGGCGGAAGAGGTGGGATTCGAACCCACGGTGAACTTGCGCCCACGCCGGTTTTCAAGACCGGTGCCTTAAACCGCTCGGCCACTCTTCCAACTGATGGGTTGGCTGCTCGAACGCCGCTTATAGGCGGTTGCGGCGCGGCGTCAACATGCAGTTGTTCTGAAGCAAAAAGAGATCGACAGAAGGCAGGCCAGCTTGCATATCGTGGCTGCGATAGCGGCTGCCAGGAGAGGAACCACGATGTTTGAATGTGCCGAGACAGGTTCCGACAAGCAAGCCGCGCCCACATGCCTTTGCCACAGCCCCGCCTTCGCCCGGCTGAATTCCTTCATCGAGCGGAAATTCTCGCGGCGGTCGTTTCTCACAGGCGCGACATCCGTGCTTGCCGGCGCGGCGCTTTGGCCGGCAAGCGCGACTGCCGCCATTCCGGATGCGCCCGCCACGCCGGTCGCCTTCACCAACATCCGGCTTTTCGACGGCAAGTCGGGCAAGCTGGTGGATGGGCGGCGCGTTGTGGTGGAGGGCCGCAAGATCAAGGCGGTCGAGCCGGATGCGCAGCCGCTCGCGGCTGGCGTCCATGTCATCGACGGCGGGGGCCGCACTCTGATGCCCGGCCTGATCGACGCGCATTGGCACGCGATGATGGCGGCCATGCCGATGCTCGACCTGATGACCGCCGACATCGGATACATAAATCTCGCGGCGGCGGAGGAGGCGCGCAAGACGCTGATGCGCGGGTTCACCAGCATTCGCGATCTTGCCGGTCCCGCATTCGGCCTGAAACGCGCCATCGACAGCGGGTTGACGCCGGGTCCGCGCATCTTGCCCTCGGGCGCAATGATTTCGCAGACCAGCGGGCACGGCGACTTCCGCCTGCCTTACGAGGTTCCTGCCCAGCCGGACGCGCCGCTGAGCCGTGGCGAGACCGCGGGGGCGGGCATGATCGCGGACGGTCCCGACCAGGTCATGAAGCGCGTGCGCGAGCAGCTCATGCTCGGGGCCAGCCAGGTCAAGCTCGCCGCCGGGGGAGGGGTGGCGTCAAGCTACGATCCCATCGATGTCAGCCAGTACACAGAGGGCGAGTTTCGCGCCGCAGTCGATTGCGCGGAAAACTGGGGAACCTATGTCACCGTCCACGCCTATACTTCGCGCGCCATTCAGATCGCCATTCGCGGCGGCGTCCGGTGCATCGAGCACGGCCAGCTCATGGACGAGGAAACGGCGAAGATCATGGCCGACAAGGGCATCTGGTTTTCCTCGCAGGCGTTCATCGACAACCAATATGCGAACACCTATCCCGAAGGCTCCGAAAACCGCGCCAAGCAGAGGATCATGTTTGCCGGAACGGACACGGCATTCGGGCTTGCGAAGAAATACAATCTGAAAACCGCATGGGGCACCGATATCCTCTTTGCGCCCGCCATGACGCGCAACCAGAACGCCATCCTGACCGAGATGACGCGCTGGTATGCCAATGATGAAGTGCTCATCATGGCGACCGGCACGAATGCCGAGCTTCTGGCGATGTCCGGCCCGCGCAATCCCTATCAGGGCAAGGTTGGTGTCATCGAAGCGGATGCGTTCGCCGATATCCTCATTGTCGACGGCGACCCGCTCGCCGATCTCAAGCTGATTGCCGACCCTGAGAAGAACCTGAAACTTATCATGAAGGACGGTCGCATCTACAAGGACACGCTGGCGTGACCGCCGTCAACGCAACCGACCGGAGGGACGGAACCGTGACAAGATATCTTGCTGCCATCGCCCTGTTCCTCTGTACGGCGCATCCGGCACGCGCGGCTGACCCGACTGCGGCCCCGCCCGCCGAGGCCGAGCGCGCGACATGGGCGTTGCAGGTCACGCCCTATATGTGGGCAACGGGCATCAAGGGCGACATCTCGCCCTTTCAGCGCGCGCCCACCATCGGCACCGAGAAGTCCTTTTCCGATATCATGGACGATCTCAATTTCGGCGGCTTCCTGAACATCTGGGGCCGCTATGACCGTTTCGTGTTCTCGGGCGACGTGATGTATGTCGACACGACCGACAGCAAGGTTTTCGGCCTGCCGCCTGTTCCCTTTCCGGTGCCGCCCGGCGCGCGGATCAATGCAGCCGTCGACACCACGCAGTTTACGGCGACGCTTCAGGCGGGTTACCGCCTGCTGGATACGGAACAGTTCACATTCGACCTGCTCGGCGGCGCGCGCTTCTGGCATATCTCCAACGATGTGACGGTGAGCGCCCTGGGCAGGTCGGCCAGCTATGGCGAGAGCTTCGGCTGGACCGATCCGCTGATCGGTGCGCGAGCCTTCGTCGGCCTGACGGAGCATCTTTCGCTACAGGCGCAGGCCGATGTCGGCGGGTTCGGAGCGGGTTCGGACCTCACATGGTCAGTGCTCGGAACCGTGAACTACACCTTCACCGACCATCTGTCGCTTTCTGCCGGATACAAGGTGCTCGATGTCGACTATGACGACGACGGCTACGTGTTCGACACGCGCATGAGCGGCCCGGTGCTCGGCATGACATATCGCTTCTAGACCGAGCGGCATTTGTCCACAGAGCCGCGAAGAAGGCAATTTGCCACAATCTTGCCCATTTCCGGACATAATCGATTAAACGGCCGCTAATTAAATCTGGATAAACAGATGGAGCGGCGTCGAGGGGCTGCGTTCTTTCCGGGGCGTTCGTCCTGTCCGATCAATGACGCAGGGGATGCGCCAACGATGCCTTACCAGACGCGGCTTCGCCACGCCTCAGTCATCGCCGTCATAACCGCCTCCGCTGCGCTGCTCGCAGCCTGCACGAGTTCCGATACGACTGTCCGTTCAGCGGTCGCGAAGAAGCCCACCAAGGAATATTTCTCCGAAGCCGAATATGGCGTGAAGGCCAGTCCGCTCGTTTCGACGGACCGGACGCGCCTTAAACGCGGCGGTGGTCGCGATCAGGTCGGAAAACCCTATCAGATCAAGGGGAAGTGGTATTATCCTAAAGACGTCAACAGCTACAGCAAGCTGGGCGCGGCTTCCTGGTACGGGGATGCATTTCACGGACGCCTGACCGCCAATGGCGAAATCTACGACATGACGCATCTGACCGCCGCGCATCCGACGCTGCCGCTTCCGAGCTATGCGCGCGTCACCAACACGAAGAACGGCGCGTCGGTGATCGTCAGGGTCAACGATCGTGGGCCATATGCCAATAACCGCATCATCGACATGTCGCGCCGCGCCGCCGAAATGCTCGACTATGTGCATTCCGGCACGGCCAGCGTGAAGGTCGAATATATCGGCCGCGCTCCGCTCGACGGCAATGACGACGCGTTCCTGATGGCCTCCTATCGTCCGGGCAACAAGGCTCCCGATCCGTCCGACGGCCTTCCGACCGGCGTGATGATTGCCATGAACGGAACGACGCCATCCGGCGCTGCCGCTGCGCCATTCCCCGGCGTGCTGGCGAATGCCCAACCCGAACCCCCATTGCCCATCATCACCACCGCTTCCATGGACGGCTTCGACACCGGCGCGCCCGCAGCGCTCCAGCTCGCTCTGCCTGAGCTTGGCCCGATCGTCACCAATCGCCCGGACGAGGGCACGGTTACGGTAGCGGCACTTTCACTTTCCTATGCTTCGGGCGACGACCGCGCGAATGCCCCGATAGCGGCGGCTTTCGGAACGGCAAACGGAGCCTGGAAGTCTGGCGCGGCTGCCGACAGCGACGTTGACTATGTGATGGTCGGCTCGTTCCATGACGAGGCCGAGGCACGGCGTCTCGAAAAGGCGCTTTCGGCCTATGGGCGCACGGAGATGCACTCCACCGTCGACGAAACAGGCGTGCGCTGGTTCGCGCTCGACCTCTATCCAGATGGCCGCGCCGCGCCGGACGCCATGCTTGAGGCCGCCTGGTCGCTCGGCGCAGAAGACGCGATGACCGTTCGGTTCTGACGCGGGCGCGGATTTCCACATGCGAAGCAGAAGCATCGTCAGTGCCGCGCTGGTCTTGCTGCTTGCGCTGGCCTTTCCGGCCTATGCCCAGCTTTTCGAGACCAAGGCCCAGCAGGCGTTCATGATCGACGCCGAGTCCGGCACGGTGCTGATCTCGAAAAACGCGGACCAGCCCGCGCCGCCCGCCTCGCTTGCGAAGCTGATGACCATGGAGGTGGTTTTCGATGCCATCGCCAACGGCAAGGCGACGCTGAACAACACCTACAAGGTCAGCGAATATGCATGGCGTACGGGCGGCGCGCCCTCGCGCACCTCGACCATGTTCGCTGCTCTGAAGTCGGAGATTCGGCTCGAGGATTTGATACAGGGCGTCATTGTGCAGTCCGCCAATGACGGCTGCATCATCATCGCGGAAGGCATGGCGGGGTCCGAACCCGCCTTTGTCACGCGCATGAACGAACGGGCAAGGGCGCTCGGCATGTCCCGTTCGGTGTTCGTGAACTCCACCGGCCTTCCGGCTGAGGGGCAGGTCGTCACCATGCGGGAACTCGTCCTGCTGGCCAGCCATATCTGGCGCGATTATCCGCAATTCTACAAATATTACAGCCAGCCGGAATTCACCTGGAACAAGATCACCCAGCGCAACCGCAATCCGCTGCTTGCGCTTGGCATCGGCGCGGACGGGCTCGGCACCGGCTACACCGAAGAATCGGGCTATGCCTTTGTCGGTTCGGCACAGCGCGACGGGCGGCGACTGTTCGTTGCGCTCGGCGGCCTTGCTTCCGAAAAGGAGCGCGCGGAGGAAGCGCGCCGGATCGTCGAATGGGGCATGAGCGCCTTCGACCGCGCCCCGCTTTTCGCCGCAGATGCGGTGGTGGGGCAAGCCAAGGTGTTCGGCGGCGACAAAGCCACCGTGCCATTAAAGGCCAAGGGCGCAATCTCGATCTTCCTGCCGCAGGAAAATCGCGGCAAGGTGATTGCGCGTGTCGTGTATCACGGCCCGATAAAGGCGCCGATTGCCAAGGGGACGCCTGTCGGTTCGCTGAAAGTCTGGATCGGCAATGAAGTCGCGCAGGAAACGCCGCTGTTTGCCGGGGAGGACGTGGGCAAGGGCACATTGAGCCAGCGCGCCCGCAGCGCCGTCGAAGAGCTTGCCGTGGGCTGGCTGCGCGATTTCCTGTGACGCTTTTCATTGTGCATGCGCCGCGCCCGCTCTAAGTAAGGCTTCACTGGAAGCTTTGGATAAGGCATTGGCGCGCGGTTTCTTCATCACATTCGAGGGCGGCGAAGGCGCGGGCAAATCCACCCAGATCGAGCGCCTTGCCGGGAAACTGCGCGAAAAGGGCTACCGGGTTCTCGTGACGCGCGAGCCGGGCGGCTCGCCGGGAGCGGAGGCGGTACGGCATGTGCTGCTTTCCGGCGCGGCGGAGGAGTTCGGGCCGGAAATGGAGGCGCTGCTGTTCGCGGCGGCGCGGTCCGACCATGTCGAACAGGTGATCCGGCCTGCGGTCGAAAGCGGCATGATCGTGCTGTGCGACCGCTTTATCGATTCCTCGCGCGTCTATCAGGGCGTCACCGGCAATATCGAACCGGGCCTGATGGATGCAATCGAACGCGTCGCCATCAACGGCATGATGCCGGACCTTTCCCTGTTTCTCGATCTCGACGCCGAAACCGGGTTGCGCCGCGCCGCATCGCGCCGTGCCGAAGGGGAGGGGGCCGACCGTTTCGAAAAGGAAAACGTCGCAATTCACGAGCAGCGCAGGCACGCCTATCTCGACATCGCCGCGGCTGAACCGGAGCGCTGCAAGGTGATCGATGCGGGCAAGAACGCCGATGAGGTCGAGCTTGAGATTGCATCGCAGGTGTTCGAAGCGCTTGAAACGCACTTTGCGCCGCAGCCGACCGAGCAGGCATGAAGGCCGCCATGGAAGAACGCCTCGCCCCCGAACAGCACGACACGCTCAGCGGCATTCCCGAGCCGTCCGAGACCGCGAACCTCGTCGGCCATGTCGAGGCGCAGCACATGCTGCTTGCCGCGCAAAGGGCAGGGCGGTTGCCGCACGCGATCCTGCTCGCCGGACCGCAAGGCATAGGCAAGGCGACCTTTGCCTTCGCCTTCGCCCGCCATCTGCTTTCGCCCGCCGCGCCGCCCGACAACGGCCTGTTCAATACGGTCGGGCCTGAAACGCCCTTGTTCCGCCAGATCGCGAGCGGCGCGCATCCGGCGGTGCTGCATCTGACGCGACCGGCCAATGATCGCACCAAGGGGTTCAAGACCGTACTGTCGGTCGACGAGATACGCCGCATCGGGCGCTTCCTTTCCCTGACATCGGGCGACGGCTCATGGCGCATCGTCATTGTCGATCCGGCGGACGACATGCGCGCCGCCGCCGCGAACGCGCTCCTGAAGAATCTCGAAGAACCTCCGGCGCGCACGATCTTCATCCTGATTGCGCACTCGCCGGGTGCGCTCTTGCCGACCATCCGTTCGCGCTGCCAGGTGTTGCGGCTGTCGCCGCTGGACGACGGCGCGTTGCGGCAGGTTCTCGGCAATGTCGGCGAACTGCCCGACGAGGAGCCGGTGCGCGCCGCGCTCGTCGCGCGTGCGGGCGGCAGCGCGCGCTCGGCAATAGTCCTCCAGCAATATGGCGGCGTGGAAATAGCCACGGCGCTCGACCGATTGGCGACCGGCCCGACCGACATCGCCGCCTCGCATCGTCTGGCCGATGCGGTCAGCGGTCGCGACAACGCGATCCAGCTCGACGTTTTCAACGAGCGCGCGCTGGAGCTTTTGGCGGGCGCTGCCTCGGACGCGGCTCAGGCGGGCGACACGGGCCGCGCAAAAAAGCTGTCAGACGCTTGGCATCTGGCGCGGATAGCTATATCCGAGACGGCAACCTATAATCTCGACCAGAAGCAGCACGCGTTGACCATGATCAGCCGCCTCAACAACGTCCTCAGGCCGCAAATTGGCCGAATGTGACGCTGGCCCCGCGCCGGTTCCCGCCTGCGCGCTGAGAAAAGTCAATCCGAAAAGACATTCCTGAGAGTTGACCGCGCCATGTCACGCGAGACATTTTACATAACCACGCCGATTTTCTATCCCAACGGCAGGCCGCATATCGGCCACGCCTATACGGACATCGCCACCGATGTGCTTGCCCGTTTCCAGCGCCTTGACGGAAAGGACGTGTTCTTCCTGAGCGGCACGGACGAGCACGGCCTCAAGATGAAGCAGAATGCGGATGCGCTCGGCATCACGCCGCGCGAGCTTGCCGACCGCAACTCCGCGATCTTCAAGGACATGCTGGTCAAACTCGGCTGTTCCAACGACCAGTTCATCCGCACCACCGAGCCGCGCCATTATCGCTCCTGCCAGGCGATCTGGGAGAAGATGGCCGCCAATGGCGACATCTATCTCGACGGCTATTCGGGCTGGTATTCGGTGCGCCAGGAAGCCTATTTCGACGAGAAGGAAACCACGGTCGGTGAGGACGGCGTGCGCCGCGAGCCGCTTGGTTCGCCCGTCGAATGGAACGAGGAACAGACCTATTTCTTCCGCCTGTCGGCCTATCAGGACAGATTGCTGGCCTATTACGACGCCCATCCGGACTTCATCGGTCCTGCCGAGCGCCGCAACGAGATCATCAGCTTCGTCAGATCGGGTTTGCGTGACCTGTCCATCTCCCGCTCGACCTTCGACTGGGGCGTGCCGGTGCCGGGCGATCCAAAGCATGTCATGTATGTCTGGGTCGACGCGCTAACCAACTACATCACCGGGGCGGGCTACCCGGACACGGACAGTTCGCAATGGCGCTACTGGCCAGCGCTGCACATTGTCGGCAAGGACATCGTGCGCTTCCACGCGGTCTACTGGCCGGCATTCCTGATGTCAGCCGGCATCGAACTGCCGAAGCGCGTCTATGCGCACGGCTTCCTGTTCAATCGCGGGGAGAAAATGTCGAAATCGGTTGGCAATGTCGTCGATCCTTTCGAACTGGTGGACAAATACGGGTTGGATCAGGTCCGCTATTTCTTCATGCGCGAGGTGCCGTTCGGGCAGGACGGCAGCTACAGCCACGACGCCATCGTCAACCGCACCAATGCCGACCTCGCCAACGATCTCGGCAATCTCGCGCAGCGTTCGCTTTCGATGATCGCCAAGAATTGCAACGCAGCGGTCCCGAACAAGGGCGCATTGGCGGAGGCGGACAGGGCGATCCTCGATCAGGCAGGGGCGGCGCTGGAAAATGCGCGCCTCGCCATGCAAGACCAGTCGATCAATGTCGCACTGGCCGGCATTTTCGCCGTGGTCGCGGAGGCAAACCGCTATTTCGCCGCGCAGGAGCCATGGGCGCTGAAAAAGACCGATCCGGCCCGCATGGAAACGGTGCTCTACACCACCGCGGAGGTGCTGCGCCGCGTCGGCGTGATGTGCCAGCCGTTCATTCCGGGGTCTGCGGCCAAGCTGCTCGACCTTCTGGCGGTAGCCGGGGATGAGCGCGGCTTCGCGCATCTTTCCGACGCCCATGCGCTGAAATCGGGGACGCCGCTGCCCGCGCCGCAGCCGGTATTTCCGCGCTATGTGGAGAAGGAAGACGCCTGAGCATGCTGGTCGACAGTCATTGCCATCTGGACTTCCCGGACTTTGCCGAGGAGCGCGCGGCCATCGTTGCGCGCGCTAAGGCGGCGGGCGTGCACACGCTGGTCACGATCTCAACGCGCGTGCGCCGCTTCGACGAAATCAGGGCAATTGCCGAAGCCTTTGACGACGTGTTTTGCTCGGTCGGCACCCATCCGCACAATGCAGGCGAAGAGCGCGGCATCGGCGTGGACGAGCTGGTTCAACTGGCGGAGCATCCGAAGGTGGTCGCCATCGGCGAGGCGGGGCTGGACTACCACTACGACAAGGCGCCGCGCGCCGATCAGGCCGCAGGTTTTCGCACCCATATCGCGGCCAGCCGGATCACCGGCCTGCCGCTGGTGATCCATGCGCGCGAAGCCGACGACGACATTGCCGCCATCCTTGAGGACGAAATGGGGAAGGGTCCTTTCCCCTTCCTCCTTCATTGTTTTTCGTCGGGCAGGGCGCTTGCCCTGAAAGGCGTCGAGCTTGGCGGCTACGTCTCCTTTTCGGGGATCCTGACTTTCAGGAATTCCGGCGACATCCGCGAGATCGCGAAGGAGATCCCGCATGATCGCCTGCTGGTCGAAACGGATGCGCCCTATCTCGCCCCGCCACCCTATCGCGGCAAGCGTAACGAACCGGCTTATGTGGTGAATACAGCCGCCGTTCTCGCGGAAACGATCGGCGTCAGCGCCGAGCACGTCGCGCGGCTCACCACCGACAATTTCTTCCGGCTGTTTTCCCGCGCGGTGCGTCCGGTGGAGGTCCTGTGACCGACACTCTGCGCCTGACGATTCTGGGATGCGGGTCTTCGCCCGGCGTGCCGCGTGTCACCGGCGATTGGGGTCGATGCGATCCAGCGAATCCAAGAAATCGTCGCCGCCGCGCCGCCGCGCTGGTTGAGCGCATCGGCGAACAGAGAACGACGACCGTGGTTGTCGACACCGGACCGGACTTTCGCGAACAGATGCTGATGGCGTCTGTCCAGCACATCGATGCGGTCGTCTATACCCATGCCCATGCGGACCATATCCATGGCATCGACGATCTCAGAAGCTACGTGATCGAACAGCAGCAACTGATTGATATCTATGCTGACCGTACTGCGCTCTACCGCCTGCGCGAAGGGTTCGGCTATTGTTTTGAGACACCGGACGGCAGTTCTTATCCGCCAATCGTCAAGGCGCATCTGATCGACCACCGCAAGACGGTGGAGATTCGCGGCGACGGTGGTGTTCTGCGGTTCGAACCGCTGCCGCAGATCCATGGCGACATCGTTTCACTGGGGTTCCGCATCGGAAATCTTGCCTATTGCTCCGACGTTTCGGCATTTCCCGATGCGACCGCGCAGCGGCTTCAGGGGCTGGAATGGCTCGTCATCGATGCGCTTCAATACAGGCCTCATCCGAGCCATTTCAGCTTGAACGAAGCTCTGGACTGGATCGCGCGCCTGAAACCGCGCCACGCTGCGCTGACGCACATGCATGTGCCGCTCGACTATGAAACGGTGCTTGCGGAGACGCCGGAAAACGTCGAGCCGGCCTATGACGGCATGGTCATCGAAATCCCCCTGACAGACGGCCCCTGACGATCAAACCGACTTTGTCGAGTTAGCTATTGCTGATATAAGCGATTGCTCGTATTCGTGCGGTTTCGATCAGCGAATACGGTTGTCGACGTGGAATGTTGAAAGACCGCAGCAAACCAACAGTTCAAGCCATCGATCCTGCGCCGCAGCTTCTGGGGCCGGTCCTGGAGCTTTACGGCAAAGGCGAGTATGCGCAGGTGGAAGCCGATGCGGCAGTGTTGGCGCAGAAGTTTCCAAATTCCTTTGTGCTCTGCTCGCTCCTTGGTTCGGTCTTCACCATTTTCAATAAGCACGCGGAGGCGGAGCGATACATTCGCCGCGCAATAGCGCTTCGGCCGCGCGATGCTACGGCTCATCACAACCTTGGTGTGTTCCTGCAAACGCGAGGCGAGCTTAATGAAGCTCTCTCGGCGCTTGACCGAGCGATCTCGATCGACAGGAAACTTGCGCTTTCGCATCTCTATCGCGGCGCTGTCCTTTACGAGCAAGGAAAGCTGGATGATGCAATCGCTGCCTACAATCGGGCAATCGCAATGCAACCCGATTTCGCGCAGGCGCATCAGCACCTGGGAGGACTGTATTATATTAAGGGCGATGAAGACGCTGCGTTCGCCGCGTTTTCCGAGGCAGTTCGCTTAAGGCCCGAATTGGCCGAGGCGCATCATCAAATTGGTACAATCCTGTTTCGCCGGGGGGATTTCACAGGATCGCTACAGGCATTCGAGCGCGCAGCCGCTGCTGATCCAAAGCTGATGGATGCGGCAGCGATGAAGTTCCACGTGCATGCCCATATGTGCGATTTCAGAGCCAACGCAAATATATCCGTTGGCCTCGATGTGTTGCCCTGGTCGGCGCTGACACTGGAAGATGAACCGGAACATCAGTTGCAACGATCGGCGCTGCTCTGGAAGAAGGGCACTGCTCGTATCAAGCCCTTGCCTCTTCCCGCCCGAACGCGCCCGGATTGGGCACGGGTCCGGGTAGGGTACTTTTCCTCGGATTTCCATGAACATGCGACGATGTTCCTGATGTCCGGCCTGTTTCGCGAACACGACAGATCGCGCTTCGACATCTTTGCCTACAGCTATGGAACGAACCGGGACGGACAGTATCTTCAACTGATGCGCCGACAGGTCACCGCGTTCCGCGACGTGCAGGCCTCGTCAGACCAGGAGATTGTCCAGTTCGCCCGCGCCGACGATCTCGACATCGCCATCGACCTCAAGGGATATACCTCCGACGAACGGTCGCGATTGTTCCGCTATCGGCTTGCGCCTGTCCAGATCAACTATCTCGGCTATCCCGGTTCGCTTGGCGCCGACGAGATCGAATATATCATCGCCGACCCGACGCTCATCACACCGGAACTGAGGCAATTCTATTCGGAACGGGTGATCTATCTTCCACACAGCTACCAGCCCAACGACAACTGGCGCGGCGTTTCTGGAAGAAGCACCACACGAGCGGAACATGGCCTGCCGAACGGCGCATTCGTGTTCTGCTGCTTCAACAAGTCCTACAAGATCAGTGTGCGTGAATTCGATATATGGATGCGGCTTCTCCGCAGAGTTCCGGGCAGCGTTCTTTGGCTGATCCGCACCAATCCGCATGCCGAACAGAACCTGCGCAAGGAAGCGATGGCGCGCGGCATCGATCCGGCACGTCTGGTTTTTGCGAACAAGATTGCGATTTCCGAGCATCTGGAGCGGCATCGACACGCCGACCTGTTCCTGGACACCTTCAATTGTAATGCCCACACCACCGCCAGCGATGCCTTGTGGGCCGGGCTTCCGATTTTGACCAAATCCGGACGGCAGTTTGCTGCACGGGTCGGCGCAAGCCTGCTGACTGCCGTGGGTCTGCCGCAGTTGATTGCGGAAACCGAGGAGGAATACGAACAGAAGGCGCTGGCGCTGGCGCTCCAGCCACGCGTCCTGAACGCGGCGAAGGCGCGGCTCGCGGCCAACCGATCATCATGTCCGCTTTTCGATACAGTGCGTTACACGCGCAATTTCGAGCAAGGCCTGCTGCTCGCCCATGAGCGATACAGGTCCGGCCAGAAGCCCGCCGATATCTTTGTACAGGATGCCGGCGATATTTCCCCAGCCAGAACGGTACAATCGTCAGTTCCATAATCTATCTTATGCGACTGACGTTTATGCAGCGGGGACTGTGTTTCCTCCCTCCCTCCGATCCCGCTGCCCAATCCCCGGTGCGTTGCAATCAGTGGCAATGCACGCTGCCTGTGCTGTTGTCCATGTGGCAGCACTGGCCGGGCGGTGACGATTTGCGGCAGCCACCGCCATGCGCGAAAGCGCTCGTGCACCCGAACGCAAAAGAAAGAAGAAGAACTGCTGTGAGTTTCATGGGTTTGCTCCTGACCCCCTTGATACGGGAACCCAGAAAACCAGAGAAACCTTACGTATGTTTATGGCTATCACACAACTTTAGATAATCATTTTAGGCAAAGCGAAGGGAAACGCGAACACCTGCCGAAATCCCAGCCTAAGACCCTCGCTCGACTCTCAGCCGTGCCCAATAGTCGAGGCGCTTGCGGATTTCGCGTTCGAAACCGCGATCGACTGGTTCGTAGAACGTCTGTCGCCCGAGGCGCTCGGGGAAATAATCCTGGCCTGAGAACGCATCCGGCTGGTCGTGGTCGTAGAGATAGCCCTTGCCGTAGTCCTCCTGCTTCATCAGCTTCGTCGGCGCGTTGAGAATGTGCTTCGGAGGCAGCAGCGATCCAAACTCCTTTGCGGCCTGCGTCGCGGCTTTGAAGGCGGTGTAGACCGCGTTGGACTTGGGCGCGGTCGCCAGATAAACGCAGGCTTCGGCCAGCGCGAGTTCGCCCTCCGGCGAACCCAGATAATCGTAGGCGTCCTTGGCGGCGTTTGCGATGACCAGCGCTTGCGGATCGGCCAATCCGATATCCTCCACGGCCATCCTGACCAGTCTGCGCCCGAGAAAAAGCGGGTCTTCGCCAGCGTCGAACATGCGCGCCAGATAATAGAGCGCTGCATCAGGGTCAGACCCGCGCACGGATTTGTGCAGCGCGGAGATCAGGTTGTAGTGGCCGTCCTGCCCCTTGTCATAGACTGGCGCACGTCGTTGAACAACATCCTGTAACTTGTTGGCATCGAATACTTCTTTTGGTTTCGCCGCGCGCCATATTTCTTCGGCCAGCGTCAGGGCGGCGCGCCCGTCTCCGTCGGCCATGCGTACCAGAACCGCCCTTGCCTCCGCGTCGAGCGGCAGTTCCCTGCTTTCGGCCTGCTCTGCCCGTTCCAGCAGCTTTCCAATGCTGGCTTCGTCCAGCGTGTGGAATGTCAGCACGCGGGCGCGCGACAGCAACGCGGCGTTGAGTTCGAATGACGGGTTCTCGGTCGTTGCGCCGACAAGGATGACCGTTCCGTCTTCCATCACCGGCAGGAACGAGTCCTGCTGGGCGCGATTGAAGCGATGGATCTCATCCACGAACAGCAATGTCTGGCGACCATTGGCGCGGCGCAGCCGCGCCGCCTCGAAAACCTTCTTCAGGTCAGCGACGCCCGAGAAGATCGCGGAAATCTGCTCGAAGGCAAGACCGGTTTCGCCAGCCAGCAGCCGCGCCACGGTTGTCTTGCCGGTGCCGGGCGGTCCCCAGAAGATCATCGATCCGATCGAACCGGAGACGATCATGCGGCTCAACACGCCCTCTTCTCCGGTCAGGTGCTCCTGCCCGACGACATCCGCAAGCGTCTGCGGGCGCAGCCGATCCGCCAGCGGACGCCCGGGCGGCTCCGGTTGCGCGCCTTGCGGATTGAAAAGGTCGGACATCGGTCAGAAGCGCATGGTCTGGCGCAGGGTGCGGCCGCCTCGCTCGATTGTGAAGCGCCACCAGCGCGTCGATTCCGAAGCGGCCTGCGCCAGGTCGGTCGGTTCACCGATCTCGGTTCCATTGACCTCGCGAACGATGTCGCCGGGGCGAATGCCGATTCGCGCAGCGGCGGAATTGCGGTCGAGATCTACGACAGCAACACCTTCGACATCCCGTGGAATCCGCATTTTTGCAGCCAACTGCGGCGTGAGTGACGCAACGGTCGCACCCGCAAACGGACTGCCGCCGGTAATGGTCACACTGTCATCGCCTGCGCCCTCGGGCGTTTTCACCAGAACGACGGACACGTCCTGCCGCTGACCCTGCCGCAGGATGGTCAACTTGACGTTCGCGCCAATCATCTGCGTCGCCAACCGATAGCCGAGCGCGTCCACATGCTCGATGGGTGCGTCGTTGACGGCCAGAATTACATCGCCTGGCTTCAGCCCTGCCCCCTCCGCCGGTCCGCCCTGCTCCACCTTGGCGACGAGCGCGCCCGACGGACGGTCCATGCCCAGCGCTTCCGCGATCTGCGCCGTGACGGGTTCGAAACTCGCGCCGATATAAGGCCGCTCGAATTTGTCGGCGCCGCTGAATGCGGCTTGCATCACCGCGCGCACCATGTTGGACGGAATGGCGAAGCCGATCCCGATGGAGCCGCCGCTGCGGCTGAAAATCGCCGTATTGATGCCGATCAGTTGGCCTGACATGTTGATGAGTGCGCCGCCGGAATTGCCGGGATTGATCGCCGCGTCGGTCTGGATAAAGAATCCGAAATCCGAAACGCCGATATGCGACCGCGCCAGCGCCGAAACGATGCCGCTGGTCGTCGTCTGGCCGACGCCGAACGGATTGCCGATGGCAAGCACCAGATCGCCCACCTCAAGTGCATCCGAATCGCCGAGTTTCAGGGCAGGAAACGGGGTGGACGCCTCGATCTTCAGCACGGCCAGGTCGACTTCCTCGTCCTTGAGCAGGACCTTGCTTTCGAACTCCCGTCCGTCCGAGGTCGCGACCTTGATCTCGTCGGCGTCCCGGATCACATGGTAATTGGTGACGACGATCCCTTTCGGGTCGACCAGCACGCCGGAACCGAGCGAGGAGCGCGCGCGCGGCGGCACCTGCTGCAACCCGAAGAAGCGCTCGAAGAACGGATCGCCCATGAAGGGTGACTGGCTGGCCTCGACCTGCTTCGACGCATACACATTCACCACCGCAGGCGCGGTTTCCTTGACCAGGGGCGCGAAGGAAAGCTCGATCTGCGCGCGACCCGTCGGCATCCGTTTCTGGCCTGTGGGCGGGTTGACTTCGCTTCCGGGCGTGCCTCCGGTCCCCTGTGCATGCGCGACGGGCGCAAGCGCGGCGATGGCAAGTGCGACACCCATCGCAACCAGATCTCTGAAACGCATCGCGAATCCTCCTGCGGAGCAATCATTCTTGCGAAGAATTGTGAAATTGAAAGGTCGCGAAACGCCAAAGATGGGCGATGCGGACCTATGCCGCATCCCCTCTTTCGACAACGCAACGACCCGCGACCCAACGTCAGTCGTCGCGATAAACCTTCTCGCGCTTCTCGTGGCGCTCCTGCGCCTCGATGGAAAGCGTCGCGATGGGCCGCGCGTCCAACCGCTTGAGCGAGATCGGCTCGCCCGTTTCCTCGCAATAGCCGTAGGTGCCGTCATCGATGCGCTGAAGCGCGGAATCGATCTTTGAGATCAATTTTCGCTGGCGGTCGCGTGCCCTGAGCTCGATTGCCCTGTCCGTTTCGGAGGAAGCCCGGTCGGCCAGGTCAGGATGGTTTGCATTTTCCTGTTGGAGGATTTCCAGCGTTTCGCGCGCTTCGCGCAGTATTTCGTTTTTCCAGGCTATCAGTTTTGCCCTGAAGTACGACTTCTGCCGGTCGTTCATAAAGGGCTCGTCTTCAGACGGAACATAGTTCGCATCAACGAGATCGTTCATCAGACTCAATCCCACTCACCCGCATTGTGGGCGCCTATATAGGCAGGTGAAAGAGACTGCACAAGCGCAAACGTCATCACCCATGGCTCAGCTTTGCGGACGAGTTGAACCCTTCCCTCTCCCAAAGTCGAAGGTTGCGCATGCGCCTCGCCGACGCTAAATCAGCTTCGATTCAATGCGATGCGGGGGCCGGTGGCGACCCTTTATCTTCTTAGGCACGCGAAAGCCGGATGGGCTTTGCCCGGCGTGCGTGATTTCGACCGGCCGCTGGACGAGACCGGCCATCGCGATTCGGAAGAAATGGGCGAGGTCATGGCCGTGAACGGTTACGTTCCGGACCTGACGCTGTGTTCGGGCGCATTGCGCGCGCGCCAGACATTGGCGGGAATTGCCGCGAGAAGCGATACCGGAAAAGTGATCTTCTCCGACGTGCTCTACATGACGGACGCCGCGGGGTATCTCGACCTGATCCGGGAGCACGGAAATGCGTCTGCGCTTCTCATCATCGGGCACAACCCGATGATGGAGGATCTGGCGCTTGCCGTCTCGGGCGATGGCGACGAAGCGGCGAAGGCGTCGCTGAATGCCGGGTTCTCGACCGCCGGGCTTGCCGTGATCTCGTTCGAGAACGGGCTCGACAAGGCAGCGCCGGGCAAAGGCCGCCTCGATGCCTACATCATGCCCGGCGACTGAACTGGTTGAGCACATCGCCACATCCTATATGGTCGTGAAGAATGCGCCGCGATCCCCCGGCGGGCCACCAAGGACTATCGTTTGGCGTCTCTCACCAGCCTGACCGACGAAGCACTCATCGCGCTCGACACCATCGGCGAGCGCGCCGCAGCCATGTTTTCGCCGTCGCTGCGCCTTGGCGTCACCGGCCTTTCACGGGCGGGCAAGACGGTGTTCATCTCGTCGCTGGTCCACAACATCATCCATGGCGGACGCCTGCCGCTGTTCGAGGCGCAGAAGTCAGGGCGAATTTCCGCCGCGCGACTTGAGCAACAGCCCGATGATGCCGTGCCGCGCTTTCAATATGAGGATCACGTCGATGCCCTGGTCAAGGAACGCATCTGGCCGGAATCGACGCGCGCCATTTCGGAAATGCGCCTGACTATCGAATATGAGTCGGCGTCGGGCTGGAACAGGCTCTTCTCGGCGGGGAAACTGTCGGTGGACATCATCGACTATCCCGGCGAATGGCTGCTTGACCTGCCGCTGCTCGGCAAGACCTACCAGCAGTTTTCCGCCGAATCCTTCGAGCTTGCGCGCTCGGACGATCGCGCCGACCTATCGGAAGATTGGCGAACGCTGGCCGTCGGCATCGATCCCAACGGCGCGGCGGACGAAATGCAGGCGCGCCAGCTTGCCGAAGCTTTCGCGGCCTATCTCAAGGCCTGCAAGGCCGACGATCGCGCGCTCTCAACGCTCCCGCCGGGACGCTTCCTGATGCCCGGCGACCTGGAAGGTTCCCCCGCGCTGACCTTTGCGCCGCTGCCGGTGGCGTCCGACGCCCGCGCCAGGGGCGGCTCGCTGCACGCCATGATGGAGCGGCGCTACGAGGCCTACAAGACGCATGTGGTGAAGCCGTTCTTCCGCCAGCACATTGCCCGCCTCGACCGGCAGATCGTGTTGATCGACGCGCTTCAATCCATGAACGCGGGTCCCGGCGCATTGGTGGACCTGGAGCGCGCGCTGGCCGAAATCCTCGCCTGCTTTCGGCCCGGACGAGGCAGCATCTTCACCGATTTCTTCTCGCGCCGCATCGACCGCATTCTCGTCGCGGCGACGAAAGCCGACCATTTGCATCATGAAAGCCACAACCGTCTGCAACAGGTCGTGCGCAGGATTGCGGACGAGGCGATCAGTCGGGCCGATATTTCGGGCGCATCCATCGAGGTGCTTGCCATGGCCGCCGTGCGGGCCACCCGCGAGGGCACGGTGAAGCAGGGGCGCGACACGCTTCCAGTCATCATCGGCACGCCGATCAAGGGCGAGACCATCGGCGACGAGACCTTCGACGGGAGAACAGAGACGGCGGTTTTCCCCGGCGACCTGCCGGAAGACATAGACAGCCTGTTCCGGCCTTCGGATACAGAACCCGCCGAGCCGCTCATCCGCTTTGTCCGGTTCCGCCCGCCGAAAATCGAAATCGCCGAGGACGGCGTCAAGCTGTCGCTGCCGCATATTCGGCTGGATCGGGCGATCCAGTATCTGATCGGGGACAGGCTCGCATGACCACCCAGAGAAAACCCGCCGCCTTCCGCATCGACGCGCCCGAGCCGGAGCCGCAGGCGACCCGCCCTGCCCGCAGGCCGCGCGCCATGCCGCGCGAAACGGCGGTCGTCGTGCCTGCCGAAGTCGACGTCTTCGACGACACGGCACTGGTCGATGCCGACCCTCCCCTGCCCGTGCCTTCGCGGCGACGTTCATGGCTTGGCGGGCTGTTCTTCGGTTCGCTTGGCGTGCTGGTCAGTCTCGCGCTCGGGCTTTGGGCGGACCAGCTCATCCGCGACCTGTTCCAGCGCAACGAATGGCTCGGATGGGTCGCCGCAGCAGCAGCCGCGCTGGCGGTAATCGCCGCGCTGACCGTTTTCGCGCGCGAAATGCTCGCGCTCTCGCGCCTGTCATCGGTCGAAAAGCTGCGCAGCGCCGCTGAAGCCGCGCTGGCGAGCGACGACCCGAAGGCCGCGCGCGTGGTGGTCGACCGGCTGAGCGCGCTGATGGCGGATCGACCGGAAACTGCGGCGGGCCGCAAGATGCTGGATGCCCTGCGCGACGACATCGTTGACGGCGCGAATCTGATCCGGCTCGCCGAAACGGAAATCCTGACCGGCCTCGACGAGCGCGCGACGACCATGGTGCTGAATGCGGCGAAGCGCGTCTCCATGGTCACGGCGGTCAGCCCGCGCGCGGTGGTCGATGTCGGCTATGTGATCTTCGAATCGGGCCGGTTGATTCGCCGCATTGCGGAGCTTTACGGCGGGCGACCCGGCACGCTCGGCTTTTTCCGGCTGGCGCGCGGCGTGCTTTCTCATCTGGCGGTGACTGGCTCGATCGCCGTCGGTGACAGCTTCGTCCAGCAGATCGTCGGCCACGGCCTTGCAGCCCGCCTCTCCGCCAAACTCGGCGAAGGCGTCGTGAACGGCATGATGACGGCGCGGATCGGGCTTGCAGCCATCGATACGGCCCGACCCCTGCCCTTTTCGGCGCGAAAGCGCCCCGGCGTGGGCGATTTCCTGTCGGCGCTCACCTCCTTTGCCGCCAACCGGAAAGACGCGCCGGACGCCTGAGAAACCGCATCCCAAACCGGACGGGTGACGCTCCATTAACCATTCTTCTTCATGGTTGGCGCAGGTTCAGTCACGCATTCTGTTCGGGGTCCCATGTCGATATATCAAGCTCTTCGCCGTCCCGCAGCGCTGCTCGGCGCCGTGGCCCTGTGCCTCGCCACGGCGAATTTTGCATCGGCAGGCCCCGCGCGTGACCAGAAGTTTTTCGACCGGATTGAAGGCCAGTGGACAGGCCCCGGCGAGGTGATCGCCGGAAAGTACAAGGGCACCAAATTCGTCTGCACGCTTGCAGGCGCTTCACCGCGCCCGACGCCCGGCATGTCGCTCGACGGCTCCTGCCGTGTCGGCGTTTTCTCCCAGAAGATTTCGGCTGCGGTGGAGCGGAAGGGGCGCGGCTATGCAGGGACCTTCCTCGACGGTTCCAAGGGCAAGGGAATCGACGTCATCGGCGGCAATGTGGTCAATTCCGACAAGATCGTTCTCTCGCTCAATCGCAGCCAGCTCAATGGCGCGATGATCGCCCGCCTCAGCGGCGACGACGGCATGGTGGTGACCATCACCGTGCGAGTCGGGGAAAAGATGATCCCGGTCCTCGGCATGAACCTCAAGCGCGTCGACAATATCGCGGTCGGGGCAATCGCTTCGGAATAGCCGCCACATCCAATGCCGGACTTGTCGCGCGCTTCGCTTGCGAAGTATCGTCTTGCTTCGGCGCATCGGCGCCGCTCGTAACAGGACCGGTTCATGGCGGCGGAAGCAGCGGCAGGCGGCGTAGACCTTGTGCAGATCGTGTCCCTGCTGGGCGCTGGCGTTGTCGCGGTCCCGCTGTTCAAGCGGCTGGGACTTGGCTCGATCCTCGGCTACCTGACGGCGGGGCTGATCATCGGCCCGTTCGGCCTGAAGATATTTTCCGAGCCGGAAGCTATCCTCCACGTCGCCGAACTCGGCGTCGTGATGTTTCTGTTCATCATCGGCCTTGAGATGCGTCCCTCGCGACTGTGGGGGTTGCGCCGCGAAATATTCGGCCTTGGCGTCATGCAGGTCGGTTTCTGTGCGTTCCTGCTCACGCTGGCGGGCATTGCGGGCGGTTTCCCGGTTTCGCAGGCATTCGTGGCCGCTGCCGGCTTTGTGCTGACCTCCACGGCAATCGTGATGCAGGTTCTCGAGGAGCGAGGCGATATTTCAAGCCCGAAGGGCCAGCGCATCGTCTCCGTGCTGTTGCTGGAAGACCTTGCCATCGTGCCGCTGCTGGCGCTGGTCGCCTTTCTCGCGCCTATCCCGGCAACGGAAGCCGCGCCGGACCTGTCGGGAAGGCTGGTGGAAGTCGCCATCGGCATTGCCTGCATCGTCGGCCTTGTCGTGGCGGGCCGCTATCTGCTGAACCCCTTCTTCCGGGTGCTGGCGGACGCTCATGCGCGTGAAGTGATGACCGCCGCCGCCCTGCTCGTCGTTCTGGGCGCGGCGCTGGTGATGCAGCTTGGCGGCCTGTCGATGGCGATGGGTGCGTTCCTTGCCGGCGTGCTGCTTTCGGAATCGACCTTCCGGCACCAGCTTGAAGCCGACATCGAGCCGTTTCGCGGCATTCTCCTCGGTTTGTTCTTCATGGCGGTCGGCATGTCGCTCGACCTGTCCGTGGTGGCACGGAACTGGATGCTGATCGCCGTCTATGTCGTCGCCTACATGGTCATGAAAGGTATCGGCATTTATGCGGTCGCCCGCTTCCTGAAATCCGACCATGCCGAGGCGCTGGAGCGCGCCGTGGTCATGGCACAGGGCGGCGAGTTCGCCTTCGTGCTCTATGCGGCTGCCGCCGCCGTCGGCATCATCGACGGCGAAGCCAACGCGACCCTGACCGCCATCGTCATCATCTCCATGGTGCTGACGCCGCTGGCGATGATCGTCCTTCGCCGCCTGACTCCGGTCGAGGAACCGTCGCTGGACGGCGTCGACCTGGCCGACAATCTGCATGGCAGCGTGCTCATCATCGGCTTCGGGCGCTTCGGCCAGATTGCATCGCAGCCCCTTCTGCTGCGCGGCGTGGACGTGTCCATCATCGACAACGATGTCGACATGATCCAGGCAGCGGCGAATTTCGGATTCAAGGTCTATTATGGCGACGGCGCGCGGCTGGACATTCTCCATGCGGCGGGGGCCGGACGCGCCCGCGCCGTGCTGATCTGCGTGGACAAGGGCGATGTCGCCGTCCAGATATCCGAACGCCTCAAGGAGGATTTCCCGATGGTGCGGGTGCTGGCGCGCGCCTATGACCGAGGCGTCGCGCTGAAACTCGTCGAGGTTGGCGTGGATTATCAGATACGCGAGACGCTGGAATCCGCGCTCGAATTCGGCCGTGAGACGCTGGAGATATTGGGCGTCGAGGTTGAGGAAGCCGCCGAGATCGTCACCGATGTTCGCCGCAGGGACGCGGCCCGATTCGAGGCTCAGTTGGCAGGCGGGCTGCAAGCCGGGCGCGGCTTCATGAAGGGCAACATACCCCAGCCGACGCCCACGCCGCTGGCGCAGCCGAAGCGTCCGGGTCAGGCAAGCAATCCCGAGGCCGCCGCCGTGCTCTCCGCCAACCGGCCCGCTGAATAGGGCATTGAAATGCGGACAGAGTGTTCGTATCCACATCCATACATGCGAGATGCCTCACAATGCTTAAGGTCCGATCCATCGAAAATAAGTCAAAAAGTCCAACACCGCGCGAGTCGCTCTTAGAAGTTCTCGCGACATTGAAGCCGCTTGGGCCTGAGGATCAGCTTCCAGAGATTGAGGATAGCTGGCCCATGCCAATAAAATCTCCTAGCGCTTCGTCTCGCGATAGTGGGTGATCCCGAGGTCGCGAATCTTCTTGCGCAGCGTGTTGCGGTTAAGGCCAAGAAGTTCGGCGGCGCGGATCTGGTTGCCGCGCGTCGCCGCAAGCGCAGCCAGCACAAGCGGATATTCAACCTCCGCGATCACGCGATCATATAGGCCGGATGGTGGAAGTTCATCCCCGAACATCTTGAAATAACGCTGTAAGTTCTGCTCGACCGCCTGCCCGATCGTCAGTTCTTCGGCAATCGTTTTCGGTACGTTCGGCGTCGGCTCGACACCCGCGCTCAATTCGGCTTCAATATTTTCGCGGGAGATTTCCTCCTGCGGATAAAGCGCCGCCAGCCGCCGCACGAGGTTTTCCAGTTCCCGCACATTGCCCGGCCAGCCATAGCGCTTGAGCGCTTCCATGCCCGCCGGCGAAATGCGCTTTGCCTGCAAGCCTTCGGCCTGCGCCCTTGAGAAGAAATGGCGAACGAGGTCTGGCACGTCCTCCGAACGCTCACGCAAGGCAGGCAGGCGCAGCGGCACCACATTGAGGCGATAGAACAAATCCTCACGGAACAGGCCCTGATTGATCAGGACGCGCAAATCCTTGTTCGTCGCCGCCACGATGCGCACGTCGGTCTTGATGGGCGTGCGTCCGCCGACTGTCGTGTATTCGCCCTGTTGCAGGACACGCAGGAGCCGCGTCTGCGCCTCCATGGGCATGTCGCCGATCTCGTCGAGGAAAAGCGTTCCGCCCTCCGCCTGCTCGAACCGCCCGCTCGACCTGTGCTGAGCCCCGGTGAACGCGCCGCGCTCATGCCCGAACAGTTCGGATTCGATGAGGTCGCGCGGGATCGCGGCCATGTTGATGGCAACGAAAGGCCCGCTCTTGCGCCGTCCATATTCATGCAGCGCCCGCGCCACCAGTTCCTTGCCGGTCCCGGATTCCCCGGTAATCATGACCGTCAGGTCGGTCTGCATCATCCGCGCCAACATGCGGTAGATGTCCTGCATGGCGGCGGAACGGCCCACCAGCGGCATCGCGTCTGCCTGATCGTCGGTGCGGCTTGCGCCCTTTGCCCGACGCGGTTCGGCCAGCGCACGAGAAACGACATTGATCAGTTCGGTCAGGTCGAACGGCTTCGGCAGATATTCATATGCGCCGCTTTCCGAAGCCTTGATCGCCGTCATGAACGTATTTTGCGCGCTCATCACGATGACCGGCAGTTCGGGCCGCGCCTTGCGTATGCGGGGCAGCATGTCGAAGGCGTTCTCGTCCGGCATCACGACGTCGGTTATGACGAGATCGCCGTCGCCCGCCGCAACCCAGCGCCACAAAGTCCCGGCATTGGACGTGACGCGCACCTCGTGGCCGGCGCGCGAAAGCGCCTGGCTCAGTACCGTGCGGATGGCGGCGTCGTCATCCGCGACAAGAATCTGGCCGTGCGGGTTCATTGGTCGTCTCCATCGACGCTGTCGTCGACATCCGCGCCGCGCCAGGCGGGCATGAGGATTCGGAAGGAAGTGCCACGCGCCGTCGATTCGCATTCGACGATGCCGCCATGCTCGCCGACGATCTTGGCGACAAGCGCCAGGCCCAGACCCGACCCGTTCGGCTTGGTGGTGATGAAAGGATCGAACAGGATGGGCAACAAATCCTCCGAAACACCAGGACCATTGTCCTGCACCTTGAATTCAAGCGGCAGCGAAACGCGCTCCTGGCTGCCCGGCATTGAAACGCGCATGCCCGGCCTGAATGCCGTCGTCAGCGTGATCTCGCCGCCGGGAGTGTTCCCAATGGCTTCCGCCGCATTCTTGACGAGGTTGAGAAACACCTGAATGAGCTGGTCGCGATTGGCGTAAACCATCGGCAACGATGGGTCATATGTCTCGACAATGCGGATCTTCCGGGCAAATCCGTTGGCCGCGATAGCCTTCACCCGGTCCAGCACCACGTGAATATTGACCGGCATGCGATCGATGGGCCGTTCGTCTGAAAAGACCTCCATGCGATCCACCAGCGCGACGATGCGATCCGTTTCCTCCGTGATCAGCCGCGTCAGGGGACGATCCTCGTCGGAGGCCGACAGTTCGAGAAGCTGCGCCGCACCGCGAATGCCGGAGAGCGGGTTCTTGATCTCATGGGCCAGCATGGCTGCGAGGCCGGAGACCGACCGCGCCGCGCCGCGATGGGTCATCTGGCGGTCGATCTTGTCGGCCATCGACCGTTCCTGAAACATGATGACGACGGAACCGGGCATCTCGATGACGGGCGCGGCATAGATGTCGACAAGCTTGTCCGCGCCGAAACGCGGCGAAGAAATGTCGACCCGGTATTCGTTCACCGGCGAGTGGCGTTCCCGAACCTGATCCACCAGCGCCAGAAGCGGGCTGTCATAGGGCACGAAGCGGTCCAGTTGCTGGCGCGCAAGCATGGCCGCGCTCGACCGGAAAAAATCCTCGGCGTCGGCATTGGCGTAGCTGATGAAGCCGTCCTGCCCGATCATGATGACGGGACGGCGGATCGTATTCAGCACGAGTTGCGCTGCGTCTTCCTGCGCGTGCGGTGTTCCGGCGTTCATGCTGCCTTCCGCTCTTGCGGACACCCGGCGAACGCGCGACCGAGGGCCGCCACGACTTCGCCTGCATCGAAGGATTGAAGGATCGTTCGACGCACGGCGTCGGCGGCGTCGGGCGCGTGGCGGTCGAGATACCACCGCAAATGCTTGCGCGCCTGCCGCAGTCCGCTTTCGGTCCCGTAGAACGCCAGCATGTCCTCATAGTGCCCGATGACATATCCAGATATATCATCGGGCGCGGGCACACCAGCATCCCGGCCCGCGGCCTGCGCGGCGATGCGTCCGGCCATCCACGGCGCGCCATAGCAGGCGCGCCCCACCATGACCGCATCCGCGCCGCTCGCGGCCAGCATGCCGGCTGCGTCGGCATGGCTCGAACAATCGCCGTTCGCCACCACCGGCACCGTCACCGCCTGCTTCACCTCGGCAATCGCCGCCCAGTCCGCCCTGCCCTCATAGAACTGGCACCGCGTGCGGCCATGAACGGTCACCATCCCCACGCCGGATTGTTCGGCACGCGCGGCCAGTAGCGGCGCGTTGCGGCTCTCGTCGTCCCAGCCGAGACGCATCTTGACCGTCACTGGCACCGCGACCGCGCCAACCACGGCATCGATCAGCGCGATGGCATGGTCGGGGTCGCGCATCAGCGCCGAACCGCAATAGCCGCCCGTCACCTTCTTCGCGGGGCAGCCCATATTGATGTCGATAATGTCGGCCCCCTCGCCTTCCGCGATGCGCGCCGCCTCGGCCATAGCCGAAGCCTCGCGCCCGGCAAGCTGCACCATGTGCGGCATGCCGTCCTCGCGTTTGATCCGAACCGCCGTATCGCCACGGCCCTTCGCAAGCTCGCCGCTTGCGACCATCTCCGAAACCACCAGCCCCGCGCCATGCGCGTAGGCGCGGCGTCGAAACGGCAGATCCGTCACGCCCGACATCGGGGCCAGAAATACCCGGTTGCGCAGCACGACGCCGCCTATTTCAAGCGGCGTGGCCAGCTTGCCCGCTTCAGATTTGCACAAAAACACGGCACGATTTCCTGCTGCACGTTTCTTAGACACATTTGAATTTTGCGCGCAACTCAAATGTTTCGAGATGCACGCAAATTGCGCAGGTCCCTCTGGCATTGTTCGGCGGGCGAAACTATGGCTTTGCCATGGAAAACGCGTCGCAAGCAAAAAAGGGTAAAGTCGCGGCCGTCATCGTCGCGGCAGGACGCGGCGAGCGCGCCGGTCGTGGCGAAGGTCCGAAGCAATATCGCAAACTCGGCCCAGACGCCATCATTGCCCGCACATTGCGCACTTTTCTCGACCACCCCGACATCGGACGCATCGTTGTCGCCATCCATCCCGAAGACAGCGACCTGTTCGCTGCCGCCGCCGGCGATCTTGCGTCGCGCGTCATTGTCGTGACCGGCGGCGGAACCCGGCAGGAATCCGTCTTGCTGGCGCTCAGTGCCCTGCGCGGCGCTCCGCCCGCCTCGGTGCTCATTCACGATGCCGTGCGTCCCTTCGCGGATGCCCGGCTCATCGGGCGCGTCATTGAAGGGATAGAGGATCAGCGCGGCAGCCTTCCCGCCATGCCGGTGGTCGAAACGCTCAAGCGTGCGACCGATGACGGCCATGTTGACGGCACCGTGGACCGCAGCGGACTGCATGCCGCGCAGACGCCGCAGGGCTTTCCTTTCGCCGCCATCCTTGACGCCCATGAGCGCGCGCACGCCGCCACCGACAGGGAATTTACCGACGACGCCTCAATCGCCGAATGGGCAGGCATGCCCGTCAAGCTCGTCGCGGGCGACAGCAGCAACGTCAAGCTCACCTTTGCCAGGGACATCGAAATGGCGCAGCAGCGCGCAACCACCCCCGCCTTTCCCGATGTGCGCACCGGCAACGGCTACGACGTGCATGCCTTCGAACCCGGTTCGTTCGTCACGCTTTGCGGCGTGCGCGTCCCGCATAGCAAGCGCCTCGTCGGCCATTCTGACGCCGATGTCGCGCTGCATGCGCTGACCGACGCGCTGCTCGCGACCTGCGGCGAAGGCGACATCGGCACGCATTTTCCGCCCTCCGATCCGCAATGGCGCGGTGCGGCCTCGCGCATATTCGTTGAGCATGCCGCCGCACTCGTTCGCGGGCGTGGCGGGCGCATCGCCAATGCGGACATTACGCTCATCAGCGAAGCCCCGCGCATCGGGCCACATCGCGCGGCCATGACCGCCGCACTTGCAGAAATGCTCGGAATTTCGCCGGATCGCATTTCGATCAAGGCAACCACGAACGAGAAACTGGGTTTCATCGGGCGCGAGGAAGGAATCGCGGCGATTGCGACCGCAAGCGTCATCTATCCGGGAGACGTGCCGGCATGAGCGAAGCTGGAGTGGGCGAAACCAAAGCCGAAAAGGTCGATGTCCTGGCGGACCTGTTTCTCAAGGCGTGCCACCGCCGCCGCATTCTGGCGACCACCGCCGAAAGCTGCACCGGCGGGCTCATCATCGCCGCCATGACAGACATTCCCGGCTCGTCCTCGATGGTCGACCGGGGCTTCGTGACCTATTCCAACGAGGCAAAGATGGACATGCTCGGCGTGCGGGCCGAAACGCTCGACGCGCATGGGGCGGTTTCGCGCGAGACCGCGCTTGAAATGGCATCCGGCGCGCTCGCCCGCTCCCGCGCCGGAATTGCGCTGGCCGTTACCGGCATTGCCGGACCCGATGGCGGTTCGGCCGAAAAGCCGGTCGGGCTGGTCTGGTTCGGGCTGGCGATGACTGGGCGGGAGACAATTGCGGAAAAGCGCCTCTTCGACAATTTTGGCCGCGACTATATCCGCCGCCAGACGGTGCTTGCGGCCTTGCGGATGGGGATCGACGCGCTCAGCTGATTATACCGCTGCGCCATAAATCTCGTCGGCGCGTTTCTCGAAGGCTTCGGAGAACATGCGGAACGCGCGGTCGAACATTGCGCCCATGAGCGCGCTCAAAATGCGGCTCTTGAACTCGTAGTCGATGAAAAACCGCACCTCGCAGCCCTGCACATCGGGCACGAACGTCCAGACATTGGTCAAATGCTTGAACGGACCGTCGATATATTTGACATCGATCACCCTGTCATCCGGCCGCAGAAGCACCTGGCTGGTGAACGTCTCGCGAATGGCCTTGTATCCGACGGTCATGTCGGCGATCAGCATGGTCTTACCTTCGCGCTCCTTGCGGGAACGCACCGTGAGCGCCTCGCAAAGCGGCAGGAACTGCGGATATTGTTCGACATCGGCCACCAGCGCGAACATTTGCTCGGGCGAATGGCGGACCGTTCGCTTTGTCTCGAAAGTCGGCATCAGGCGGCGGCGGAAGTCCGCTTCAACTGTTCCTCGCGCGCTGCCCGGAGCTTGGCGAAATCGTCGCCGGCATGGTGCGACGACCGCGTCAGCGGGCTCGACGCCATCAGCAGGAAGCCCTTTGCCTTGCCGATGGTCGCATAAGACTTGAACTCCTCCGGCGTCACGAACTTCTTCACCGGATGATGCTTGCGCGTCGGCTGGAGATATTGGCCGATGGTCATGAAATCCACATCGGCGCTACGCAGATCGTCCATCAATTGCAGCACTTCGTTCCGCTCCTCGCCGAGCCCGACCATGATGCCCGACTTGGTGAAGATCGAGGGGTCGAGTTCCTTCACGCGCTGCAACAGGCGGATCGAATGGAAGTAACGGGCACCGGGGCGCACGGTGAGATAGTTCGACGGCACGGTTTCCAGATTGTGGTTGAACACATCGGGCCGCGCCGCAACGACGATTTCCAGGGCGCCGTCCTTGCGCAGGAAGTCGGGCGTCAGGATTTCGATGGTAGTGTCCGGCGTGGCGCGGCGGATGGCATGAATAACGTCCGCAAAATGCCGCGCGCCGCCATCGTCGAGGTCGTCGCGGTCCACAGAGGTGATGACGACATGGGTCAGGCCCATCTGCTTCACCGCTTTGGCCACGTTTTCCGACTCGTCCGGGTCCAGCGCGGTCGGAATGCCTGTGGCGACGTTGCAGAAGGCGCAGGCGCGCGTGCAGATTTCGCCCATGATCATGAAGGTGGCGTGCTTCTTTTCCCAACATTCGCCGATGTTGGGGCAGCCGGCTTCCTCGCAGACCGTCACGAGCTTGTTGGTTTTGACGATCTCGCGCGTTTCCTGATAGCCGCGCGAAACCGGGGCCTTCACCCTGATCCATTCGGGCTTGCGCAGCACTTCCTGATCCGGGCGATGCGCCTTTTCCGGGTGCCGTGGCCGCGGAGCGTTTTGAACGGTGTCGAGAACGGTAACCATGTCTACCTTGAGGCCTGAGCGCGGCCAAATATGAACAGCACGATGATTGCGCCGATGGTGGCGACGATCAGATTGCCGATGAAGCCGTGATACATGACATTCATCATGCCCGCGAGCGTGCCGCCGACGAACGATCCGGCAATGCCGACGAGAATATTGGTCAGAAGCCCATGGTCACGGTTCATAGACCGTTCCGCGATCCATCCCGCCAGAAACCCGATGACCAGCATGCCGAAAAAACCGACGCCCGGCATGGTCATGATGCCATAGCTGTTTCCCATTGCGATCTCCCGGCCTCGTAAACGCTTATATAAGGGAACAAGCTGCCGATTGGAACAGCGGCTGATGCGCGCTCCTCATGCGTTCAGCACACGTCCATACGCGTCCAGCACGCTTTCCTTCATCATCTCCGAAAGGGTCGGGTGCGGGAAAACGCTGTGCATCAGCTCTTCCTCGGTCGTTTCGAGGTTCATCGCAACCACGAAACCCTCGATCAGCTCCGTCACTTCCGCGCCCACCATATGCGCGCCCAGAAGTTCGCCTGTTTTCTTGTCGAAGATGGTCTTGACCAGCCCCTGATCCTCGCCGAGCGCAATGGCCTTTCCGTTCGCGGCAAAGGCGAAGCGCCCGACGCGAATGTCCCTGCCCTGTTCCTTCGCTTTCGCCTCGGTCAGCCCGACCGACGCAACCTGCGGATGGCAATAGGTGCAGCCGGGAATCTTGAGCTTGTCCAGCGCGTGCACACCGGGAAGCCCCGCGATCTTCTCGACGCAGATGACGCCTTCATGCTCGGCCTTGTGCGCCAGCATGGGCGGCCCGGCCACGTCGCCGATCGCATAGACCCCCGGCACATTGGTGCGGCCATAGCCATCGGTTACGATGGAGCCACGCTCGATCTTCACGCCCAGCACCTCAAGGCCGAGATTTTCGACATTGCTCTGCACGCCGACCGCCGAGATCATCCGGTCCGCCGTGATCGTCTGCGTCGTGCCGTCCTTGCCCTCAAGCGTCGCCGTGATCGAGTTCGCGCCCTTCTCGACCTTCGTCACCTTGGTTTCCAGCAGGATCTTCATGCCCTGCTTTTCGAGCTGCTTCTTCGCCAGCGTCGAAATCTCGTTGTCCTCGACAGGCATGATCTGCGGCATGATCTCAACCACGGTCACGTCAACGCCCATGGTGCGATAGAACGAGGCGAATTCTATGCCGATGGCGCCCGATCCCATGACCAGCAGGGACTTCGGCATTTCCTGCGGAATCATCGCCTCGAAATAGGTCCAGATCAGCTTGCCGTCCGGCTCGATGCCGGGCAGCGCGCGCGGCCGCGCGCCGGTCGCGACGATGATGTGCTTCGCGGTGTAGGTGCCCTTCCCCTTGGTGCCCTTCGGCGCGGGATGCTGCGGTTGCATGGCGGGCTTGCCCGGCTTGCCGACGACGATCTCGTTGGCCTTGGTCAGCTTCGCTTCGCCCCAGATCACATCCACCTTGTTCTTCTTCATCAGGAAGCCGACGCCGCCGTTGAGCCTTGCCGAAACGCCGCGCGAGCGGTCCACGACCGCCTTGGTGTCGGCGCTGATGGTGCCATCGATCTTCAGCCCGTAATCCTTCGCATGTTCGGCATAGTGCAGGATTTCCGCCGAGCGCAGCAGCGCCTTGGTGGGAATACATCCCCAGTTCAGGCAGATTCCGCCCAGATGCTCGCGCTCGACAATCGCCGTCTTGAAGCCAAGTTGGGCGGAGCGCACGGCGGTGACATAACCGCCGGGGCCGGAACCGATGATGATGACGTCATAAGAGTCTGCCACAGCCAGTCTCCCTAAATGTCCAGTATCTTGCGCAAGACCGGCGCGAGCGCCGTGCCGATTGCGCGCGTGTTTGCCGCGTCCATATGCACGCCGTCGAAATGCGCCGTGCCGGCGACCGTCGCGGCGTCGAAAAACCCGCACCCCATTTCGGCGGCAAGGTTGCGGTACGCGTCCGCCAGTTGGCGCGATGCGGAATCGCCGCCCTCGAACATGGCGGCATATTCCGTATTGTTCGTCCTCGACACAGGCGGCGGTGCGACAAGCACGATCTTCGGCGCAGCCGCGCCCTGCGGATAAGGATGCCCGCGCACGATCTGCACGATGCGCTTCATGCCGTGAGCGGCCCCCAGCGCCGTACCGTGAATCCACGGCTTCATGTCGTTGGAGCCGAGCATGACGATGATGGCGTCCAGCGGCGAATGGCTGCCCAGAATGGTCGGCAGCACGCGCGCGCCGTTGCGGTCCTCTCCGGCGAGATTGTCGTCGAACGCAGTCGTCCGGCCGTTCAGGCCCTCGGCTATGACGCTAAAATCATCGCCGAGTTCCGCCTGAAGCACGCTCGGCCAGCGGTCCGCATAGTCATGGCGCGTCATGTGCTCCGCATTGAAGCCCCATGTCAGCGAATCGCCATAACAGAGTATGGTTTTCATGGCCTGTCAGACCAGCATGCTCATCGGATTTTCGATCAGGCGCTTGAAGGCTTGCAGCAGTTCGGCCCCGAGCGCGCCATCGACCGCGCGGTGATCGGTCGAAAGCGTGACCGACATCACGTTCGCCACCTTCACTTCGCCGTTCTTCACGACTGCTCTTTGCTCGCCCGCCCCAACTGCCAGGATGGTTGCATGCGGCGGGTTGATGACCGCGGCGAAATCCTTGATGCCGAACATGCCGAGGTTCGAAACGGCCGTCGTGCCGCCCTGATATTCCTCGGGCTTGAGCTTGCGCGACCGGGCGCGGCCCGCAAGGTCCTTCATCTCGTTTGAAATCGCCGAAAGCGATTTCGTTTCGGCCTGCCGCACGATGGGCGTAATCAAGCCTCCCGGAATGGACACCGCGACGCCGACATCGGAGTGCTTGTGATGCACCATCGCCGAATCCGTCCATGACACATTGGCGTCGGGTACAGCTTGAAGAGCCATCGCCATGCCCTTGATAATCATGTCATTTACGGACAGCTTGTAGGCCGGGACCTCGCCCTTATCGGTTTTCCTGACGGGTGCTGCCGCATTCAGTTGTGTCCGCAGCGCGAGCAGCGCGTCCAGCTCGATATCGACGGTCAGATAGAAGTGCGGAATGGTGGTCTTGGCCTCGACCAGACGGCGCGCAATCGTCTTGCGCATATTGTCGTGCGGCACGAGTTCGTAGCTGCCTTCGGCGAACAGCTTGAGCGTCTGCTCGTCGGACGCACCCTTCGGCGCAGGCGCTGCCGCCGGTGCCTGCGCGGCAGCCGGGGCCGCTTTCGCACCGCCGCCCGCAGCGGCGGCTTCGACATCGGCCTTTACAACCCTGCCATGCGGTCCCGAACCCTTGATGGAAGCGACATCGACGCCCTTTTCCGTCGCGATGCGCCGCGCCAGCGGCGATGCGAAAATGCGCTCGGTGCCACGGTCTGTGGAAGCAACCGGCGCAGCCGCCGCTGCCTTCTCCCCTTGTGACGGAACATTGCCTGCGGGGGCGGATGAGGGGGCAGGTTCCGCCTTCGGAGCCGCCTTGGGCGCTTCCGCCTTGGCGGGCGCTCCGCCTGCCGCGGCTGCGGCGACATCCTCGCCCTCACCTGCCAGAACGGCGATCAGCGCATTGACCTTGACGCCTTCGGTTCCGGCCGGGACGACGATTTTCGCGACCGTTCCTTCATCCACGGCCTCGACTTCCATCGTGGCCTTGTCGGTTTCGATCTCGGCGATCACGTCGCCGGGCGCAACCTTGTCGCCTTCCTTGACCAGCCATTTGGCGAGATTGCCCTCTTCCATCGTTGGCGAGAGGGCCGGCATGGTAATATTGATCGGCATGGCTTCCTCCCGCTTCCGTCAGCGATACGTCACTGCCCTGACCGCCTCGATGACCTCGGCGACATTCGGCAGGGCGAGCTTTTCGAGATTGGCTGCATAGGGCATCGGCACGTCCTTGCCCGCAATGGTGATGACCGGCGCGTCGAGATGATCGAATGCGCGTTGCGACACCTGGTTGGCAATGAAATCGCCCACCGACGACTGCGGAAAGCCTTCCTCGACCACCACCAGCCGGTTGGTCTTTTTCACCGAGGCAATGATCGTGTCGAAATCGAGCGGACGGATCGTGCGCAGGTCGATCATCTCCACGTCGATGCCCATGCCCCGCAGTTCGGCCTCTGCCTTCGCGCAATAGGTCATGCCGATGCCGAACGATACCAGCGTCACATCCTTGCCCGGCTTGTGAATCCGCGCCTTGCCGATAGGCAGCACGAAATCGTCGAGCTTGGGCACGTCGAAGCTGTGGCCATACAATATTTCGTTTTCGAGGAAGATGACCGGGTTCGGATCGCGGATCGCGGCCTTCAGCAGGCCCTTCGCATCCGCCGCCGTGTAGGGCATCACCACCTTGAGGCCGGGAATGTGGCTGTACCACGCCGCATAGCACTGCGAGTGCTGCGCCGCCACGCGCGCCGCAGCGCCGTTTGGCCCCCGGAATACGATGGGCGCGCCCATCTGGCCACCCGACATATAGAGCGTCTTGGCTGCCGAATTGATGATCTGGTCGATCGCCTGCATGGCGAAGTTGAAGGTCATGAACTCCACGACGGGTTTCAGCCCGGCCATCGCCGCGCCGACCCCGACGCCCGCAAAGCCGTGCTCGGTGATCGGCGTATCGATCACCCGATCCGCGCCGAATTCCTGCAACAGGCCCTGCGTGATCTTGTAAGCGCCCTGATACTCGGCGACCTCCTCGCCCATGACGAAGACATCGCTATCGCGGCGCATTTCCTCGGCCATCGCGTCACGCAGCGCCTCGCGCACCGTGGTCGGCACCATTTCTGTGCCCGCCGGAATGTCGGGATCGGCGGCGGCCTCCAGCCTCGGCGCGGCAGGTACAGCATCCTGCTTCGTGGTTTGCGGCTTCGGCTCCGCCTCGGCTTCGATCTTCGGCGGCGTTTCGTCGGCCTCGCCGACACCCTTCGCCGCCTGGTCGACGTCTTCGCCTTCCACCGCCAGCACGGCAATCGGCGTGTTGACCTTCACGCCCTCGCTGCCTGCGGGAATAAGGATCTTCGCGAGAACGCCCTCGTCCACGGCTTCGACTTCCATCGTCGCCTTGTCGGTCTCGATCTCGGCGATCACGTCGCCGGATTTGATCGTGTCGCCCTCGTTCTTCACCCATTTCGCGAGGTTGCCCTCTTCCATGGTGGGCGACAGCGCTGGCATCAGAATTTCGATCGGCATGGTCGCCCTCCCTCAGTGCAAAATATCGGTCCAGAGTTCGGACGCATCCGGCTCCGGGTCCGTCTGGGCGAAATCGGCCGCATCGGCGACGATGTCACGTACCTCCTTGTCGATCTGCTTGAGATCGTCCTCGCTCGCCCACTTCTTGTCGAACAGGCGCGCCTTCACCTGCTCGATGGGGTCGTGCTCGGAACGCATCTTCTGCACTTCCTCCTTCGTGCGGTATTTCGCCGGGTCCGACATGGAGTGTCCGCGATAGCGGTAGGTCAGCATTTCGAGGATGATCGGCCCCTTGCCCGACCGGCACCAGTCGGTCGCGAGGTCGCCGGCGGCCTTCACGGCGCGCACATCCATGCCGTCCACCTGTATGCCGGGAATCCGGAAGGAAATGCCGCGGTGCGAAAAATCCGTCTCCGCAGAAGACCGCGACACGGCGGTGCCCATGGCGTAGCGGTTGTTTTCGATCACATAGATGACCGGCAGCTTCCACAGCGCCGCCATGTTGAAGCTCTCGTAGACCTGGCCCTGATTGGCCGCGCCATCTCCGAAAAAGGCCAGCGCGACGTTCTTGTTCTTGCGGTATCTGTTGGCGAAGCCGAGGCCGGTGCCAAGCGACACTTGCGCCCCGACGATGCCGTGGCCGCCATAAAAGTTCTTCTCCTTGGAGAACATATGCATGGAGCCGCCCTTGCCCTTCGACAGGCCGCCCTTGCGCCCGGTCAACTCGGCCATGACGCCGCGCGGCGACATCTCCATGGCCAGCATGTGGCCATGGTCACGATATCCGGTGATCATCTGGTCACCCTCGATGAGCGACATTTTCAGGCCGGTCACCACCGCTTCCTGGCCGATATAGAGGTGGCAGAAACCGCCGATGAAACCCATGCCGTAGAGCTGGCCCGCCTTCTCCTCGAACCGGCGGATCAGGAGCATCGCGCGATAGGCGTCCAGTTCCTGCTGCTTGTCGAACTCGACCGGCTTGGGCGTGGCGGGATTTGTTCCTGGCTTTGCGTCGGCTTTGCGGGCCGGCGCGCGCTTGGCGGCTGTTGCCATACGTCTCTCCCTGATTCGTCTCTGGCGGACCCGGGAAGGCTGGCTTCCTTCCCTCTTGCCACCACGCTATATGGAAAAAGCACGTCCGTCCATGCGGAAAAATGCATGGCTGCCTTGCAGCTAAACCGTTATTTTCACTGCGGAACTAAGCGATTAACGTGAATTCAGTTAATTCACTTCATTGCAGGTTGACGGTGAGTTCGTTGGGACGGCTGAAATCCAGTTCCCGCCGTGCAAATTCGTCCAGCATATCTTTTTCTATCGTGCCGTCGCGCAACATCTGGACCTTGCGTTCCAGCGCCCCGCGTTCGGCAACGGTATCATCGAGCACATGGCCCAGTTCAACGATACGCTTTTCCAGCCGGTATTTCGAGTAGATACCATATTCGCCATGGTAGGCATGGAACCCGAAATAGGAGAGAAAGACCGTTGCGATTGCCGGAACGATCAGGCGCCCGGTATTTCTCTGCTTGTGCTGTTTTGTCCACATGAACGGGCTCTCCATGCCCCTTTTGTGCCTCATGCATGCTTAATGGAGGGTTACGGCGCCGCCTCCTGCCGATTTCTGTTGCGCCGCAAAAAATATGTGCAAGACCGGCCCGCGACACCTTTCATTAACCATGATTTTGGGGCAAACTCTGTCTTGGGTGCGGTTTGAGTGGGCGGGGCTGTCATGGACCAGAAGAGTCCGGGCTTCATAGGAAATTTGGCTATAAAGAACGGTCTGCACATCGCTTTGCAGCGTGGCGAGACGGGTGTCAAAGGCGCCGGTTCGGGCTATGCGCACGACAATGATTCGGCATGGTCGGATGATGTGCCCGCCGGACGGGATCGAAACTCCGAACCCGGTGGGGCCTTGCTCGGCACATGGATCGAGGATGCGCGGGAAGGCCGGTTCGAGACGGACGTCCGCACCTTCGAGCAATTGCAGGATATCATAGCGCGATATGCGCAGGACGGTTTTCGTCCTTCGGATATATTCGGGTCGGGCCGGTTCTTCGAACCATGGTCCGTCGCCTTCGTGAAGGACGAGGCTCCGGGGAATGTCTGGCAGGTCACGGCGGACGCCAGCGCCTTCAAGCGCCGCCACGAGGACATGCTCCGTCAGGGATATCGTCTTGCGTCGTTCAACAGGCGCCATCGCAATTTCAACGCGGTCTGGGAGCCGGTTTCGACTCCCCATCCGCAACCCGTCGCCTGGAACATGGGGTGGGCCGAACTCGTGACGCTCGACAAGCGTCAGCGCGAGCGCGGATTGCGCATCGCCTCCATTGATCGCTACGGCCCGTCAGGCGCGCACTACGCCGCCGTGTGGGAACCGGGCGAAGGTGAGCAGCTTATCGAGGCTCCGGGCGGCCTGAACGTTGGAATTGCGCCGTCGATTGCGGCGATGGTGGACCGCTATGCCGATGCCGGGCTGTCCGTGCAGTCCATCGGCCACAACGAACATGCCGTCGTGGCCTACAGGTCGGATGCCTCGCCCGCCCGGCGGCGGTTCGTTTGCCTGCCGCTTGCGCGCTTCCGGGCATACGACCAGATCTGCCGCAATGGCGGGTATCGCCTTGCCTCGGTCAGCCACGCAAGCTGGCCTGCAAGCTGACGAGGCGCGGCTTCTAGCCCTTCAGGATCGAGCGGCCCGCGAATGAAGCCGCCGTGCCCAGTTCTTCCTCGATGCGGATAAGCTGGTTGTATTTCGCCAGCCGGTCCGAACGCGCCAGCGAGCCGGTCTTGATCTGCCCGCAATTGGTTGCGACCGCGAGGTCGGCGATGGTCGAATCTTCCGTTTCGCCGGAACGATGGGACATCACCGCCGTATAGCGCGCCTTGTGCGCGGTCTCGACTGCATCCAGCGTTTCGGACAGCGAACCGATCTGGTTCACCTTGACGAGAATCGAATTGGCGACGCCCATCTTGATGCCGTCCCGCAGGCGGGCCGAATTGGTGACAAACAGGTCGTCGCCGACGAGCTGCACGCGGTCGCCGATCATGTCCGTCAGGATTTTCCATCCTTCCCAGTCGTCCTCGGCCATTCCGTCCTCGATGGAAATGATCGGGAAATCCGCAGCCAGTTTCGCCAGATATTTGGCCTGTGTCTTCGGGTCGCGGGTCTTTTTCTCGCCCTCATAGACATAGGCGCCGTCCTTGAAGAACTCCGTCGCGGCGCAGTCGAGCGCAATTGCCACGTCCTCGCCCGGCTTGTAGCCCGCCTTCTCGATGGACGTCATGATGAATTCCAGCGCAGCCTGTGCACTCTTCAGGTTCGGGGCGAAGCCGCCCTCGTCGCCGACATTGGTGTTGTGCCCCGCGTCTTTCAAGCCCTTCTTGAGCGTGTGGAAGATTTCCGATCCCCAGCGCACCGCTTCGCGCAGGCTCGGCGCGCCAACCGGCATCACCATGAATTCCTGGAAATCGATCGGGTTGTCGGCATGGACCCCGCCATTGATGATGTTCATCATCGGCACCGGCAGCACATGCGCATTCGGGCCGCCGACATAGCGATAGAGCGGCAGGCCGGATGCTTCGGCGGCGGCCTTCGCCACGGCCAGCGACACGCCGAGGATTGCGTTTGCGCCAAGGCGACTCTTGTTCGGCGTACCGTCCAGCTCGATCATCGTCTGGTCGATGTGAATCTGGTTTTCGGCCTCCATGCCGCCAATCGCCTCGAACAGCTCGCCGTTCACGGCTTCCACTGCCTTTTCGACGCCCTTGCCAAGATAGCGCTTGCCGCCGTCCCGCAGTTCGACCGCCTCATGCGCGCCGGTCGACGCGCCTGAGGGCACTGCGGCGCGGCCCATCGAGCCGTCTTCCAGCACGACATCGACTTCGACGGTCGGGTTGCCACGGCTGTCCAGAATTTCGCGGCCGACAATATCGACGATTGCGGTCATTGGGGGCTCCTGCAAATCTTGGCTGAATTCGCGCCTCTCTTAGCGCAAGCACGCAAAAAGGCAACGGTCATGCCGGGTCGTGCTTGCACCCCTCATCCGGCTGCCGCCACCTTCTCCCACAAGGGGAGAAGGTGGCGGCAGCCGGATGAGGGGTAGTCGCGACCTTGCCGACGGGGGGAGGGTGAGGGGCAGCGCGAACCTCCAACCCAAAAATCCCGCTTCTATTTTAGCATATGATGGAATATGGTCGCGCCGGGATCGGTCATCCGGCTGGTCCTTGGGGCGTCAAAACCCCTCGCAAAGCGGTCGGCGCCGACCGTCAACGGCACATCCACGCGCCTCAGGGCCGGGGAGGCCACGACAAATGTCCAGAGCTTCGGCTTAAAAGCCGTGGCGGCCGTCTTTGCGCGGTTTTTGAACTCCCCGGTCACCAGAGGGGCGCATGGGGCTATTGGGGGCCCCTCGGTGACCAAATTGTGTCGCACGGGGAGCAGCAATGGACAGCTATCATTTCTGGCAGGATTTCTTTCAGACGTTCCGCGCGTCGTCGGACTTCATTAAGGCACTGTGGATTGCAGTACCGCCATTCTCCCTGCTCGCGATGACGTGGATCGTGCTGCATGTTCCGCTCCTGCGTGGTCGCGATGTGTTCTATGCGGATTGCTGCGCAAACCACCTCTCTCCCACAAAGTGGGAGCAATGGGCGGGGCCGACTATCCCTTTGCGATCCGGTCGAAAGCCATGAGTTTTTCGAGCAGTTCGGGCATGTCCTTGAGCGGCACCATGTTCGGCCCGTCAGAGGAGGCGGAATGGTCGGGATCGTCATGCGTTTCGATGAACACGCCGGCAACGCCCGCCGCCACAGCAGCCGAGGCGAGCGTCTTGACGAAACGGCGCTCGCCGCCGGAAGAACCGCCCTGCCCGCCGGGTTGCTGAACCGAATGCGTCGCGTCAAAAATCACCGGCGCGCCGATCTCCGCCATGATGGGCAACGCGCGCATGTCGGACACCAGCGTGTTGTAGCCGAAAGAAGCGCCGCGCTCGGTGACCAGCACATTGGGGTTGCCCGAGCCGGTGATCTTGGCCACGACATTCTTCATGTCCCAGGGCGCAAGGAACTGGCCCTTTTTCACGTTCACGACCTTGCCGGTCTTGGCCGCCGCCACAAGCATGTCGGTCTGGCGCGAGAGGAACGCCGGAACCTGCAGCACGTCGACCACATCGGCCACCAGCGCGCATTGCTCCTCGGTATGCACATCGGTGATGATCGGCAGCCCGAACGCCTTGCGCAGATCCGCAAACACCGGCAGCGACGCCTCCAGCCCCGCGCCCCGCGTCGCGCCGAGCGAGGTCCGGTTCGCCTTGTCGAAGCTCGATTTGTAGACGAGTCCGATGCCGAGCTTTTCGGTCATTTCCTTCAGCGCGCCGGCCATGTCGAACGCATGCTGCCGCGATTCAAGCTGGCAGGGCCCAGCGATGAGCGCCAGCGGCGCATCATTGGCGAAGGTCACGTTGCCGACCGTGACGCTGTGGTTGGGCTGTGTCATGCGCGGGCCTCGAATATGAAATACGCACCCTGCCCTGTGGCGGGCGGCACGATCAAAGTGTTGTTCCGCGCGAGATAGGCGATCCCGTCCGCCTTGAAAAGACTGGCCGTCGCATCGATTTCCGGAACCTCGAACACGACAGCCATTGGTCGAAGCCCCTCGGCGGTGTCATGCTGGCCGATCTCTACGCCATATTTTTCCGAAAACACGTCCGGTGTTTCGACGCGCACTTCCGTGTTCGGCAGCGAAAAGGTGAGCGAACCGCTCCCCTCCTCCGCATTGGCGGTGCAGTCGAAGAACGTCTCCAGGAAGCCGGCATGAAGGCGCGGTTCGGGAGCCGTCAGCACCACCGCGCTGAGCCTCGTGACGCGATTGCGATGGTGCTGGAGCGCCGACCGGTCAACCTTGGGGGTCTTGACCCGCTCGCAGGTGAAGAAGAACGGCGCGGGCGATTGCAGGTCGCGTGCAAAGGCCAGCCGAAAGGACGCGGTGCCGGATTTGCCGGTCTTGTCCACGACCTCGCGGGAAAAATCGAGGACATCGCCGCCCTGCATTGCCGCCGCTTCGAAGCGGGCCGCATCCGCATTGGCATCATTGGTCCCGAGCACGATGGCGGCAAACCCGTCCTGTCCCACCCGTTCGCGATAGCTGCGGTCGCCGGCCACGAAGGCGTTTCCTTCCGCGACTGCGCGCTCGGCCAGTTCCGCATCCGCCACCGCCAGCGGCTCAAGGAACGTTCCATCCTCCAGATAGATACAGCAATTGGCTGTTCCGAACGGATGCACCCCCACGGGCGCGACCGTGAATCCCAGCGCCCGGTAGCGCGTCTGCGCCTCGTCGAGACCGGAGACTGGGAGGACAAGATGATCGAGCGGCTTGGTTTGGGGACTCATCGATCCGACTGGCCAGAAAAAGCGATAGCGCAGCTTCTATACGAGGCTGCGCCGCGTTCAACCGCTCACTCGAAATGCGGTCTCGTCACCAGGGACTTGTTCGAAACTGCCCCGCCACCTGGTCGTTGTTGGGAACACGTCCCTCCGGCGTGAGCTTGTCCACGACGCCCGGCAGCGCCTTGGAAAGCTGGTCGAGCAATTGGTCCTGCGGAATTCCGGTGCGGCGGGAAAGTTCGGTCAGCATCCGGTCACCGATCGCCTTGCCGAGATCCTGCGGCTGGATGGGTGCATTGGGCTGGTCTGTCTTGACCCAACTGTCGGCAACTTCGCCGTGGCCGTTATTGGCAAGCTTTTCCAGTAGTCCGCCAAGACCACCTTCCAACAGCCCACCCTGTCCGGGTGCGCCCTGCTGTGCGGTCTGATCCGGCTGCGGCACCTCGGCCTGCGGCGGGAGCGACTTCTTCTCCGCCTCCGGTTCTTCCTCCTTGCCGCCGCCCGAAAGCATTCTGCCCGCAAGCAATGCGCCCAATGCAATCAGCAGCGGCTTGGTGATGTTGCCGCCCGGCACCGCATCGTCAAACAGTCCCATTTCCGTTCTCCCTGAAATGTGCCGCGTCGCGGTCGCGGGCGGCGATTGCGAAACACCTTCGGCAACGATTCTATCATCGGTTGCGTTCGGGGAACCGTTGTGGAACCATCAAAATCCTTGGATATGTCTGAAATATGAAGGGTGCGGACTATGGGAGTTATCGCCTGGGTTTTGCTCGGCCTGATTGCAGGCTTCATCGGCAGCAGGCTGATGGGCACGGGAGGTCAGGGCCTCATCATGGACATCGTCCTGGGGATTGTCGGAGCCATCGTCGGCGGCCTGATCTTTAGCGCGGTGCTCGGGGTCGGCGTCACTGGGTTCAACCTCTGGAGCCTTGTCGTCGCGGTCATCGGCGCGATGATCGTCATCTGGGGTTACCACCAGCTCACCGGCAAACGACTTTGAATTTCAGGGAATGCTGACCCTGCCGGGGTGGGCAGTTTCCTTTTCTTGCGTCTTGGCTCTGGCACCTCGTGCGTTGCCAGGTGTAGATGCTTGACGACTCAAACGGCAGCGAGCAGGTTCGAAAATGGCAAAAGTAGCTTTCCTTGGATTGGGCGTAATGGGCTATCCGATGGCGGCCCACCTCAAGAACAAGGGCGGCCACGATGTTACCGTCTACAACCGCACCGCCGCCAAAGCCGAAAAATGGGTCGCCGAACATGGCGGCGCATTTGCCGCCACGCCCGCCGAAGCTGCCGAGGGCAAGGATTTCGTTTTTTCCTGCGTCGGCAATGACGACGATTTGCGGTCCGTGACCACGGGAAAGAACGGCGCGTTCTCCACCATGGCGAAGGGGTCGATCTTCATCGACAACACCACGGCCTCGGCAATCGTTGCACGCGAGCTTTTTGCCGCCGCCTCGGATGCCGGGTTCGGCTTTCTGGACGCGCCCGTCTCGGGCGGCCAGGCCGGAGCCGAAAACGGGGTGCTGACCGTGATGGTGGGTGGCGGCGAACAGGATTTCGAGCGCGCCAAACCCGTGATTTCCGCTTTCGCTCGCATGGTCGGCCTGATGGGTCCGGCGGGAGCCGGCCAGTTGACCAAGATGATCAACCAGATCTGCATTGCAGGTCTCGTGCAGGGCCTCGCGGAAGGCATTCACTTCGGCAAGAAGGCCGGGCTCGACATCGAGAAGGTCATCGATGTTATTTCGAAAGGCGCCGCCGGTTCGTGGCAGATGGAAAACCGGCACAAGACCATGAACGCCGGAAAATACGATTTCGGCTTCGCGGTAGACTGGATGCGCAAGGACCTCGGAATCTGCCTCGCCGAGGCAGACGCCAACGGGGCGAAGCTGCCGGTCACCGCCCTCATCGACCAGTTCTACAAGGATGTGCAGGCGATGGGCGGCAATCGCTGGGATACGTCCTCGCTGCTCGCCCGTCTGGAAGCATAGGTCACAGGTTTTTCCGCATAACGCGATTTATGCGGCCGCGTTTTTCGCCATTTTGGCATTTTTGCGCGCAAAAGCGCGCCCATGCGCCTAGGCTGCGGTGGATGCGCTTTCCTTTTCTAGCAGCATGTAGTCCAGCGGAAGCTGCGTCGTGTATTTGATCTGCTCCATGGCGAAGGATGACGACACGTCGCGGATTTCGATCTTCGCGATCATCCGCTTGTAAAACGCATCATAGGCGGCAATGTCGGGAACGACGACCCGCAACAGATAGTCCACCTCACCGGACATGCGATAGAATTCAACGACTTCCGGGAATTCCTGAATGACTTCGGAAAAGCGTCGGAGCCATTCGTGGCTGTGCGAATTTGTGCGGATCGCTACGAAAACCGTCACCCGGACGTTGATCTTCTCGGGATCGAGCACCGCGACCCTGCGCTTGATGACGCCCTCTTCCTCCAGCTTCTGAATCCGCCGCCAGCACGGTGTGGTCGAAAGGCCGACTTTCTTGGCGATGTCCGCAACCGCCAGGGTCGCGTCCTCCTGGAGAATTCTCAGAATCTTGCGGTCGAGGCGGTCCATTTCCACTCTCCATTAGAATGGATTCGCTTATGACGCAGAATATTAGGCGATTTCAAGAACAATTTTCTAACGAGCGGCAGATTATGCCGCCGCGCTGGGTCGTGCCTTCAATGCCTCATACCAGCGCTGCACATGCTGGAGTTCATCCGGCAGTGTGATGCGAGCCGGCTTCATGAAGTCGATTGCGATCATTCCGGTAATGTCGGCAACAGAGAATTCATCGCCCGCCGCGAACGGCCGCCCGGCAAGTTCGGAATCAAGAAATGAAAGGAAGTTCAATACCTTCGGCTTGTTTGCTTCGCCCCATTCCGGCACTTGCGGCACCTCCCAGTCTTTCATCGCGGGGTGAATATGCCGGAATGCCTGCCCGACCGGCAGAAAAAGGTTGAGTTCCACGCGCCTTTGCCACATTTCGACCAGCGCCTTGCCGAGCGCTCCCTTGCCAAACAGCGCCGGTTCGGGATGCAACTCCTCGAAATAGCGGCAAATGGCGATGCTTTCGGTCAGGATCGTGCCGTCGTCGAGTTCTAGAACCGGCAGCCGCTGGAGCGGATTGCGCCGGGAAACATCGGCGCCGCGATGTTCCATAGCGCCCATGTCCACCGGGACAAGCGGCACTTCGATGCCCTTTTCCGCGAGAAAAATGCGCACCCGGCGCGGATTTGGCGCTTTGCCGCCATCATAGAGTTTCATGCGCGACCTCCCGAAAATGCAATCTAACCACCTTGAAACAGCTTTGAAAACAACGAGCGGAGCCAATCCCCAACGCCGGCGATAAGGTCCGGTTTCAGAATGGGCGAATGCCCGCCCTGATCGCGCCAGTCGCGCGGTCGTTCAAATTCGCCTGCCCAGAGCCCTTTCCCGGCGAGCCGCGCCGATGACTGCGCTGTCTCGTAGCCGCCATAGGCGACCGCCCATCCCGATTCGACCATTGCGCGGTTGATCTCGATTGTTCCCACACGGCAGATGGCAAGCAGGCGGCCATATTTGTCATGTTCGCTGCCACGGCAATCAACCTTTCCGGCATTGACCATTGCCTGGAGCGCCGCGCGCGCCCGCTTCCCGCAGGCATATGGCTTTGCGTCAATCGTGCAGGATTGATTCAGCTCGGGCGCATCGATGCCCCACAACCTGACCCTTTCTCCCGCAAATGTAAGCGAATCGCCGTCATTGACGGTTGGCGCTCCGCTGCGTGTGACGCTGCGAAATTCATCCAGCCGCGCCACCAGCAGAATCAGCGCCAGCAGCAGGCAGACCGCGACGAGCCAATCCAGCGCTTTTCGCCAAAGCGGCCTCGCGAAGCTGCCGCGCCGCCACTGTTTTGGGCGCATGAAGCGATTTTTGCTCATATGGCAAACAGTCTCTTAAGCATTGCGGACTAGCGTCTGAGCGGGCCTGTTTTCATCGATGCATCGCAATCCCGAATGACTCTGGAAAGTCCGGAAATCGCCGACAAATTTGTTGTGGACCGTCGCAAGACGCGCCGCAACAAGGACGTTGCGCATGCGGTCAGGAGGACCCGCGAGCGACTGTCGCAAGCGTCAGACAATCCCGCATTCGATCGCGAGCTGGTCAAGCTGCATGCAAGCGCGATGGTCAATTATTTCCCGGTCGTGCCGTTTCTCAGCATTGTGCTGACGGTGGCTGCCGTGGTGAACGGCGCGGAACCCCGCGTCTTCATATGGCCGCTGCTGACTGCGATCTGTTCTCTTCCGCTGGCGGTGATTGCTCGACGGTACAGTCGCACCGAGACCAGCGATATCTCGGTTTCGGTCAGCCATCACGATTTCCATCTCGCCCATTTCGTCAGCGGCCTGAGCTGGGTCTATTTCGCGATGATGGGTTGCGCCACCTGCGGCGCGGATTCGCTGGCGCTTCTCAAGGCGGCCGTGCTGCTCGTGGTAATCGCCGCAACCGCGATTGTCGCCTCGGCAATGCGCGGCGCGGTGCTTGCAACCTTCACGATGCCGGTGCTCGCCTATGGCGCGACCTATTCCACTTCGACCGAGCCGCTGGTTTTCATCCTCTTCTCACTGCTCGCCTGCGCGCTGGTCTTCTTCACCTATATCGCCTCGACCATGCACAAATCCGCGCTGCAAATGCTGGCGTTTCGCTCGGAAAAGGATGAATTGATCGCCGAACTCGAAACGGCCAAGGCCATGTCGGACGAAGCGCGATACCGGGCCGAGGAAGCCAATATGGCAAAGTCGCGCTTCCTCGCCTCCATGAGCCACGAACTGCGCACGCCCCTCAACGCGATCCTTGGATTTTCCGAGGTGATGTCGAATGAGGTGCTGGGGCCGATGAACAATCCCTCCTATCTCGACTATGCGCGCGACATCCACGAATCTGGCCGCCACCTGCTCGATCTCATCAACGAGATCCTTGACCTCTCCCGCATCGAGGCCGGGCGCTACCAGTTGAACGAGGAGCCGCTGAACCTGCATTTCGTGGTCGAGGAATGCTGCCATATGATGGAGCTTCGGGCGCGCAAGAAGGACATCAGGATCACGCGGCAACTGGAGCCTAACCTTCCCCGCCTGCTGGGAGACGAGCGCGCCATTCGCCAGATCACGCTCAATCTCATGTCGAATGCGCTCAAATTCGCGCCAGCGGGCAGCGAAGTGCGCGTCAGGGTCGGATGGACGGCGGGCGGCGGCCAGTACATATCGGTGAAAGACAGCGGCCCGGGCATTCCGCCGGATGAAATCCCAATCGTGCTTTCAGCATTCGGCCAGGGGACCATCGCGATCAAGAACGCCGAGCAAGGCACCGGGCTCGGGCTTCCGATTGTGCAGGGGCTGCTGAAGGTGCATGGCGGCGAGTTCCAGCTTCATTCGAAGCTGCGTGAAGGCACGGAGGCAGTTGCCATCTTCCCGGCTTCGAGGGTCATGGACGCCCTGCCCGCACTGCCCACCCGTGAGGGCAAGCAGCAACGCTTCTAGGATCCCCGTTCCCGTCAAAGAGCGGTGGCGACGGCGCTCTTGACCACGCTGAGCGCCAAGGCTCCCGACAGGGGCTGCTCGTCATGCGGGCCAAAGCCGGCATCGAAAACGGAAAGCAGGCCGAGTGAATCGGCAAGCTGCCGCGCGCGGGGATTGACCGGGATGTCGGCCAGAACGCAGTGCAAAAGCGCGTCCGGCGTCTCTTTCGCCAGAACGGCGGCGGCGGCAAATGCCGCGTGGCCATGAAGCACCACCGGCACCCGCTCCATGCGGGCCGCGAGAATCGCTCCGGCAATAGCCGCGAATTCGCGGCCTCCAATGCGACAGAGCGCTTCCAGCGGATCGCGGCAGTGCGCCTCGTGACGCGCCAGCACTTCGTCCACGACTGACTTGCGCACATCGAACAGTTCGGGGTCGCCACCTGAAAGCCACGCCTCGGAAGGTTCGCCGTGCAGGGCGGCGAGCAAGGCGACGGCAACCGTCGAGCCGCCTGCCCCGAAGCTGGCGAGGCAAAGAATGTCCGGCTTGTCCATCAGCGCTTCCATGCCGAATGCCATGGTGGCCGCACATGAGCGCTCATCGAGGGCTGACGCCCGCGTGATGTCGGCGGTCGGAAGGTCCAGCGCAAGGTCGAATACCTTGAGACCAAACTCGTTTGCCTGACAAAGGCGACAGATGGCGGCGCTTCCATTTCCGCAATTTTCCACCACCTGCAATGTCGAGGACAGCGAGCGACGCGAAATCCCGTGGCGCAGCACCCCATGGGTCCCCGCAAAGATTGCGACCTGCGGGCGCAGCACCGGCCTCGATGCACCTGCGGTCGCCGCGAACCATGCCGCCAGATCGCCAAAGCGGCTGGCGGCGATATCTTCTCCGCGCGCCGCCAGCTTCATTCGCGCTGCCTGAGCGGCGGAATCGTCCGGCTGTGGCATCTGGGAAAGCAGGCGACGAAAATCGTCGAAAGGAAAGGTGTTGTGCATTGGTTCTCCGGGCGGGGCTGGGTTCGATTACCCGCCCGCCCTGCCCTGCACAATAGCCAATCGGCTTGCATCGGACCGCAAGCTGGCCCATTTGATGTGCAGAAGGAAAAGCGTCGTCGCCATGGAATCGCCTTGCATTCTTGTCTGTTCGATTGACGAACGCACCGGATACTGCTTCGGGTGCGGGCGCACGCGCGACGAGATAGCCGGCTGGATCGACATGGCAAGCGAACGCCGCCGCGCCATCATGAGTGAACTTCCGGCGCGACTCGCGACCGTCGAACGCAAGCCGAGGCGCGAAACGCGCCGGGCGCGCATGGCGCGTGAGCGCGGCGCGGCAAGTCAGGATTGATCGATGCGCTCCGACCGGGTTCTTGCGATCATTCTCGCTGTGCTCGGTGGCGGCGCCATCTTGCTCATGCTCAATGACCGGGCTGGCCGCACGTTTGGGCTGGACAATAATGATTTCGCGCAATTGATCTATCTGGGGGCGATTGCCCTCGTCGTGGGGATGGCCGTCGTCTCGCGCGCGAGGCCGGGCGGCAACATGCTGGTGCAGGTTGCGCTCTGGCTGGCAATCGTGATCGGGCTGGTGGTCGGCTACAAGCTCTATACGGGGGAGCCGTTGTTCCCGGCTGACCGACCGCTTCCACCGGCCTCAGGGGCAGGGATTTCCGCATCGCTGGTGGATGGCATCCACAGCAGCCTGCATTTCGGACGTCCACTCCACTTCGGCTGAGTCGAGCGCCATTTCGAGTTGGCCGATGGTGGTGGCTCCAATGATGTTGGACGCCACGAACGGCCTGCTGTGCACGAACGCATTCGCGAACAGTGCCGGCTCCATGCCAAACTCGCGGGCAAGCTCATTATAGGCGAGCAACGTCTCCGCCGCGTTGGGGGTCTGGTAGCGCTGGCCGCGGTTGAAGAGTTGGGTGCGTGAACCTTGCGGACGTGCGCCGTGGTCGTACTTGCCGGTGAGGTAGCCCTGCGCGACCGGCGAATAGGCGAGCAGGCTCACATTCTCGCGGTCGCTCACCTCGGCCAGGTTCACTTCGAATGTGCGGTTCACCAGATTGTACGCGTTTTGAAGGGTCGCGACACGCGGCCCGACGCCCTTGTCGCTTTCCGCGATGAATCGCATCACTCCCCACGAACTTTCATTCGACAGTCCAAAATTTCTGATCTTTCCCGATTTCACCAACTCATCCATGACCGAAAGCGTCTCGGGAATGGGCGTCTCGTCCGCGTCGCGGGGCGCCGGCCATTCGCCCGTGCGGGTGGGATTTGCGCCCCATGGCACGCGCCGTTCCGGGAAATGGATCTGGTAAAGGTCAATATAGTCGGTCTGGAGCCTGCGCAGCGATTTTTCCGCCGCATCCATGATGTCGGCGCGAACCAGCCGCGAGGGACGGTCGCCGCGAAGCCATTCATTGGCGGTCCTGCCGATGACTTTGGACGCGACGATGACCCGGTCGCGATTCCCGCGCGCCTTCAACCAGTTGCCGATATAGGTCTCGGTGCGCCCCTGCGTTTCTGCCTTGGGAGGGATCGGGTACATCTCCGCGGTGTCGAGGAAGTTGACGCCTCTTCCGAACGCGAGATCAAGCTGGGCGTGACCTTCGACCTCAGTGTTTTGCTGGCCCCATGTCATGGTGCCGAGGCAGGTGTGCGACACAATAAGGTCCGTGCGTCCGAGACGGCGCATTTTCATATGAGAATCCCCGCGCTGAATGTCCTTTCAGTATGTCGTGATCGCACGAGGTGCAAGCGCCACTGCGTCGCCACATTCGTCACCTCTCTTCGTCGATCTCAAGCGGAGAAAGCCATGGTGTTGAAAACGGTCTTGTTTACAGGCATGGCGCTCGCAGCGCTTCCCGCGCGGGTCTTTGCTCAGGAGCAGTCCTATGTGGACGACCGATCAAGCGTCTCTGCCATTGTGCGTTCGCTTTACAATGCGGTGAACCGCAAGGAATATGCGCGGGCCTGGTCCTACTATGGCGAGCAGAAACCAGCCCCCGACCTCGACGCCTATGCCAAGGGTTACAGCAGCACCGAGAGCATACAGCTCGCATTCGGCGCGACCGAAAACGAGGGCGCTGCCGGTAGCGTTTTCTACACCCTGCCGGTAGCGATCGAGGCGACTTCGGCGGATGGATCGACGATGGTCTTTGCGGGTTGCTACACCGCCCGCCTTGCAAATCCGCAGGTGCAGGATGTCAATTTCACACCGCTGCATATCGAGAAGGGCGAACTCAAGCCTTCGGACAAACCATTGGCCGAAGCGCTTCCCGCCAGTTGCGGAGGAGCGCAGTCGACAGGCGACGACTCAATTCTCGCGGAGGCAAAGGCTGATTTCATCGCCACCAACGCGCCGGCCTGCGACCGGATCAACCGGGAAACCGGACTGCCCGAGGATGGGGTGCAGGACTACACGATACGTTTCAGGGAGGAATCCGATGCGGACAGCGATCCGGAGCGCATTGCGCGGCTGATCTCCTTTCCGTGCCTGATGGGCGCCTACAACCTGTCCACAATCTACTACCAATGGGATGAGCTTGCCGGGATGCGGCAGCTCGGCTTTGCAACACCCACGATGGACATTCGCTATGCGGAAGAAGGCAACACGGAAAGTGCGGTCGATTCCATCACGGTCAGCGGCTTCGAGGTTGCTGACCAACTCGTCAACGCCGAGTTCGATGCGGCAACGGGAAGGCTGACCGCCATGAACAAATGGCGCGGCATCGGCGACGCATCATCGAGCGGCATCTGGGCCTTGAAGAATGGCCGCTTCGTGCTGGTCAAATATGACGTAGATGCGAGCTATGACGGCGAGATAAACCCGGTGACGGTTATCGACTACGACAGCGCGCCTTAGTTGTTGATCATCCAGTCAAGCACGCCCCGCCAATCGCTCATGCGAATCGGCGTTCCGTGCGTGCCGCTCTCAAAGCGGACGAACCGTGTTGGATAAGCACCGGATTTTCCACGCAATTTGCGATAGAATGCTTCCTGTTTCTCGACGGCGAACACAGTGTCGCGGCTGCCGTGGCCGAAAAACACCGGCACCTTGCGCTTATATGCGGGACTATTGAAAAAGCTGTCATCCCACAGCGAACCGAGCAGCAAAAGCCCGCCCAGCCGCGAAGCGACCTCTGGGTCAGAGGCAAGCTTCCAGCACAGCATTCCACCCATTGACCCGCACGCGACGATGACCGGCGCTTTGGGCGACAATTGCGAAAAATGCAGGATGATCTCGCGGACCTGGCTTGCGCCGCCGTCGCCGAAATCCTTGAAATCGGGAGAAAGGTAGAGGCCGCCTGCCTTGGCGACGAGGTTTTTCACCCGATTGAAGTTGCCGCCAAAGGTGAAATCGTTGACACCCTGCACGCGGCTGCCGCCCTGTCCGTGCAGATAGAGCACAATCATGGACGCGTTTTCCTGCTTTCCGACCGCAACGAAACGCAAAGGACCGACAGGAGACTCCAGCTTCATCTCCTTCTGCTGGCTGCGCACGCCAAGCGAAACATATTCCTTGCGCACGCGCCGCTCCGGCACTTCGTCGCGCCCGTTCACGTCACGCTGCTCGCGATAGTCCACGACGCGATAGGCGCCGCCATCGGCTTCTGAGAGCGTGGCCGGATAGGCGAACAGATCGTCCTTGAAGGGCGCAAGCGTCTGTGCGGCGGTCGCGGTAGTCAACAGCGCCAGCAGAGCAATGAAACATGCGATGCGTCGGATCATGGGCGATGCGTGCCTGTCTGGCGGCAGCGTGTCAACCTCAGCCGCGTAGCACGCCGCCCGCCGCCTCAAGGGCATCGCGCGTGTCCACATCGAGGGAGGCGCCCTCGCCCAGCTCGATGTCGATGACGGGTGCGTCTCCCGCTTCGATCAGATGGCGCGCGCCGGTGTCTCCTTCCAGCAGGGCGACTGAAGCAAACAGGCTGCGCGGGAGGATGACGGGATTGCCGCGTTTGCCATTGTGCGTGGCGCGGACGATCGATCGCCCACCCTCGTTTCGAAACGCCGCGATCATCCGGTCAAGGTCGGCCGACGCGATACCGGGCATGTCGGCAAGGACGACCAGCGCCCCGGCCACGTCCGCAGGCAGCGCGGCGACGCCCGCCTTGAGGGAGGAGGACAGTCCGTCCATATAGGCCGGATTGTGTCGCAGGCGAACATTCAAGCCATGAACCGCTGCCGCCACGCGGCGGTCGTCATGGCCCGTGACGACGACGACATCGCCAGCGCGCGAAGCGAGCGCGCGCTCCGCCATGACGCGCACCAGCGGCTTGCCGCCAAATTCCGCCAGCAGCTTGTTGGGACCGCCCATGCGGCTCGAGCGTCCCGCCGCGAGCAGGATCGCGGGAACCGCCGCTGCCGCCTTGACGGTCTCGCGCGGCTGCGGGCGGCTGGCGATTTCCATAAGCAATCCGCCCACCCCCATGCCCGCGATGTCGGCATCGGTAATTTCCAGGCCGGCCAATGTCCGGTCGAGCACCCAGTCAAATCCGTTTTCCTTGGGGCTGCGCGCGCATCCCGGTGCACCGATAACCGGCTTGCCATTCAATCGACCGAGCACCAGCAGGTTTCCGGGATCGACGGGCATGCCGGTACGGATAACCTCGCCGCCCGCTGCACGGATCGCAGCGGGTACCACATCCTCGAAATCGCTCACCGCCGATGCGCCGAAGATCAGCACCATGTCGCCGTTCTCCCCGGCGCTCGCGAGAGCCTCCGCCACCGCGCCGCTCTCATGCGGGACGCGGGTTTCGCCCGCCAGACGGCTTTGCGACCGCGCGAGGCGGGTTTCGGTGACGCGCGCCGTCTTGTCCAGCACGCTCGACTTGACGCTCGGCAGCGTCGTCTGGATCAGGCGAACAGACAGGCTGCGATAGGGATGGACGGCAAAGACCGACCGGTCCCGCAAGGTTTGCGCCGCACGTTCAACGGCGCTTTCAGTGACGGCATAGGGAATGATTTTGACCGTCGCCACCATACGCCCGGGCTCGACGGGAGCGTATTGTGCAAGCGTCGCAATCGTTATCGCCGGATCGACCGCGTTGAACGCGTCTATTGCGGCCTCATCGACCACGAAAACGCCTGCATGACGGGCGTGGAGATTGACCCGGCCCGTGGCGGGTGGTTTGGCCTCGATGCCCGAGAAGCGCATCGCCTCGACCAGCGCCTGAGCAGCTTTGTCTTCATCAATGTCGCCCGGCTCCATGCGAGCAACAATGACGGTCTCAACACCTGCCTGCCCGAGATCGACGATGTCCTCGGCCGAGAGACGGCGCGCTTTGCGCAGAGCCCGCCCGCCGGCGGAAACGGAATGCGCAAGGATGGCCCCTTCCGCTTCTTCGAGCGGGACCGGTCCGAATTTCAAGCTGCAACTCCAGCCTGCACGGCAAGGCCGCGCGAGCGGAACGCATGGACCACCTGAGCCAGCACCGCGACCGCGATTTCGGCGGGACTGGATGCTCCGATGTCAAGCCCGATGGGCGCGTGGATGCGCTCGATCTGCGAGGGAGCAAGTCCCAAAGCCGCGAGACGCTCGACGCGCTTTGCATGGGTCTTGCGGCTGCCGAGCGCTCCCACATAGAAGCAATTTGCTTCAAGGGCAGCCTTGAGCGGGAAGTCGTCGATCTTGGGATCGTGCGTCAGGGCCGCAAGCGCCGTGTAGCTGTCGAGCGGATTGGTTTTCAGCACGTCCTCAGGCCATTCCGCCGCAAGCGCCACCTCAGGGAAACGCTCCGGCGTGGCAAATGCCGTGCGTGGATCGATGATTTCAACGGGGAAGCCGGCAATCCGCGCCATGGGCGCCAGCGCCTGACTGATATGGACCGCTCCGATCACCACGAGCCGGGGGCTGGGCAGATGAACATTTACGAAAAAGTGGCGGCCCTCGGCCTGCACCGTCGCCGACTGGCCGGTGCGGAACGCGCGCGCAAGCGCTTCACCGAGGTCGCCCACGACCTTGTCGCCTTCGCGCACGATGCGGTCGCGCCCATCATCCAGATCGGTGATGACGGCTGCGGCGCGGCGCGCAAGCCGCTCCGCATTCAGGGTCTTGAGGACATAGGGGTCCATCGCTCAGCCCAACCGCTCGACATAGACGCGGATACGTCCGCCGCAGGACAGGCCGACTTGCCACGCCGTCTCATCAGCAACGCCGAACTCCAGCATTCTCGGATTGCCGTCTGAGATAACGTCGACTGCCTCAGAAACCACCGCGCCCTCGACGCAACCGCCCGACACCGAACCCTGAAAATTGCCCTCCGCGTCGATGACCAGATGACTACCGACAGGTCGCGGCGCCGAACCCCAGGTTTCGACGACCGTCGCGACGGCGCAGGGTCGCCCTTCCTTCATCCAGCTTTCCGCGATGAGCAACGGGTCGCGTTCGGCATCGAGATAGATGGCATTTTGCATGGCTGTCTGCTCCTTCGCGCTGAATATGGTCATGCCGCGTGCCGGTTGCCAAGCCATCGGCGCGGGTCGGCCTCACGGCTCGCGCTCTTGTCCAGCGACGCCACGAGGTCCGAGAGTGCCGAAAGGTTGTGGACGGCGCGGAACTCGTCCACATGGGGAAGTATGGCGCGCACGCCCCGGGCGCGCGCCTCGAAACCTTCAAACCGCAGCAATGGGTTGAGCCAAATCAGGCGGCGGCAGGATTTGTGCAGCCGTTCCGTTTCCTCGGCCAGCCTGCCGACATCGTCGCGCTCCAGCCCATCGGTGATGAGCAACACGATAGCCCCCTGCCCCAGCACCCGGCGAGACCAGAGCCGGTTGAATTCGTGCAAAGTGTCGCCAATGCGCGTGCCGCCGGACCAGTCGCGCACGGCCTGCGCGCAATCGGCAAGCGCGGCATCGGGGTCACGATGGCGCATCTGCCGCGTGAGATTGGTCAGCCGGGTTCCGAACACGAATGTGTGCACGCGCCGCCGCTTTTCCGTGAGCGCGTGGATGAAGTGCAGGAAAATCCGCGTGTACTGGCTCATCGAGCCGGAAATGTCGGCCAGCACGACCAGTGGCGGATGCACCTCGCGGTGCGACCGGAATTTTGGCAGCACCAGCACCCCGCCGGTTCGCGCGGCGGCCCGCATCATGGCGCGCGGATCAATCGAGCGCCCCGAGGAATCTGGACGAAAGCGCCGCGTTCGCACCGTGTCGAAGGGCAGTTGCAGGGACGAAATCGCGATCTTTGCGTCAGCGATTTCTTTCGCCGTCATCTGGGCGAAATCCTTCGCGCGCAGCACTTCGCTGCCCGATGTGGTGAAGCGGGCGTCGATCTCTATTTCAGGAACCTCCTTCGGCGGCTGTCGCCGGGAATGGCCCTCGAACATAGCCTCGCTGACGCGATTTTCGGCCGCGCGCGGCTTTTCCCTTTCGCGCATGTCTGGCGCGACCGGCGAAAACATCGCCAGCAGCTTTTCGATCAGTTCCCGCGACCGCCAATAGAGCCGGAAGGCTTCGTCAAAGACCGCGTGGTCCTCGTGGCGCGTCACCAGCACGGAATGCAGCACCCAATAGAAATCGTCGCGGCTGCCTATGCCCGCCGTCAGCACCGCCTCGATTGCATCCTTGACCGAGGCCGGTCCGACGCGCATTCCGGCCTTGCGCAGCGTGCGCGCGAAATAGACGATGTTGTCAGCCAGCCGACCGTCGGGCCTCGCGCTTTCAAATGCAGACGCCATCTCGCCTACTCCGCCGCCGTCGAAAGCTCCGCCTTGACTTCCTTGAGGATGCGGCGGCCTTCGCCCTGCTCGATGCGCGCAATATCGTCCTGATATTTCAGCAGCACACCGATGGTGTCGGAAACGGTTTCGGGATCGAGCGCAACCTTGTCCAACTCGGTCAGGGCGCCCGCCCAGTCAATGGTCTCGGCCACGCCCGGCACCTTGAACAATTCGAGTTGCCGAAGCTTCTGGATGAATGCCACCACCTCTTCGGAAAGCCTCCGATTGGCGTCGGGCACCTTGCGCCGCACGATCTCAAGCTCGCGACCGGCGTCTGGATAGTCGACCCAATGATAGAGGCAGCGACGCTTCAGCGCATCGTGAATCTCGCGCGTGCGGTTGGTCGTGATGATGACGATCGGCGGCTCTTCCGCCCTGATGGTGCCGAGTTCCGGCACCGTGACCTGGAAGTCAGACAGGATTTCGAGCAGAAACGCCTCGAATGCTTCATCGGTGCGGTCAAGCTCGTCAATCAGGAACACGGGGGCGGCCCCGGTCTTGCCGGTCAGGGCGTCGAGAACCGGCCTGCGAATGAGGTACTTTTCGGAAAAGACGTTCTTTTCCATGTCCTTGCGATCAACTGCGCCCGATGCCTCCTCCATGCGGATTTCGATCATCTGCGCGGCATAGTTCCACTCATAGACGGCAGAGGAGACGTCCAACCCATCATAGCATTGAAGGCGGATGAGCCTGCGGCCAAGCGCCGAAGCGAGAACCTTGGCAATCTCAGTCTTGCCGACACCTGCCTCGCCTTCAAGGAACAGCGGGCGCTTCATTTTCAGCGAAAGATAGAGCACCGTCGCCAGCGAGCGATCCGCGACGTAATCCGACCGCGCCAACATTTCGAGTGTTTCATCGATGCTGGCGGGCGCGGGTTTCGGGGTGAGCGTCATGCTGGTTCCTTGGCTGTCGCCGTCGGGCATTCAGAGCACGTGATAGCCGCGCTCGTGATAGACGAGCGGACGAACGCTATCCCCGATGCGCAGACCTGTCACCTTGCCAAAAAGCACACGATGGGTGGCTACGTCCTTGGTGTCGATCAACTCGCAATCGAACACCGCAACGGCATCCCTGAGCGTCGGCGCGCCGGTCTCGATGGTGTCCCATTCGCCAAGCGCGAAGCGTTCGGCCTGAGGCAATCCTGTGACGCCCGAAAACGCCACCGCCATCGGCTCGTGCCTTGCCGCCAGCGTATTCAGCGCAAAGTTCCCGTTTTTCACAAACAGATCGTTGCTGGCATTTTCGCGATTCAGGCAGGCGAGAACTGTGGGCGGAGAATCGGAAACCGAACATGTTGCGATGACGGTCGTGCCACGACGCCCCGCCTTGCCGTCGGTGGTTATGACATGGACCGCGCCCGCAAAACGCGACATCGCATCCCGGTAGGCCTGAGGGCCGATTTCATACCTCTTGAGCAACCGCTTTATCCATGCCGCAATTCGGTTCGATATCCGAACGTTATATATGGCCGCATACGCAGCGCAGCAAGCAAACCATGAACGGCAAATTTGCGCCGACCTTGTTGCAGTGCTTCGCGACCGAAGATACCAGTGGCGGCAAATGATCCCGGATCTCAAAATCGTGCGCAGATGCATCGCCCTGGTTGCCATATTGCTCGGTGTTGTCTCGCCGGTCGTTGCCCAACAGCCGTCCATAGCCGTCATAGCTCCGCTGTCGGGTCCGACCGCCATTCTGGGGGCGCAGGTCCAGGCCGGCGCTTTGCAGGCCGCGAACGAGACCGGGATCGGCGGTTTCGTGCTGGACGACAAGTGTAGCGCGGAGGGTGGAGCGGCTGCGGCCCATGAAGCGATTTCGCGAGGCGCGAGCGTCATTGTCGGCTTTTTGTGCGCCGAGGCGCTGGAAGCCGCCCTGCCCCTGCTCAAGGATGCGCGCATTCCGGTGGTCACGACGGGCGTTCGCCTCAACAGCCTGACGGACACGCGCGAAAAAACCGGATGGATGGTGTTTCGCCTTGCTCCCCGCGCCGATGCCGAGGCAGACGCGGTCGCCCGGCTCCTGCCGAAACTGTGGCGCGAGGCACCATTTGCGATTGTCGATGACGGCACGATCTATGGCCGGGAACTGGCCGAGGCATTCAGGGCAGCGGCACAGGCGGCAGGATTGAAGCCGGTGTTCACCGACACCTATCGCCCGGACCTCGACAATCAGGTCGCGCTGGTCGGACGCCTGCGCAGGGCCGGAGCGGAGCGCATTTTCGTCGGCGGCAATTTGCGCGATGTCGCGATCATGGCGCGGGACGCCAAGGCGATGGGCAATGAAATGACGTTTGCTGGCGGCGAAGTGCTGCGCAGCGACAAGTCGGACGTACCGCTTGCCGCCGGCACGCTGATGATCGGCCTTCCCGACTGGACGGAGATCGCAGCGCCCTCCGTCGTCGCAGGCTTCAACGCGCGCCAGATCGTGCCGGAAGGCTATGTCCTGCCTTCCTATGCCGCCATGCAGATTGCTGCCGCTGCCGTGAAGGAAGCCCCGAAAGACCCAGCTTCGGTGCTTTCGCGGAAGCATTTTGCCACCATACTGGGCGACATCGCCTTTGACGCGCGCGGCGACCTGACGCGTCCGCTCTATCGTCTCTATCGTTTCGACGGGACGCATTTCGTCCCCGTGGAGGCAAGCCAGTGAAGGCGGGAAAGCTCAACCTCATCACCGATGTGGAAGGATTGCGGGTCGGCAATGCACAGGACGCCGGTTTGAAATCCGGCGTCACCGTCGTCGTGTGCGACCGGCCCACGGTGGCCGCAGTGCAGGTGCTGGGCGGTGCGCCCGGAACGCGCGAGACCGACCTGCTGGAACCGCACAACACCGTCGAGACCGTCGATGCGGTCGTCCTATCGGGAGGCTCGGCCTTCGGGCTCGACGCCGCGAGCGGTGCCCAGACGGCGCTGCGCGAGGCAGGTGTCGGCTTCGATGTGGGCGGCATGCGCATTCCCATCGTGCCGACTGCGATATTGTTCGACCTGCTGAACGGCGGCAACAAGGACTGGGGACGCTTCGCGCCCTATCGCGAGCTTGGCTTCGACGCCGTGAAGCACGCTTCCCGCGCGTTTTCGCTGGGCACCGTTGGCGCGGGAACAGGCGCGACGACCGTCGGGCTGAAGGGTGGGCTGGGATCTGCTTCCTGCGTACTGGACAGCGGCGTGACGGTCGGTGCGCTTGCCGCCGTCAACGCGGTCGGTTCGGCGAATATCGGAGCAACGCGCCATTTCTGGGCGTCGATGTTCGAGATCGGCGATGAATTCGGCGGCCTCGGAATGCCTGACCCCATGCCTGCGGATGCCACGCGCGTCCGGCTGAAATTCCGGGACGACAGACCGCTTCGCAACACCACCATCGCGGTTGTCGCGACTGATGCCGTGCTGACCAAGGCGAGCGCCAAGCGGCTGGCGATCTCCGCCCATGACGGGTTCGCGCGCGCCATCTGGCCGAGCCACACGCCCTATGACGGCGATCTGGTGTTCGCGCTTTCGACGGGCGCCTCCGGCAAGGAGCTTTCGGGCGAAGCTGCGATGGAGTTTTACGCAGCGGCGGCTGCGGTGATGTCGCGGGCAATCGCCCGTGGTGTATATTCGGCTACCGCAGCGCCGGGCGACCTGTTTCCCTGCTGGAGCGATCTGAAATGAAGCATGCCCTGCTTTGCACCCTGATGTTCGCATTGACCGCCTTGTCAAATTCGGCTGTCGCAGGCGATGCAGCCAGTCTTGAAATCCTGGGCTTCAGCAAGGACGGAAAGATTTTTGCCTTCGAAGAATATGGCGTGCAGGACGGGTCCGGCTTTCCCTACGCAAACCGTTTCTACATCGACACCGCCACCGATACCTACCTGCCCGATACGCCGGTGCGCGTGCGCATTGACGATGAAAACACGAGCGTCGCAACTGCTCGGGCACAAGCTGCCGAACGCGGAGCCAAAATCATCGACGATGAAGAACTGAATGAAAACAGAGGCTACACGGCAGCTTCCAACTCAATCACCGAACTTTCCGCCGATCCGCATCAGTTTGTGTTCCTGCCGCGACCGGTCTTCCCACCTATTGACGAACAGATCGCGCTGAAGCTTGAGGAGATCGATTTCCCACCTGCAAAGAACTGTTTCGACGCCGAGCGCATGGAGGGATTTCGCCTTCTGAAGCTAGCACCCGATCAACCTGGCGTGTCGACCACGCTCAACGACGACAAAGAGGTGCCGGAAAGCAGGGGTTGTCCGACAGGTTACATGCTGGGCGCGGTGCAGACATTCTATCCAACCGGTGGCGATGGGGTCCTTGCGGTCCTCATTGCGGTCGAACGTCAAGGCTTCGAAGGTCCTGACCATCGGTGGATTGCAATTACCGGAAAACTCTGACCGCATGAGGGTCGGCACACACGCAATGCGCGATGCGCTGCCCGATTGGCGGACCGTGCTGGTCGGCGCGCCGCTGTGGGCGCTGCTCATGGGGGTCAGCGCCTATTCCGCCCCGCTGTTGCGCGGCTGGGAAACGGAGCAGATACTCTGGCGCGTCGTGTTGCTGTTCGCATTCGGCGGCCTGCTCGCATTTCCCATCGGGCTGTTCGTTGCCAGATGGCTTTCGGGCGGCAAAGGCACCGAGGTACGGATTGCCGCCGCGCTGGTGGGGTTCGGCGCGGGCACGGCAATCATTACCGCACTGCTCTACGCGCTGGACTATCGGGAATATTATTCCGAGTGGCACGAGGAGGCTTTCACCAGAATCTGGTTCAAGGAAGTGGTGTTCACCGCAGCGGCAGCCGTCTATCAGTTCTCGGCGCTTGGCATGAGGCTCTATTTTCCGCTCGGCTTCTGTGCATTGTTCGCCGCTGCCGCGTGGTTCTCGCGCCTGCCGCATTGAGCGTTGCCGCCTGCTCTGTTAGGACGCCCGCGAACGCAGAAGTGAGGCACGCATGATCCCCCGCTATTCCCGCCCGGAGATGGTCGCCATCTGGTCACCCGAAACGCGCTTTCGCATCTGGTTCGAGATCGAGGCATATGCCTGCGACGCGCTTGCCGAACTGGGCGTCATCCCGAAGGAAGCCGCGCGGACGATCTGGGAAAAGGGCGGCGCCGCCACGTTCGACGTGGCGCGGATCGACGAAATCGAGCGCGAAACGAAGCACGACGTCATCGCGTTCCTGACCCATCTGGCTGAATTCGTCGGACCGGACTCCCGATTCATTCATCAGGGAATGACTTCGTCGGACGTGCTGGACACCTGCCTGAACGTTCAACTGACGCGCGCTGCCGACATTCTGCTGGCGGACATTGACGGCCTGCTCGCTGCGCTGAAGAAGCGTGCGCTGGAACACAAGGACACGGTCACAATCGGGCGCAGCCACGGAATCCATGCCGAGCCGACCACGTTCGGCGTCAAGCTCGCCTATGCCTATGCAGAGTTCGAGCGCTGCCGCCAGCGGCTGGGGCGCGCGCGCAAGGAGGTTGCGACCTGCGCTATTTCCGGGGCGATAGGCACCTTCGCCAACATCGATCCTTATGTAGAGGAACATGTCGCGAAAAAGCTCGGTCTCAAGCCGGAGCCGGTCTCGACGCAGGTCATTCCCCGCGACCGTCATGCGATGTTCTTTGCGACGCTTGGTGTCATCGCCTCCTCCATCGAGCGGCTGTCGGTCGAAATTCGCCACCTGCAACGGACGGAAGTGCTTGAAGCGGAAGAGTATTTCTCTCCCGGCCAAAAGGGTTCGTCGGCAATGCCGCACAAGCGCAATCCGGTTCTGACCGAAAACCTGACCGGCCTTGCCCGCATGGTGCGTTCCTATGCGCTGCCTGCAATGGAGAATGTGGCGCTGTGGCACGAACGGGACATTTCGCACTCCTCCGTCGAGCGGATGATCGGACCGGATGCGACGGTCACGCTTGATTTCGCGCTCGCGCGGCTGACAAATGTCATCGACAGGCTCGTGGTCTATCCGCAGAACATGGAAAAGAACCTCAACAAGTTTCGCGGTCTCGTGCATTCGCAGCGTGTGCTGCTGGCATTGACGCAGGCCGGCGTATCGCGCGAGGACGCCTATCGGCTCGTGCAACGAAACGCGATGAAGGTGTGGGAACACGGGGCAGATTTCCTTGAGGAGCTTCTGGCCGACAAGGATGTGCGCGCAGCTCTCTCGGAAGAGGAAATCCGCGAGAAGTTCGATCTCGGCTATCACACCAAGCATGTCGACACGATCTTCAAGCGTGTCTTCGGGGTTTAGGCGGCGGCCTGCTCTGAAAGGTCCGATACGGCTGCGAAGGCAGCGCGAATGACCTCCGACGATGCGCCGGGGCGGTTCGCGTCGGTCGAGAGGATCTGCCGGAAACGACGCGCGCCCGGCATGCCGTGAAAAAGCCCCACCATGTGGCGCGTCACATGTCCGAGCTTGCCGCCACGCGTGATATGACGATCTGCATAGGCGGCCATCGTCTCGCAAAGCCGCGCCATATCCGTCGGCGGTTCCTCCACGCCGTAGACAAGCCGATCCACTTCGGTGAGGATTCGGGGCATATGATATGCGGCGCGGCCAAGCATTGCGCCATCGACATGCTTCAGATGCTGCTGCGCCTCGGCCACCGACTGGATGCCGCCATTGATGCCGACAAATCTGTGCGCGTAACGCGCTTTGAGCCTGTAGACGCGCTCATAGTCCAAAGGGGGAATGTCGCGATTCTCCTTCGGGCTCAGACCCTCCAGCCACGCTTTTCGCGCGTGCACCCACAGAGCATCCGCACCCGCCTCGAATACACCATCCGCAAGCTCGTCGAGCGCCTGCTCCACATCCTGGTCATCGACGCCGATACGGCATTTCACCGTGACCGGTACGTCGATGGCATTCTTCATCGCCTCGACGCATTGCGCGACGAGTTTTGGCGTACGCATCAGGCAGGCCCCAAACGTGCCCGACTGGACCCGGTCTGAAGGACAGCCGACGTTGAGATTGATTTCGTCATAGCCGAAACCGGCACCGATGCGTGCGGCTTCGGCGAGCTTTACGGGTTCGGACCCGCCCAGTTGCAACGCGACGGGATGCTCCAAAGCATCGAAGCCCAGCAACCGTTCACGGTCGCCGTGAATCACGGCATCCGCCACGACCATCTCCGTATAGAGCAAGGCGCTGTTCGTGAGCTGCCGGTGAAACCAGCGGCAATGCCGGTCCGTCCAGTCCATCATCGGCGCTACGGCCAGGACGGGCTTTCCGGATTTCAGCGATCCTTCGTAGAAATTCAAATCGTTACGTCCATTCATCGGATCGTTTGCGACGCGAACGCATGGTCCGTCAAAAGTCTCCTAGAAGAAAATGGAGCTTTGGTCCATCGGCACCGCCCGATGGACTGCAATGATGCATCAAACAAGGAAAAGCTCGTCCGCCAGATGGCAAACGAGCTTCACACGGATGCCCTGCGGCCCCGCTCGCCATCCGTGGCAGTGTCATATTCTTCTATGCCAATTGTCGCAACTGGTCCGGCCACAAGCGACAATCAACAAAACGAGAGGACGGCACAGGATTAACCCAACTTCACCCTATGCATAGTGGGCTAAGTCTTTTTTTGGGATGGGTCGGGCGTTCGCGAAATGGATATAATCTTATAATGCATTGTTAAGGATGGACACGAAATGAAGTATCTCGTCTCTTTCGCTTCCGCAGCGATACTCGGCTTGTCCCTTGTTGTGCCCACAATTGCTGTGGCCGAGACGGGAAGTACAAATCGCAAGCATCTTTCCAATCCGAACGGCAGCGTCGTGGACGGCAATAGCGGCTGGCATGGCGGCAACGGCGGTTACGGTGGCGGTTACGGTGGCGGCAACGGCGGTGGCTATGGTGGTGGCGGCTACAGTGGCAATGGCGGCGGCTATGGCGGCAACGGTGGTGGATATGGCGGCGGCGGTTACAGCGGCGGCGGTGGCTACGGTGGCGGTGGTGGCAATGGCGGCGGCGAGCAGATTTCGCACTCCGCGCCCGGTCCGGTTCTCGGCCTTGGCCTGCCTGCACTCGCAGTTGCCGGCGGATATGTCTTTTTCCGCCGCAGGGCGAAGAAATAAATCGCTATTTCGCGGCGCGCAGTGAGGCTTCGAACGCCTTGCGCGCCCAAATGGTCATTTCTTCCGGATCATCGATAGCGCTGTCGGGAATCGACCAGTAGGGCATGGCGGCAGCCTTGCCCTTTCGGCTTTGATAGGTCCATTGACGCGCACCGGCAGCCGCGAATTCCGGCGCGCTGATTTCATCGGCCTTCAACAACACTTCGCCCTGCACGACGAGCGCCGTTATGAGCCCGTTGTGATAGATCCCCTTGCCGCCGAACATACGCCTGATCTGGATCGGACCCAGCCCGGCAAACATGTCGCGAAGGTCGTCATCGTCCATGCGGTCAAGCCGCGCCGGCGCGCGCCTCGGCCAGCGCCTTGAGGTCGGCAGGCTTCAATTCGACGGATTCACCGCACCCGCATGCCGAACTCTGGTTGGGATTGTTGAAGGTGAAGCCGGTGCGCAAGGTCGTCACCTCGAAATCCATCTGCGTACCCAGCAGGAACAAGGCGGCCTCCGGCGCGACCCAAACATTGGCGCCCTGATGCTCCACATGATCGTCGCCCGGCCTGGCATCGGTCACGAGGTCGACCGTGTATTCCATGCCCGCACAACCACCCTTCTTGACGCCGAGGCGAATGCCCTTTGCGCCTTCACGTGTCGCGACGATTTCGCGGACGCGGTCGGCGGCCCTGTCGGTCATGCTGATGACGCTGAAACGTCCCATTGCAGTCTCCACTCACGGCAGGTTCAAAAGCCTGCGGAATGCACTCTTCTACCTCAAGATGGGAAAGATTCCCATCTGATGCAAGCCGGGCCTCAATACCAGCCCACGGCGACCTGTGCTTCTTCGGACATGCGATCCGGCGTCCAGGGCGGATCGAACACCATCTTCACGTCGACCCCCGAAACGCCCTCGACGGCACCAACAGCGTTTTCCACCCAGCCGGGCATCTCGCCAGCCACGGGACATCCGGGCGCAGTCAGCGTCATGTCGATCTTAACCGAACGGTCGTCCTCGATATCGATCTTGTAAATCAGGCCGAGTTCATAAATGTCAGCCGGGATTTCAGGGTCGTAGACGGTTTTCAGCGCCGAGACGATGTCGTCCGTCAGGCGCGCCAGTTCCTGTTCAGGGATAGCTGAAGCCGAAAACGTGCCGCCAGCATTTTCATGCTGCTCGCTCGTTTCCTTGTCGGTGCTGTCGGATCGTTCCACGAGACTCATCCGAAAAATTTGCGCGCCTTTTCCAGCGCGTCCGCCAAAGCGTCAACCTCGGCAAGCGTATTGTACATGCCGAAGCTCGCCCTGCATGTAGAGGTCACGCCGAAACGTTGCAACAGGGGTTGCGCACAATGTGTGCCCGCGCGCACCGCAACGCCCTGCCGGTCGATGACCATGGACACGTCATGGGCATGGATGCCCTGAAGCTCGAACGAAACGATCGCTCCCTTGCCCGGCGCCTCACCGAATATGCGCAGGGAATTGATCGCCCGCAGGCGCTCATGTGCATACTCCGTCAGCCTCGCCTCATGCGCCGCGATGCGCTCGCGCCCGACCGAGTCCATATATTCCAGCGCCGCGCCAAGCCCGATTGCCTGCACGATGGGCGGCGTGCCTGCTTCGAAGCGGTGCGGCGGGGCGTTGTAGGTGACGGTTTCGGTCGTCACCTGCTCGATCATCTCGCCACCACCCATGAAAGGGCGCATGCGCTCCAGATATTCCGCCTTGCCGTACAGCGCGCCGATGCCCGACGGGCCGTAGACCTTGTGACCAGTGAAGACATAGAAGTCGCAATCGAGGTACTGTACATCCACCGGCAGGTGCACCGCCGCCTGACTGCCATCGACCAGAACGGGGATTCCGCGCTCATGCGCGATGCGGCAGATTTCCTTGATCGGGGTGATCGTGCCGAGCGCATTCGACATATGGGTGATGGCGACGAGCTTCGTTCGTGGCGTCAGCGAGCGCTCGAATTCCTCGATGCGAAATGCGCCCAGATCATCGACCGGCACCCAGACCAGCTTAGCGCCCTGTCGCTCCCGGATGAAGTGCCAGGGAACGATGTTCGAGTGATGCTCCATGATGGAGAGCACGATTTCGTCGCCTTCGCCGATGTTCGGCATGCCGAATCCATAGGCGACAGTGTTGATGGCGGATGTCGTGTTCGAGGTGAAAACGATGTTGTCCACCGACGGCGCATTCAGGAAGCGCCGCACGATCTCGCGCGCCTTTTCATAGGCGTCCGTGGCGGTGTTGGAGAGGAAATGCAGGCCACGATGGACGTTGGCATATTCCTGCGAATAGGCGCGCTGGATGGTGTCGAGCACGATCTGCGGCTTCTGTGCCGAAGCGCCATTGTCTAGGTAGACCAGTGGCTTGCCATAGACTTCGCGCGACAGGATCGGGAAGTCGCGGCGGACGGCCTCGACGTCATAGGGTGGTGTTTCGACCTTCTGGTCCATCGTCCTAGCCGTGCGCCGCAAACCACGCATCGAGCCGCGCTTCCAGCGCCTCAACGACCGGCTCGACTTCCAGTTCCTCGATCACTTCGGCAAGGAATGCCTTCACAAGGAGGCCCCTTGCGTCCTTTTCGTCGATGCCCCGCGCCATCAGATAGAACAAATGGTTCCTGTCGATCTCGGTGACCGTCGCGCCGTGGCCGCAGGCAACATCGTCCGCGAAAATCTCCAGCTCCGGCTTTGTCGAAAACTCGCCGTCATCGGAGAGAAGCAGCGTGTTGCACGCCATCTTGGCATCGGTCTTCTGCGCGACCTGATGCACATTGATGCGTCCCTGAAAAACACCGCGCGCCTTGCCGGTCACGATATTGCGGACAAGCTCGCGCGAAGTCGTGTTCGGAACTGCGTGGTCAAGCACCATGGTGACGTCAGTGTGTGTGTCGCCGGCCAGCAGATTCACGCCGCGAAGCTGGAAGTCGGACCCTTCGCCCTTGGTGACGACTCGGATTTCCTGCCGGACGAGCTTGCCGCCGGAATTCATGATGAACAGCGTCAGCCGCGAGTTCTTGCCGATCCATGCATTGAACTGTGCCAGATGGGTGGAAGCCTCGGGCTGTTCCTGCACGATCAGCCACAGAACCTCCGCGTCATCGCCGACAAGGAGGTTGGTCACCGAACTCACCAGCCCCGTCTCGCGACCCGCATGGCGCTCGACAATTGTCGCCTTCGCGCCGTTTCCGACGCGCACCGGCAGGCGCACATGCGACTGGCCGCCGCCCTGAACGTTCTGCAATTCGAGCGGTGCGTCGGGTTCTGCACCGTCCGCGATGCGGACATGCCAGCCATCGGTCACGAACGCGGTGTTCAACGCGCCGATAGCATCATCGTCACCCGCAAGGTCTAGCGCCGCCGCGAGGCTGCCGTCCTGAAGCTTTTCCGAAACGCGCTGCACGGTGACGCCTTCGATCCCGCTCAGGTTCCCCACTGCCTTTCCGTTGAGCAAAGCAAGCACGGTGGAGCCTTCGATGACGGGTGCCAGCACCTTGGCGTCGCCCGCCGCGGCAAAGTCCGGCACGGAGGTCAGGAGCCGGCGCAGGTCCGTGTAGTGCCAGGATTCCACGCGCTTTGTGGGCAGGCCCGACTTCAGCAATTCGACGGCATTGTCGCGCTTGACGGCAATTGCGCTGTCACCCGGCAGATCGGCCATCTGGCGGTCGAAAGCGTCGAGGATCGCCTTCTCCGCAGTCGTGTGCATTTGAGCATGCATGTTCATGGCCAATCCTCAAGCCGCCTCGCCGATCACGCCGGCATAGCCGTTTGCCTCAAGCTCGTGCGCCAGCCCCTTGTCGCCCGACTTGATGACCTGACCCTTGTAGAGCACGTGGACCGTGTCTGGCACGATATGATCGAGCAGCCGCTGATAATGGGTGATGACGAGGACCGCGCGGTCCGGCGAACGCAAAGCGTTCACGCCTTCGGCGACGATCTTGAGCGCATCGATATCGAGGCCGGAATCGGTCTCGTCCAGCACGCAGAGCTTCGGTTCGAGAAGCTTCATCTGGAGAATTTCGGCCCGCTTCTTCTCGCCACCCGAAAAGCCGACATTGAGCGGACGCTTCAGCATGTCCATGTCCATCGACAGAGAAGCGGCGGCCTCTTTCACGCGCTTGAGAAATTCCGGCACTTTCAGCGGCTCCTCGCCGCGCGCCTTGCGCTGGGCATTCATCGCCACCTTTAGAAATTCCATAGTGGCGACGCCCGGTATTTCCATCGGATACTGGAACGCCAGGAAAATTCCGGCGGCAGCGCGTTCGGCGGGGTCCATCTCAAGAATGGATTCGCCGTTGTAGAGAATATCGCCCTCAGTGACTTCATAGTCGTCGCGTCCCGCGAGAATGTAGGACAGCGTGGACTTGCCGGAGCCGTTCGGCCCCATGATCGCCGCCACTTCACCCGCTTTCACGGTGAGATTGAGGCCGCGGATGATTTCCGTATCCGTATCGGCGATCTTGGCGTGCAGGTTCTTGATCTCAAGCATCTTGTTCTTCCTGAAATTTATTGCGGTCAGCCAACGGAGCCTTCGAGCGAAATCCCGATCAGCTTCTGCGCCTCGACGGCGAATTCCATCGGCAGTTCCTGAATCACTTCCTTGACGAAGCCGTTGACGATGAGCGCGATGGCTTCCTCCTCGGGGATGCCGCGCTGCATGACGTAGAACTTCTGGTCCTCGGAGATTTTCGAGGTTGTGGCTTCGTGCTCGAACTGCGCGGTTGCGTTTTTGGCCTCGATGTAGGGCACGGTGTGCGCGCCGCACTGGTCGCCGATCAGCAGGGAATCGCAATTGGTGAAGTTACGCGCATTGGTTGCCTTGCGGTGCGCCGAAACCTGCCCGCGATATGTGTTCTGCGAGAAACCGGCGGCAATGCCCTTCGAGATGATGCGGCTCGACGTGTTCTTGCCCAGATGGATCATCTTGGTGCCGCTGTCGATCTGCTGGTAGCCGTTGGAAACCGCAATCGAATAGAACTCGCCGCGCGAATCGTCGCCGCGCAGGATGCAGCTCGGATATTTCCAGGTGATCGCCGAGCCGGTTTCGACCTGCGTCCATGAAATCTTGGAGCGATGCCCGCGGCAATCGCCGCGCTTGGTGACGAAATTGTAGATCCCGCCCTTGCCCTGTGCGTCGCCGGGATACCAGTTCTGGACGGTCGAATATTTGATCTCGGCATCATCCAGCGCGATCAGTTCGACCACGGCCGCATGAAGCTGGTTTTCATCGCGCTGCGGCGCGGTGCAGCCTTCGAGATAGGAGACGTAAGCGCCCTCCTCCGCGATGATCAGCGTGCGCTCGAACTGGCCGGTGTTGCGCTCGTTGATGCGGAAATAGGTCGAAAGCTCCATCGGGCAGCGCACGCCCTTCGGCACGAACACGAAAGAGCCGTCCGTGAAGACCGCCGAGTTGAGCGTCGCATAGTAATTATCGGTCGTCGGCACCACAGAGCCGAGATATTTCTTCACGATCTCAGGATGCTCGCGGATCGCCTCCGAAATCGAACAGAAGATAACACCCGCCTTGGCCAGCTCCTCCTTGAAGGTCGTGACCACGGAAACGGAGTCGAACACGGCGTCCACGGCAACGCGACCGGACGCATAGACATTGTCGCTTTCCTCTGCCTCGCCGTCCCGCTTCTGGACTCCGGCTAGAATCTCCTGCTCGCGCAGCGGGATTCCCAGCTTTTCGTAGACCTTGAGCAGTTCGGGATCGACTTCGTCGAGCGAACGCGGTCCCGTCTGGTTCTTCGGCGCGGCGTAGTAGTAAATGTCCTGAAAGTCGATCTTCGGATATTCGACGCGCGCCCATGTGGGCTCCTCAAGCGTCAGCCAGCGCCGGAACGCCTCAAGACGCCATTCCAGCATCCATTCGGGCTCGTTCTTCTTCGCGGAAATGTAGCGGATGATATCTTCATCCAGCCCCTTCGGAGCCTTCTCGGTCTCGATTTCCGTTTCGAAGCCGTATTTGTATTGGTCCACATCGATCTTGCGGACAGTATCTATCGTCTCCTGCACTGCAGGCATCTGCGTTCTCCATCCATGCCGGGGTCAAGACCCGGCCGTTTTCAAACTCGGCGCTATGTGTTGCGCCTCATATAGTGTCTGCGGCTGATAAATTCAGCCGCTTCATTCTTCAAGCCGCCCGTGTGGTTGAATCGCGTCGCGAAATCAACGCGCCAAGCGCACGCTCGAAATCCTCGATGTCCGTTTCGGTCGTTCCATGCCCCATCGAAACGCGCAAACCGCCCGCGCCGTCGCCAAAGCCCATGGCCTTGAGCACATGGCTCGGGCCGACCTTGCCCGACGAGCACGCCGAACCGGCGGAAATCGCCACACCTGCGAGGTCGAACGCGATTTGCGCCGTTTCCGCCTTCATTCCCGGGATCGAGAAGAATGTGGTATTCGCGACACGCTGCGCGGCTGCGCCATACACAATCGCATCGGGACAGATTTCGAGGACACGCGCCTCCATCCGGTCCCGCAGTGCGCGAATGCGATCCGTGTGCGGCAGGGCGTTGGCTGCAAGCTCGGAAGCCACGCCGAAGCCAACGATTGCGGCAAGGTTTTCGGTACCCGCGCGATGTCCTTTTTCCTGCCCGCCGCCAGCGATCAGCGGCTTCGGCATCATCAGGTCGGAGGTCGCGACAATCGCCCCCGCGCCCTTCGGCCCGCCGATCTTATGCGAGGACAGGATGATGTAGTCGGCAATTCCCGCCGCCTGGTCGAGCGCGATGCGTCCCGCTGCCTGAACGGCATCCAGCACCAGTACACCGCCCGCATCACGAACCAGCGCCGCAATCTGCAAGACCGGCTGCACCACGCCCGATTCGTTGTTGACCGCATGGATTGCCACCAGCGGCAGGCCGCTGTCGCGCGGATGCAGGGCGAGCGCATCCCGCAACGCCTGAAGGTCGACAATACCGTCGCGGTCGACGCCGACGCGCGCAATCTCGCCCGTGGCGAACCGGCCGCCGTTCAACAGGCAGGGGTGGTCGGCCTCGCACACATAAAGCCTGCTCATACGAAGCGGCGCGCGGCCCATCTGCCAGTCGGGCGTCAGCAGCGTCGCGGCGGCCTCGGTGGCGCCCGAGGTGAACGTCACATGCTCGGCCCTGCCGTTGACCAGCGCTGCCACCTGTCGGCGCGCGGTCTCGACCAACTGCCGCGCCTTGCGTCCTTCGCTGTGAACGGAGGAAGGATTGCCGAACACGTCGAGCGCATCGACCACGGCAGAGCGCGCCGCGTCGAGCAGCGGGGCACTGGCGTTGTAGTCGAGATAGGCGCGACGCCCGTTCATGCGCTTTCGATCCGATATTCTTGCGATCAAAACCCGGCGCGAACTGCTGGACTCGCAATTTCCTTGAAATTGATAGTCGAGCCGTCCTATCTAGCCGCTCTTGCAGGGATGGCGTGTCACCATCCAATTTTGAACCATTCTAAACTAGCTCTAGGACGGCCAACGCACTGCGTCAAGGCTTGAGCGGGCCGGTTTCGAATCTCCCGGCACAATAAGTGGAGTCTTTCGGAGTATTTTATGCCAGAGGTCATTTTCAACGGTCCCGAAGGACGGCTCGAAGGCCGCTACCAGCCTTCCAAGGAAAAGAACGCACCGATTGCCATTGTGCTGCATCCGCACCCGCAATTTGGCGGAACGATGAACAACAAGATCGTCTACGATCTTTTCTATATGTTCCAGAAGCGAAATTTCACCACGCTTCGCTTCAATTTCAGGGGCATTGGCCGCAGTCAGGGCGCGTTCGACCACGGAGTCGGCGAGCTTTCCGACGCAGCCGCCGCGCTCGACTGGGTGCAGTCGCTGCATCCCGATTCGAAAAGCTGCTGGGTCGCGGGCTATTCGTTCGGCGCGTGGATCGGGATGCAACTCCTGATGCGCCGCCCGGAGATCGAAGGCTTCATTTCGGTCGCGCCGCAGCCGAACACATATGACTTCTCATTTCTCGCGCCCTGCCCTTCGTCGGGCCTGATTATCCACGGCGATGCGGACAAGGTTGCGCCGCCCAAGGATGTTCAGGTTCTGGTGGACAAGCTCCACACGCAAAAGGGCATCACCATCACCCAGAAAACGCTGCCCGGTGCGAACCATTTTTTCGCAAGCCATGCCGAGCAACTGATTGAGGAATGCGCGGACTATCTGGACCGCCGCCTCGCCGGGGAGCTTGCGGAGCCGAAGCCGAAGCGGCTCCGGTAGATCAAACCAGTTCGACCTCGACCACGCCGGGAATGGCGCGCATAGCGGAAGCGACGCGCGCATCGAACTTGTAGCGCTCGGGCAGTTCAATCTCGACCTCGCCCTTGCCCTCTTCCTTGATGACGATGAAGCTGACCTGGCCGTCACCCCTGACAGCAAGCTGAGATGCCAGTGCTGGAACGGGAATCCGGTCGCGAACATAGATACGCATGGATTTCTGTATCTGTGTCGCCTCTTCCTCAAGCGACTTGACGCTTTGGATCCGCAGGTTCACGCCTTCCGGGCGGTCTTCAGCCGCGACCGTGATGACCAATGATTTTCCTGGTTCGAGCATGTCGCGATATTGCGCCAGCGTTTCGGCAAACAGCACCGCCTCATATTGCCCGCTGGTGTCGGAAAACACCACGACGCCCATCTTGTTGCCCATGCGTGTCTTGCGCTCCTGACGCGAGGCAACCGTACCCGCCAGCCGTCCCGCAGTCGCGCCGAGCTTCACGGCGGCGGAAAAATCCGCCCAGCTCTGCACGCGCATCTTGGCCAAAGCCGCCTTGTATTCGTCGAGGGGATGCGCCGACAGATAGAAGCCGACGACCTGAAATTCCTTGTGCAGGCGTTCCGCCGGCTGCCACGGCTCGGTGATCGGCAGCCTCAGCGGCTCCGGTTTGCGGGCGGCGCTGCCCGCTCCGAAAATATCGATCTGGTCGCTGGAGGCGCTGCTTTGCGCAAAGGCGGCGGCAGCCATCATTTGCTCGACACCGGCCATCATCGCGGCGCGGTCGCGCCCAAAGCAATCCAGTGCGCCCGCCATGATGAGGCTTTCAAAGACGCGCTTGCCCACGATCTTGGGATCGACGCGCTGCACGAAATCCTCAAGGCTGTCGAACTGGCGCTCCTTGCGCTTTTCCACGATATGTTCGACCGCAGCCTCGCCGATGCCTTTGATGGCCGCAAGCGCGTAGTAGATTCGCTGCTCGCCGACCTCGAAATTCCTGAATGACGTCATCACCGAGGGCGGTATGACCTCGATGCCGAGCCGTGTGGCGTCCTGCCGGAAATCGTTCAGCTTGTCGGTGTTCGACATGTCGAGCGTCATGGAGGCCGCTAGGAACTCCACCGGAAAATGCGCTTTGAGATAGGCGGTCTGGTAGGACACGACCGCATAGGCGGCCGCATGCGACTTGTTGAAACCATAGTCCGCGAACTTCGCGAGCAGATCGAAGATGAAATCCGACTGCTGCTTTGTGACACCGCGCTCCACCGCCCCGGTGACGAAGCGCTCGCGCTGCTGGTCCATCTCCGCGCGGATCTTCTTGCCCATCGCGCGGCGCAGCAGGTCGGCTTCGCCGAGCGAATAGCCCGACAATTCCTGCGCGATCTGCATGACCTGCTCCTGATAGACGATTACGCCTTGGGTTTCCGTCACCAGATGATCGATCTTCGGATGGATGGAGGCGATCTCCTCCTGTCCGTTCTTGCGGTTGTTGTAGGTCGGGATGTTCTCCATCGGACCGGGACGATAGAGCGCGACAAGGGCGATGATGTCCTCGATGCGGTCGGGCTTCATGCCGAGCAGTGCCTTGCGCATGCCCGCACTTTCAACCTGGAACACGCCGACCACTTCGCCGCGCGCCAGCATTTCATAGGTCTTTGCGTCGTCCAGCGGCAGCGCCGACAGGTCGATCTGGACTCCACGGCGCTTGATGAGTTCGACCGCCGTTTGCAGAACCGTCAGCGTCTTGAGGCCGAGGAAGTCGAACTTCACCAGCCCCGCATCCTCGACCTTCTTCATGTTGAACTGCGTGACCGGCATGTCCGAGCGCGGATCGCGATAGAGCGGCACCAGTTCCCAGAGTGGACGGTCGCCGATGACGATGCCCGCCGCATGGGTGGATGCGTGCCGGTAAAGGCCCTCGAGCTTCTGCGCGATGGCGAGCAGGGTCTCGACAATCGGTTCCTTCTCGGCCTCTTCGGCGAAACGCGGCTCGCCTTCGATCGCCTTTGCCAGCGTCACCGGATTGGCGGGATTGGCCGGCACCATCTTGCACAGTCGGTCCACCTGTCCGTAGGGCATTTGCAGCACGCGGCCCACATCGCGCAGCACCGCGCGCGCCTGCAAGGTTCCGAACGTGATGATCTGCCCGACCTGGTTGCGCCCGTATTTCTGCTGGACGTAGCGGATCACCTCTTCGCGGCGATCCTGGCAGAAGTCGATGTCGAAGTCGGGCATCGACACGCGATCCGGGTTAAGGAAGCGCTCGAACAGCAGCGAGAAGCGCAGCGGATCGATGTCCGTGATGGTGGTTGCATAAGCAACCAGCGAGCCGGCGCCGGAACCGCGTCCCGGCCCGACCGGAATCCCTTGCGACTTTGCCCATTTGATGAAGTCGGCGACGATCAGGAAGTAGCCCGGATATTTCATCCGCTCGATGATCGAAAGCTCGTATTCCAGCCGCGTCCGATAGTCCTCCTCGGTGTAGCCCTGATAAGGACCGTGCGCCGAAAGGCGCGCCGTCAACCCCTCGCGGGCCTGCCGCGCAAGCTCGGCAGCTTCGGCGGCCACCACATCGTCAGCGTTCGACGCGTTACCGCCCGTGAAGCGCGGCAGGATCGGCGCGCGGTTCCTGGGATAGTAGGAACAGCGCCGCGCAATCTCCAACGTGTTCTCGACCGCTTCCGGCAGATCCGCGAACAGGACCGACATTTCGGCGGACGATTTGAGGTGATTGTCCGGCGATAGCCGCCGCCTGTCGTCAGACGCGATCACCGAACCCTCGGCAATGGCGATCAGCGCGTCATGCGCTTCGAAATCGTCCCGGCTCTGGAAGAATGCCCCATTCGTCGCGACGAGCGGCAACTGCATCGCATAGGCAAGCTCGACGGTGGCTGCTTCGAGCGCGCGATCATATCCACCCAGCCGTTCAAGCTCGACATAGAGCCGGTCGCCGAACAGCGTCTGCAACTGCTCGAGCCGCGCCTCCGCGACATCCGCATGTCCGGCCTTGAACGCGACGCCGACCGGCCCGCGCGGCCCGCCCGTCAGGCAGATCAGCCCGTCGGTGAATCCCTGCAACTGCGTGGCGCTGCGGTGCACCGGCTCGCCGGACGGCGTGTCGAGATAGGCCGCGCTGACGATGCGCATCAGGTTGGAATAGCCCTGCTCGCTGGCGACCAGAAGCACGATGGGTGCGAGATCGGGTCCCTGCCGCCGCCCCGACCGCGACGCATCGGGATCGGCTGCCTCGAAACTGAGGTCGAGCTGCATGCCGATGATCGGCTGCACGCCGTCCTTCGACGCCTTCTGGGCGAACTCCAGCGCACCGAAAAGATTGTTGGTGTCCGTCACCGCGATGGCAGGCGACTGGTCCTTGATGGCGTGGCCGATGATCTTGCCGTGCGGAAGCGCGCCTTCCAGCAGCGAATAGGCGGAATGAACCCGCAGGTGCACGAAAGGGCGCGGAGCGCTGCGCGGCTGCGGCTCGCCTTGAAGTGCTGCACGCAAGATCGGGTCACGGGGGGGACGGTCGCTGGCCATTGCCAAAGCCTAGCAGGATTCGCCGCCGCGGAGTCGGTCCCTGTCGAATTTCCTCAGGCGAATTCCATGATGACCGCATCGACGGCGAGGCTGTCGCCGGGCTTGCAGTTGATCTTGGTGACGGTCAGGTCGCGCTCGGCGCGCAACACGTTTTCCATCTTCATGGCCTCGACGACCGCAAGTGTGTCGCCCGCCTTGATCTCCTGCCCTTCCTTGACGGAAATCGAGACGACCAGCCCCGGCATGGGGCAGAGGAGCATTTTCGACGTGTCTGGCGGCAGTTTGACGGGCATCAGCTTTTCAAGCGCAGCTGTGCGCGGCAGCATGGCGCGGGTCGTGACCGACATGCCTTTCCAGTCGATGCGCAAGCCCTTGCGACCGGGCCGAAGCTGCGCCGAGACCGTCTTGCCAGCGACCGTGCCGTGCCAGACCGGCTCGCCGGGCCGCCAGTCGGACGCAATGGTGACCGGCGTGCCGCCCTCGACAGAAAAGTCCGCCTCGAACGGAATCGAGATCATGCCGTCGCGCAGCGAAACGGAGACGTAATCCTCATCGATCTTGACCACCCAGTCGGGCTTGATGACGCCCGAATGCGGCGCAAGGCGTCCGCCAAGACGATCGAGACGGTCGCGCCGCAGGAGTTCGACCGCCGTGGCAATCGTTGCAAGCACGGCCTTCTGCGCAGCGTCAGGCTTGATCGGTGCGAAGCCGTCGGGAAATTCCTCCGCGATGAAGCCCGTCGAAAGCCGGCCTTCGCGCCAGCGGGGATGCTGCATGAGCGCCGAGAGGAACGGAATATTGTGCTCGATGCCGTCGACAACGAAGCTGTCCAGCGCGTCGGACATGGCGTCGATGGCCTGCATGCGCGTGGGCGCCCAGGCGCAAAGCTTCGCGACCATCGGGTCGTAGAACATCGAAATCTCGGACCCTTCCGTCACGCCCGTGTCATTGCGGATGATGGCCTCGCCGGACGGCCCCTCCTCCGGCGGCCGGTAGCGGGTCAGGCGGCCAATCGAGGGCAGGAAATTACGGTAAGGATCTTCCGCGTAGAGGCGGCTCTCCACGGCCCAGCCGTTCAGCTTCACGTCCTTCTGTGCGATTGCGAGTTTTTCGCCCGCCGCGACGCGGATCATCTGCTCAACGAGATCGATGCCGGTAATCAACTCCGTGACCGGATGCTCGACCTGCAAACGTGTATTCATTTCAAGGAAATAGAAGTTCTTGTTCTTGTCTACGATGAACTCGACCGTGCCCGCGCTCTGGTAGTCCACGGCCTTGGCAAGCGCCACCGCCTGCTCGCCCATCGCGCGCCGCGTCGCCTCGTCCAGAAAAGGGGACGGCGCTTCCTCGACCACTTTCTGGTTGCGCCGCTGAATGGAGCATTCGCGTTCGCCAAGATAGATGGCATTGCCATGCGCGTCGGCCAGCACCTGGATTTCGATGTGACGGGGCTCGACCACGAATTTCTCGATGAAGACGCGGTCGTCGCCGAAGGAGTTTTTCGCTTCCGAACGGGCGCGGTCGAAACCGTCACGCACCTCGGATTTATCCCATGCGATGCGCATGCCCTTGCCGCCGCCTCCGGCGGACGCCTTGATCATCACCGGATAGCCGATCTCGCCCGCGATGCGCTCGGCATGATCCGCATCCTCGATGACGCCGAGGAAGCCCGGCACAGTGTTGACCTTCGCCGCGTTCGCGAATTTCTTGGACTCGATCTTGTCGCCCATCGCCTCGATGGCCCTTGGCTTCGGGCCGATGAACACAACGCCCTGCTTTTCAAGCTCGGCGCAAAAGGAGGCGCGCTCCGAAAGGAATCCGTAGCCCGGATGCACCGCTTCCGCGCCCGTCGCCTTGCACGCCTCGATGATCTTGTCGGCAACCAGATAGCTCTGCGCGGCGGGAGCCGGTCCGATATGCACGGCCTCGTCGGCCATCTCGACATGCATCGCGTTGCGGTCTGCGTCGGAATAGACGGCCACGGTCGCGATGCCCATGCGGCGCGCGGTCTTGATGACCCGGCAGGCGATTTCGCCGCGGTTGGCGATCAATATCTTCTTGAACATTCGGCGACTCCCTGCGGCTTCCTTTTATGGACTTGCGCTTTCGGGTCAAGCACGGCCTGCGCACATCTTTCGTCGCATCCGGCCAAGCTGTGCGTTCGCTTGATCCGCAAGGCAAATCCTGAAAGGTTCGGCTAATAAAACAGGTGGAGTCGGTGATGGCGAATGGCCTGCTTCACAGGCATGCTCCCTTCTATCTTGCGTCCCTTTTCGGGCTGGCGGGACTGGCCGTCGGCTGGTGGACGGGAACGGACATTACGCTCGTCATAGCCTCCAACGCCTTTTTTGCCGTCTACATAGCGACGACGCTGCCGACGCTCAAAAGCCTCACGCCGCAATATCTGCGCAAATATGCGGCTAGCAGCGATGCGCCTGTCTGGCTGATCTTCATCGTCACGATCAGTGCGGTTGTGGCAGCAATGATTTCGCTGTTCCTGTTGATAAACAACAAGCGCACTCCCGAGCCCGTGCATCTCTTTGTTGGTCTCATGGCGGTGCCGCTCGGCTGGTTCACCATCCACCTGATGGCGGCAATCCACTATGCGCACCTCTACTGGCAGCCCGAGACGTCCGACAAGGATGCCCGGCGCGGCCTGGATTTTCCCGGCACCAAAGACCCGATAGGCATTGATTTCCTTTACTTTTCCTGCGTCATCGGCATGACGGCTCAAACTTCGGACACCCAGATAACCGGGCGCCATATACGCTTCTTCTCGCTCGTCCACGGCATCGTGTCGTTTTTCTTCAACGCGGTGATCCTGGCGGCGGCGGTCAATCTCGCTGTTTCGCTCGGCGACTGAGGCTCATCGCAATCTGTGTCGCAGGGTGGTGACAAGATGTCGGTCATGGGTTATTTAGCAAATTGTCAGAGGCCCGAGTCTGCTATCGGATTTTGGCCTGCCGGTATGCGGGAGAGAGCAGCGCAAGCTGCCGCCGAAGGTGAAATAGCCCGAAATCTCTCAGGCAAAAGAACCGTTGCCGGTAATGACACTCTGGAAAGTCGGAACGAAAGTTCCGCGCCGAAGGTGTAAGCGAGGCTGGCATTGTTCAGGTTTCGCGAGTCTCTCAGGCTTCCGACAGAGGGGCGCTCACAGGCCGCATCCAGCGGCTGAACAGGCGCGACTCTGAGGGAGCCATGACAGGCGAAACCGTAAAAGAACTTCCACTCAAAGACATTCACGGCAAGGCGGGCGCAAAATTCGGCGCTTTCGCGGGCTGGAACATGCCGCTGACCTATCCGCCCGGCGTGATGAAGGAGCATCTGCACACGCGCGAGCATGTGGGGCTGTTCGACATTTCCCACATGAAGCTCTTCGAGATCGAGGGAAATGGCGCTGCGGCGCTCTTGTCCAAGACCTGCCCGCTCGATGCAGCCTCCATGTCGGTCGGCCAGTCGAAGCTGACATTTTTCCTCAACGACGACGCGGGCATCATGGACGACCTGATCGTCACGCGCCTCGGCGACGAGCGGTTCATGGTCGTGGCCAATGCCGGCAATGCAAAAGGCGACGAGGCGCATCTTCGAGATGTCGCCCGCCATTACACTGCCGTGGTCGAGCCTCTGGATCGTGTTTTCCTGGCAATTCAGGGACCTGAAGCCGCAGCCGTGCTTGCGCAGGCAGGCGTCGACACCGGCAATCTCGTGTTCATGACCGGGTTCGAGCCGCGCTCCGGCTGGTTCATGAGCCGCTCGGGTTATACCGGCGAGGACGGGTTCGAGATCGGCCTGCCCGAAGCCGATGCGCGCGCGCTGGTCGAGCGCCTCGCGGCGGATGAGCGCGTGCAGTGGATCGGCCTTGCCGCCCGCGACAGCCTTCGCCTTGAAGCGGGGCTTTGCCTGCACGGCAACGACATCGACGTGAACACCAATCCGGTCGATGCCGCGCTGCTGTGGGCCATTCCAAAGGATCTGCGCGAAACGGGAACGTTTATCGGGGCGGCGGCCCTGCGGACGGCAATCGCGGCCGGTGCCACCGAAAAGCGCGTCGGGCTGAAGCCGGAAGGCCGCCAGCCGGTGCGCGGCGGCGCCACGCTGGTCGATGCCGAGGGCAAGACGGTCGGGCGCGTCACGTCCGGCGGCTTTGGCCCCTCCGCCGCGCATCCGGTCGCCATGGGCTATGTGCGCGCCGGTCTTGCAAAGCCCGGCGCGGCTAAACTCTTCGCGGAAGTGCGTGGCAGCCGCATCCCGGTTGACGTCGCTCCGCTTCCTTTCATCCAGCATCGCTATTTCAAGGGATAATCCATGTCCAGGACCTACTACACCGAAGACCATGAGTGGCTGACCGTCGATGGCGGCGTTGCCACGGTCGGCATCACCGACTATGCGCAGGAACAGCTCGGCGACCTCGTATTCGTCGAGGCCGCCGAGGTCGGCAAGCAGTTGAAAAAGGGCGATACGGCGGTGGTCGTGGAGTCGGTCAAGGCCGCCTCGGACGTGTACGCGCCCGTGGACGGCGAAATCGTCGAGGCCAACGAGGCGCTGGCTTCCGATCCGGCATTGGTCAATTCCGCGGCGACGGGCGACGGCTGGCTTTGGAAGATGAAGCTGGCCGACGAGGGCCAGTTGGCGGGCCTCATGGATGAGGCCGGCTACAAGGCACATATTGGATAAGGCCATGAACAGCTACGCAACTTTCGCCCCAAGGCATATCGGGCCGAATGTGGCCGACACGCGCGCCATGCTGGCTGCGCTCGGCGTGCCTTCGCTCGAAACCCTGATCACTCAGGCCGTGCCGAACAAGATCAGGCTGGACCGACCCCTGAACCTGCCGCCCGCTGCCACGGAAGCGGAAGCTCTGGCGGAGCTTTCCGAAAAAATGTCGGCGAATGTCGTCCTGAAAAGCTTCGTCGGACTGGGCTATCACGGCACGCACACGCCGCCCGTCATCCTGCGCAACATGTTCGAGAACCCGGCCTGGTACACGGCCTACACGCCCTATCAGGCCGAGATCAGCCAGGGCCGTCTCGAAATGCTGTTCAATTTCCAGACACTGGTGACGGAACTGACCGGGCTGCCGGTCGCCTCCGCTTCGCTGCTGGATGAGGCGACCGCGCTTGCCGAGGCAATTGGCATCGCGGTTCGCCACCACAAGGAGAAGCGGACGCGCATTGCCTTTGCGAACGCGCCCCATCCGCAGACGCGCGATGTGGCGCAGACGCGCGCCGAACCGCTCGGTATAGAGATCGACGGCGATACCATCGACGAAAACACGGCCGCGCTGGTCGTGGCATGGCCGGACACGCACGGCGTCTATGGCAACCACGCGGCGAAGATCGCGGAGGCGAAGGCAGCGGGCGCGCTGGTCATTTTCGTCGCCGATCCGCTGGCGCTGACGGTGATGCAACCCCCTGCAAGTCTCGGAGCCGACATCGCCGTGGGGTCCATGCAACGTTTCGGCGTGCCCATCGGCTTCGGCGGGCCGCATGCCGCCTATTGCGCGGTGACCGAAGCGCTGACCCGGTTGATGCCGGGCCGCCTCGTGGGCCAATCGGTCGACACCAAGGGCCGTCCAGGATACAGGCTCGCGCTCCAGACGCGCGAACAGCACATTAGGCGCGACAAGGCGACCTCGAACATCTGCACCGCGCAGGCGCTGCTTGCCAATATGGCCACAGCATACGCGATCTGGCACGGGCCGGAGGGCTTGCAGGCCATTGCCAACCAGATCCACGCACTCGCGGCCCGGCTGGCGAGCGCGCTGATGGCGAAGGGCCTCAATGTGCTTGGCGCACAGCGCTTCGACACCGTAACCGTCGAGTTCAAGGGCAAGGCGAAGGAAAAGGCCAAGGAGGCGCAGAAGGACGGACGCCTGCTGCGCATGGTCAGTGATGATCTGATCGGCATCACCTTCGACGAGACATCGACGGAAGCGGACGTGCAGGCGATTGCCGCCCTGTTCGGCGCAACCGTTCCGGCGCAGGCGCTCATCGCCCTGCCCGGCGCGACTCGCGACGTGAGGACGTTCCTCACCCAGCCGGTGTTCCATGAAAACCGGTCTGAAACGGATATGATGCGTTTCATGCGCAAGCTTGCCGACAAGGATCTGGCACTCGACCGGACGATGATTCCGCTCGGTTCCTGCACCATGAAGCTGAACGCCGCGGCTGAAATGATCCCGGTAAGCTGGCCAAGCGTGGCGAACCTGCACCCCTTCGCGCCGAAGGCGCATTCGAAGGGCTATCAGGCCATGTGCGAGGATCTGGAGCGCTGGCTCGCGGAGATTACCGGTTTCCATGCCGTTTCGCTCCAGCCCAATGCGGGCAGCCAGGGCGAGTATGCGGGCCTGCTGGCAATCCGCCGCTATCACGCCGCGCGCGGCGACACCAACCGCGTCATCTGTCTCATTCCTTCGTCGGCGCACGGAACCAACCCGGCGAGCGCTGCGATGGCGGGAATGCAGGTCGTGGTGGTCAAGTGCACGGCCAGCGGCGACATCGACATGGACGACATGCGCGCCAAGGTCGAGCAGCACGCCGCCAATCTCGCGGCGCTGATGATCACTTATCCGTCCACGCACGGCGTGTTTGAAGAGACGATCAAGGACATCTGCAAGCTCGTGCATGACAATGGCGGGCAGGTCTATCTCGACGGCGCGAACCTCAACGCGCTGGTGGGCCTCGCCCGGCCCGGCGACATAGGCGGCGATGTCTGCCACATGAACCTACACAAGACGTTCTGCATTCCGCATGGCGGCGGTGGGCCGGGGGTCGGCCCGATCGGCGTTGCCGAACATCTCGCGCCCTACCTGCCCGGCCATATCGACCATGGCAGCACGCATCCTGTTTCGGCTGCGCCATATGGTTCAGCGTCGATCCTCCCGATCACATGGATGTATATCCGCATGATGGGAGCGGACGGCCTCAAGCGTGCGACCGAGCACGCCATCCTCGCCGCCAACTATGTGGCCGCGCGCCTCAAGGAGCACTATCCCGTGCTCTACAAGGGGCGTGGCGACCGGGTTGCCCATGAATGCATTCTGGATACGCGGGTGTTGAAGGACAGCGCAGGCATTACTGTAGACGACATCGCCAAGCGATTGATCGACTATGGTTTTCATGCGCCGACCATGTCCTGGCCGGTGGCCGGCACGCTGATGGTCGAGCCGACGGAATCCGAGCCGAAGCACGAGCTGGATCGCTTCTGCGAGGCGATGATCGGCATTGCGCGCGAGTCGGCAAAGGTTGCCTCTGGCGAGTGGTCGAAGACCGACAACCCGCTGCTCAATGCCCCGCACACGGCAACGGAAACGCTGGTCGCGGAGTGGTCGCATCCCTATTCGCGCATGGAAGCGGCCTATCCCGGTTCGGACCCGGACACGGCAGCGAAATACTGGCCGCCGGTATCGCGCATCGACAATGTGGCGGGAGACCGCAACCTGGTCTGCTCCTGCCCGCCGCTGAGCGCCTACAGCGACGCCGCTGAATAATCGCAAAGGCGGGCGATCAGCCCGCCTTCCTGCTTTGCTCGAAGAACACCACGCGGTTGCGGCCCGCGCGCTTGGCCGCGTACAGCGCGCGGTCGGCATCCGTCAGGATTTCGATGAGGCTCGATCCTGTCGGGGAACCGAAGCTGATGCCGACGCTGACCGTGCAGCGGACCGGCCCGAGGTCGGTGGCGATCTCGCGCTCGGCATATTCGCGCGAGATGCTGTCGGCGATGGCGTGCACCTGATCCCGGCTGACCCGGGAGACAATCATCGCAAATTCCTCGCCGCCCAGCCGGAAGGAATGGTCGTGCGGGCGGGTATGGGCATTCATCACCGCGCCGAACACCCTCAGCGCCTCGTCGCCCACCGCATGACCGAACAGGTCGTTGGTGCGCTTGAAGTGATCGAGATCGAACATGGCAACGGCGGTGAAACGTCCGAATTGCTTGTCGGCGTGCAGCGTCTGCATGGCCCGGCGGTTCATCAGCCCGGTAAGCGAATCGCGCATCGCCTCGGATTCGTGCTGAACGCCCGCCCTGATGTTGTGAAGGGTCAAGAGCAGGCCGCCCAGTCCGGTCATGCATGCGACGGAAATGACGATGTTCACGCGCTCGGCCCAATTGTCGGGAACATGGCCGATCTGCCATTGGCCGTTGAACAGGAGTACCGCGCCGCACGCGGCGAAGGACGCGGCGCAAAGCACGAAAAGCGTCGCGACCAGGGTCATCAGTGCAGGCGCCTCGGCCCTGTATCGCCAGTGGATCAATCCCGTCAGCACCAGCAGCAGAGCGGTCATGAAATAGGCCAGCATGAAGGCCGCGCCATCGGCGCCGGCCAGCACGAGCACCGTCGTACCCAAAGCAGAGCTGGCGGCCAGCCAAAGCGAGTCGTGCAACCCTTTCGAGATGCCGTAGAGCTGGCGCGCGGAAGCCAGCACAAGCGCCATGCCAGCCGGCAGAAGCGCGAGCATGATGCAGGCGATCCAGGTGCTGGCGTTGTGGGCATAGGCCCAGTAGAACATGACATGCGCGACGAGCGCCGCCACGCCCGCCGCGCTTGACACGAGATGTCTGTGCTCTCGTGCCGGTATCCACACTACCAGCAGCGCGACAAACAGGAACGAACCTGAAAGCGCAGCGGCCAACAGAAGTGAAACGTAGTCAAGGTCCATTTTTTCGTTCCGCACTCGCGCCGCCGCGCACCTTCGCGAACGGCTTTCGCACGCGCGCAACCAAAGGTAATCCAGTCACGTTTACAGAAACATGGACCAACAAGGAAAATTTTATCCTTTTGGTCAAAATATCGTTTACGTTTGACAAGCCGCAATTGACGAACAGAACCGGAACGCTTGTCGTGTACCGCCCCGAAATGGCAGTATTGCTCAACTGATTCGCACTAGGTCGTAGTGACGATTCAACGATTTGCTGCGCCGCAGATGAAATTGGTCAGTTCGAGGAAGAAGGAGGAAGGATATGCAGCGCATATTCGACGACGCGTGACGAAGAAATGGCCGATTTCGGCGCGGCCCCTCCGGGGTTGGGCAGAAAAGGCCGCTGAATGCGTCGAAAATGCTCGACGGTGGTCAACACCGCCTTGCGCTTTTCTCCTGTTCAGCGGTCTTTTCCGCTCCAACGCAGCGAACCGTTAAATCGTCACTACGACCTAGGGTCAGGGCCTGTTGATCTGAACGAAATGGCACACATGGACCAGTCCAACGATCTTTTCTCCGAGCTCGACGAGACGGGCCGCGCCGCCCAGCGCAAGGCCGACACCATCGTGCAGGCCGTGCGCAAGACCGCCGCGCAGGCGAAGGACGGCAGCGAAAGCTACAGCGCAGCCGACATCGAGGTTCTCGAGGGCTTGGAGCCGGTTCGGCGCCGCCCCGGAATGTATATCGGCGGAACGGACGAAAAGGCCCTCCACCACCTGTTTGCCGAGGTGATCGACAATTCGATGGACGAGGCCGTTGCCGGGCACGCGACATTCATCGAGGTCGAACTCGATGCGGAAGGGTTTCTCACGGTCACGGACAATGGTCGCGGCATTCCGGTCGACCCGCATCCGAAATTCAAGGACAAATCGGCGCTCGAAGTCATCATGACCACCCTGCATGCGGGCGGGAAGTTCGACTCGAAGGTCTATGAGACCTCCGGCGGCCTGCACGGCGTCGGCGTGTCGGTGGTGAACGCGCTTTCCGACCTGCTGGAGGTGGAGGTGGCGCGCGGACGCCAGCTATACCGCCAGCGCTTCACGCGCGGCATCCCCATCGGCAAGCTTGAAAAGCTTGGAGATGTCCACAACAGGCGCGGAACGCGCGTGCGGTTCCACCCGGACGCCGAAATCTTCGGCAAGAACGCGGCGTTCGAACCGGCGCGCCTCTATCGCATGGCGCGCTCGAAGGCCTATCTTTTCGGGGGCGTCAACATCAGGTGGTCCTGCGATCCATCGCTGCTCAAGGACAAGGACCCTACCCCGCCGAAGGCCGAGTTCCATTTTCCCGGCGGCCTCAAGGACTATCTGGCGGCTTCGCTCGGCGACGAGTTCCAGGTCACGCGCGAGATTTTCTCCGGCAAGAGCGAACGGCAGGGCGGACATGGTTCCGTGGAATGGGCCGTGACCTGGTATGGCGGCGACGGTTTTCTCAATTCCTACTGCAACACCATTCCGACACATGAGGGCGGCACCCACGAAACGGGTTTCCGCAATGTGCTGATGCGCGGCCTGCGCGCCTATGCCGACCTGACCGGAAACAAGCGCGCCTCGATCGTCACCAGCGAGGATGTGATGATTTCGGCGGCGGGCATGTTGTCCGTCTTTATCCGCGAGCCGGAATTCGTCGGCCAGACCAAGGACCGCCTCGCCACGCTTGAGGCAATCCGCATTGTGGAGGGCGCGGTACGGGACGCTTTCGATCACTGGCTTGCCGACAATCCGCAGGAGGCGTCGAAGCTTCTGGAATGGGTGATTGCGCGCGCGGACGAGCGCGTGCGGCGCAGGCAGGAAAAGGAAGTCAGCCGAAAATCCGCCGTGCGGAAATTGCGATTGCCGGGCAAGCTTGCCGATTGCTCGCAGAATGCGGCGGCGGGCGCCGAGCTTTTCATCGTCGAGGGCGATTCGGCGGGTGGATCGGCAAAGCAGGCGCGTGACCGGCAGATGCAGGCCGTGCTGCCACTGCGCGGAAAGATCCTGAACGTCGCCAGCGCGGGCAATGACAAGCTCGCGGGCAACCAGCAGATTTCCGATCTGATTCAGGCGCTTGGCTGCGGCACGCGGACAAAGTACCGCGACGAGGACCTGCGCTACGACCGCGTAATCGTCATGACCGACGCGGATGTGGACGGCGCTCACATCGCCTCGCTGCTTATCACGTTCTTCTATCAGGAAATGCCGGCGCTCATCCGTGGTGGCCATCTCTTCATGGCCGTTCCGCCGCTCTACAAGATCAGCCAGGGCGGCAAGACGATGTATGCCCGCGACGACGCGCACAAGGATGAACTGCTGAAAACGGAGTTCACCGGGCGCGGCAAGGTGGAGATCGGGCGCTTCAAGGGCCTTGGCGAGATGCTGGCCAGCCAGCTCAAGGAAACCACGATGGACCCCAGGAAGCGCACGCTGCTGCGCGTCGAAGTCATCGAGGACGAGGCCGAAACCCGCAAGAGCGTCGACGCTCTGATGGGAACCAAGGCCGATGCCCGCTTCCGCTTCATTCAGGAGCGCGCCGAATTCGCACAGGAAGACGCGCTCGATATCTGAGCGGTCAGGCGGCCCTTATCGCAAGCGCATGTCCGCGCGCGTTCACGCGCAACGCTTCCAGATGCACCGATTTCAGCATCGCCGCCAGATCGCTGCCGTCATCGCCGAGTTCCTTCAGCATGAGCCAGCTTGCTTCCTGCGCCCCGGCAACCAGCTTGCCGCGCGCCACCTCGCGCCAGATTTTCAACGCCCGCTCCATCACCTCGAAAGTGCGTTCGGGAAGTCCGGCCTTTCGGAACAGGGCATGAAGCGCGCTGTCAAATCCGTTGGCGATGAGTTCGCTGACGCGCTCATGCGGATATCCGGTCAGGGCGACGAGCGCAGCACCAAAGAAATCGACCTTGCCATGCGCCAGCGAGCGGATGAGGAAGCGCGGCGTCAAATCCCCGCGCAGCCGCAAATGCTCGACAAGGGCCGGAAATTCCGACGTGCGCGTCCGGTCGATCAGCGTGACCGATGCTTTCAGCCAGGCGTCCTTCAAGACCCGCCCTGCCCGCTCGCCGTGGAAAATGGCCCGCACCAGCGGCGATTCCATCAAGGCTTCACCGAGTCGCACCAGCAATTCATGGCGACACTCGGCGGGCAGCCGACGATCCGCAATGAGAACTTCGCGCACGCGACACACCCCGCCGAAGCGCTCGGTGATGCGCTTGAAGCTGAGTTCCGCGATATCCGCGCCATCATTCTTGAGCAAAACGATGCAGGAATCGGCGTCGCCCATCTCGGCGACAGCCGCGCAGACAGACATCGAGACGACCGGACGGTCTGCGATCACCGCCTGAATGGCGGCTTCGCCGACACGCACGCGTTCGATCAGGTCGCCATCGGAGAGCAAAGGGGAGCGCGCCAGCACCAGCTCGGCGACTTCCGGTTGGTCATGCGCCAGCGCGCTGACCACCTGCGGCGGCGCGACCCGGCTCATCGAAAGCACCTCGGCGAGCGCCATGCGCACCTTCACGGCAGGGTCGTCCAGCAGGAGCGTCAGCGCGGCATCGGCGGCGCAACGGTCCTCCATGGGAATGTCGCTATTGATGTAGGTGCGGGCCAGCGCAGCCGCCGCTGCAGCCCGCTCCGAAGCTGCCGCCGTCTTTACCCATTTCAAGAAATGCTCGACAATCATAGGGAATCGTAACCTCCGCAAGCCACACACTGACGCTATGCGGGAAATGGTTTACGAAGCGTTCACCATGTTTATTAACCAGCACTGAAGTCAGCGGCCGACCTTGCGGCGGCCGTGTCCCGCGCCTATGGAATGGCACAGGAGGATCGAATGGCCGGGCTTTATCTTGAGGAATTTTCGACAGGACAGGTTTTCAGGCACGGCCTGACGAAGACCGTCACCGAAAGCGACAACATGCTGTTTTCGGTCATGACGCTCAATCCCCAGCCGTTGCATATAGACTTCGATTTTGCCTCCAAGAGCGAATGGGGCAGGCCGTTGGTCAATTCCCTGTTCACGCTCGGGCTGATGATCGGCATTTCGGTGCACGACACGACTCTTGGAACGACCCTTGCCAATCTCGGCATGACCGACACCGTGTTCCCGCATCCGGTCTTTCATGGCGACACGATCAGGGTGGAGACCGAGGTCAAATCCGTGCGCGAGTCGAAATCGAAGAATGACCGCGGGATCGTAGAATTCGAGCATCGCGCCTACAATCAGGACGGGGTTCTGGTCGCGAGGACGATACGGCAGGCCATGTTGAAGAAGCGGCCCACCTGATGCGCTCGCTTTTGTTCGTACCCGCCGATTCGGAACGGAAGCTGGCGAAGGGCTTCGCCTCCGAGGCCGATGTCGTCATTGTCGATCTGGAGGATTCCGTCGCGCTGTCCAACAAGGAAGCCGCGCGCGCGACAGCCGCCGCCTTCATCGGGGCCGAGCGACACGCGACCCGCGCGCGGATCTATGTGCGTGTGAATGACCTTGCGACCGGGATGACGGACGCCGATCTCGCCGCAATCGTGAAGGCCGCGCCGGATGGCATCATGCTGCCCAAGTCCAACAGCGGACGGGATGTGCAGCAACTCTCCTCCATGTTGCGCGTCCATGAGGCCGAGGCCGGGCTGGAAGACGGCGGCATCCGCATCCTCCCGCTCATCACCGAGACGCCGGCAGGAGTTTTCACTGGCGGCACCTATGCCGGATGCAGCCCGCGCCTGTCCGGATTGACGTGGGGCGCCGAGGACCTGTCCGCAGCACTCGGCGCGCGCACCGCACGCGACGGTTCGGGACGATACACAGACGCCTTCAGGCTGGCGCGCGCCGTGACCTTGCTGGCGTCGGCGGCTGCGGACGTGCCGGCCGTCGATACGGTTTTTCCGAACTTTCGCGACATGGCCGGCTTCGAGGCCGAATGCCGCGAAGCCGAGCGCGACGGCTTCACCGCCAAGATGGCCATTCACCCCGATCAGATCCCGGTCATCAATGCCGCGTTCACGCCCTCTCCGGAAGCGGTCGAGCAGGCCCGTGCCATCATCGATGCCTTTGCCGCAGCGGGCAGTCCGGGCGTCGTTGCCGTCGATGGCAAGATGTACGACCGCCCTCACCTGCGATTGGCGGAGCGGCTGCTCGCCCGGCTGAATAGCTGAGCCCGGCGGGCGCTATTCCTTCCACGGACCGGAATAGTCGGAATAGATCGTTTCCGGATCGGGCCGCGGGCGGTCTGTCTGCCGGCCGGTATGTGTGCCGATGTGAACGAATCCGACCACCTGCTCGTCGGGAGCGAGGCCCAGAATTGCGCGGCCTTCCGGCACGGCGGAATACCAGTTGGTGATCCAGTTGGCGCCGAAGCCGAGCGCTGTTGCGCCAAGCAACAGGTTCATTGCCGCAGCACCCCCCGAGAGGAACATTTCCCATTGCGGAATTTTCGGGTTTTCCTTGGGCGCGGACACCACGCCGATCACCACGGGCGCACGCGAAAACCGCGTCAGTTCCTGATTGCGACGACCCTCCGCCAGCGGCCCTTCGCGCTTTTCGGCAAGATCGGCCAGCATTTCCCCGACGCGGTGACGCGCCTCTCCGCGATAGACGATGAACCGCCACGGGGCCAGCCGCCCGTGGTCAGGCACGCGCGAGGCGATGCGGATCAGTGTTTCGATTGCGGCGTCATCCGGCCCCGGCTCGTGCAATTCATGGATGGGCGGTGACACCCGGGTCAAAAGAAAATCGACGACAGTCTTGTTCAACAGGAATTCTCCCGGCAGATGATTGGAACGGCTTGGAACCCACCGGGGTACGCCTAGAGCGTTTCATGGGCAGGTTGAATCATTCTGTTTGTCGTTTGGCGAGGCGATCCACAAGGAAGGTCGCGAAGAACGGGCTGGTTGCCCGGTCGAGCGGCATGACGAAGTGGGCGCCCGCCAAACGCAAACCCGAAGGGCCGGGCCGGTTTGCGCCAAATCCTTCGGTCTTTGTCTTGTCCGGGCCACCAGCCCGACCTGCGACAAACCCCTTGGCCTTGCCGCAAACCGTCGCCGGCAGAATGCTTCAACCTGCCCATGAAACGCTCTAGCTGGAAATCGGCCATGAAAATGCCATCGCGACTCGCTTCATGGCAAGCTATGTATGAGGGGATGACACACAATTTTGCTCTTGCTTCGATTCTGGCTGCGCTGGCCTGGCCCGCCGCAGCGCAGGATTTCAGCTCGCCCGGCATGCCCGACCCCGGGCTTCCGGGCATATCCGGCTACGCGCCGGCAGTGCCCGCCGGGCCGGTCGCACGCACCGGCAACATCGCGCTCAACCTCAAGGCAAAGCTGACCGAGGACGGCAAGGACGTCGCGCGCGGATTGACCTGGCGCGTTTTTCGCCCCGACCCCGGACCGGACGGAAAACTGCCGCTGGTCGCCACTTCGCAAGGGGGCAGCGCGACATTCGAACTCGTGCCGGGCAGTTATCTGGTGCACGCAGCCTTCGGGCGCGCTGGCGCAACCAAGCGCATCACGCTCCAGAAAAATGCGGCCACCGAAATTGTCGTACTCGATGCCGGCGGGCTCAAGCTGAACGCGGTCGGGCCGAACGGAACGCAGGTTCATGGCGAAAAGCTGCGGTTTTCGATCTACGAGACGAAGCAGGACGCCAATGGCGACCGGGCGCTCGTCGCCAAGGATGTGAAGCCGAACACCGTGGTTCGGCTGAATGCGGGCATGTATCATGTCGTTTCCACCTATGGCGCGATCAATGCCGTTGTGCGCTCCGACATCAGGGTGGAAGCGGGCAAGCTGACGGAAGCCGCCGTCGAGCATTCGGCGGCTGAAATCACGCTCAAGCTTGTTCGCGAGCCGGGCGGCGAGGCGCTTGCCGATACGAGCTGGTCGATCCTCACTGAATCCGGCGACCCGGTCACGGAAAAGGTGGGGCCATACGCATCCATGGTGCTGGCAAACGGCAACTACACGGTCATCGCCAAGAACCGCGAGCACATTTACCAGCGCAATATTCTCGTCGAGGGCGGCAAGGACACCGAACTCGAAGTGGTGGCTAACCAGGAATCGGAAATCGATCCGGGCGACGGAGATTAGAGTCTATCGCTTCTTCACAGGCGACACCTGAATTTCGATACGCCGGTTCGCCGCTTTTCCCGCCTCGGTTTCATTCGCTTCTGCGGGGCGCGAACTTCCGAACCCGGTGACCGACATCCGGCGGGCATCCACGCCCTGCGCCGCAAGATGGCGCGCAACGGCCAATGCGCGCTTCTGGGTCAGGTCGAGGTTCTTCTTCTCATCGCCGCCATTGTCGGTGTGACCATAGACATCGACCGTGGTGCGCGCGTTCTTCTTGAGAACCGCGGCGATGATGTTGAGATCATCCAGTGAACCGCGCTTCAGGCTGTCCTTGTTGGCATCGAAGAGGTCACTACTCGGAATGGCAATCACCAGTTGGTCGCCCGCGCGCGCGATATCGACGGACTTGCCGGAAAGCTGCCGTTTCAGTTCCTGCTCCTGCCGGTCCATGTAGGGGTTCGTTTCGGCTGCGCCAACGGCATCGACACCGGCGTTGATCAGCGCATCGTTGCGCTCGGCGCGGTCGCGTCCGACAAGGCCCGTCACAGAATCCCAGCTTCGTTCGATGAAGGAACGCTCGCCCTGGTCGGCTTCGCCGCCGGACATGCAGCCGGATATCGCCAGACTGGCCGCAATGACCAATGCGGGCACCAATCCGCTGGTTTCGCGCATGTGTCTCCGCCTCCCAAAATCGAGCAGGCCGGCCAGCCGAACCGGCATGCGCAGTTTCAGGTCGGTTGACGGTTCGCACGTTTTCGGGCCGCATGGCCCCGTGCAGGTTCGGCTCCGCAACCGGCCTGCTTGCGGTGATTTCCGCCACAGAGTCATTCGCGCATATTGTGCGAAATCCCGCGACCGCCAGAGTAAGAGCCATTGATCAGCGGTGTCAAACGGTGCAGAGGAACGCTCGGCTTGGGGAGGAGAACCAGATGACTCATCGAACGACAAGCAATGCACCCGGATGCCGAAAATGGGTGGATGACGCTGTTGCGCGGATCGAAGCCGACGCGCGGCGTTCAGCGGATACGCATTTGTGGAAGCTGCCGCTCCCGGCGCTTGCGGGTGTGGACATCTACCTCAAGGACGAATCGACCCACCCGACAGGCAGCCTCAAGCACAGGCTCGCGCGGTCGCTGTTTCTCTATGGACTCTGCAACGGATTGATCAGGGAAGGCACCGCCGTCGTTGATGCGTCATCCGGCTCGACAGCGGTGTCGGAAGCCTATTTCGCACGCATGATCGGCGCGCCCTTTTATGCGGCCATGCCGCGCTCGACCTCAAGGGAGAAGATCGCCGCAATCGAGCATCACGGAGGGGTCTGCCATTTCGTGGACGACGGGCGCAGGCTCTACGCGGAGGCCGCAGAACTCGCCGCGCGGCTCGGCGGCCACTACATCGATCAGTTCACCTATGCCGAGCGCGCAACCGACTGGCGCGGCAACAACAACATCGCCGAATCCATCTTCGAGCAGATGCGTTCGGAGGAGCACCCCATCCCTGCATGGATCGTCATGAGCGCGGGCACGGGCGGAACCAGCGCCACAATCGGACGCTACATTCGCTACAAACGCCACGCCACGCGCCTTTCGGTGGCGGATGTCGAGCACTCCGCCTTCTTCGACGGCTATGCGAGCGGCGATCCGGGCTGTTGCTGTGAACAGTCCACTCGCATCGAGGGGATCGGACGACCCCGCGTGGAGCCATCATTCGTGCCCGGCGTGATCGATCATATGCTACGCGTGCCGGATGCGGTTTCGCTTGCGGCGATGCGGGTCCTTTCGCGGCTGCTCGGGCGGCGCGTCGGCGGCTCGACCGGAACGAATTTCGCAGGGGTCTGCCTGATGGCAGCCCGCATGCGCGAGCAAGAAGAACACGGCTCGATCGTGTCGCTGATCTGCGATTCAGGCGAGCGCTACGTGCACACCTACCATGACGACAACTGGCTGTCGGAAAACGGGCTGGCCACCGCCGAACACGAAGCCCGCTTCGAAACTTTCCTTGCTGGCGGGGCTTTTTCGTTCGCCTTCGATGAGGCTGTGGCGGGCTAAGCCCGGCCGGCGACCAGTTCCGCTATGGCCAGGCTGGAGGTCAGGCCCGGTGATTCCACGCCGAACAGATTGACCAGATGCGGAATGCCGTGCGCGTCTGACGTCTGGATCATGAAATCCGTGTTCGGTCCGCCGGGACGTTCGATCTTGGGCCGGATTCCTGCATAGGCGGGCTGGAGCGCATCGTCCGGCAGGCCCGGCCAATAACGCCGGATCGCTGCGTAAAAGCTGTCCGCCCGACGGGGATCGACATGATAGTCGATCGCATCGAGCCATTCGACATCGGGGCCGAAACGCGCCTGTCCGCCAAGGTCGAGCGTCAGATGCACGCCGAGCCCGCCCTTTTCCGGCATGGGATAGATCAGGCGCGAGAACGGCGCACGGCTCCCCAGCGCGTAATAGTTGCCCTTGGCCAGGTGCAGCGGCGGTATTTTGTCCGGAGGCATGCCGTGGAGGCTGCCTGCGATAGCCTGCGCACCGAGCCCTGCGGCATTGACCACAAAGCTGGCCTTGAGCGTCATCGGCTCCGCGCCGCCGGTCTCTATCACGATGCCGTCGGGTTCCACACTGCCGCCCGCAACGGGCGTTGCAAGCGCCGCCATCGCACCATGCGCTTCGGCATCGCCGAGCAGCGCACTCATATAGGCGGCGCTGTCGATGATGCCGGTTGAGGGTGAAAGCACGGCTGCGACGCAGTTCAGCGCCGGTTCCATCTCGCGCGCCTCTTCGCGAGCAAGCGGACGCAGGTCGGTCACGCCGTTCGCCGCCGCCTGCGCGCGGATCGCGCTGAGCTTTGCGATCTCGTCGTCGCTGGTTGCGACCAGCAGTTTGCCGCAGCGGCGATGGGGCACCGCATAATCCTCGCAGAAGCGGTACAGCAGCTCCTTGCCCGAAACGCAAAGGCCGGTCTTGGTCAGCCCGGTCGGATAGTAGATGCCCGCATGGATCACCTCGCTGGAGCGCGAACTGATGCCGAGCCCAATCGCCTGCTCCGCCTCAAGAACGATGACGTCGCGGCCTGCCCGCGCCAATGCACGCGCGGAAGCCAGTCCGACCGCCCCTGCCCCGATGACGATGCAATCCACATGTTCCATGCCGGTCGAAATGCCAGATCGTGCGCTGCTCAGTCCACACGGAAAATGGGAGATATCCTTTCGATGGATGCTGGCCGGGCAAACAAAAAGGCCGCCGGATTGCTCCGGCGGCCTTCGATTTTTCATGCCATGCCGCTCTATTCGGCAGCGTTGGTCATATCCGTCAGCATCGGTTCGGCGATTTCCACGCCCGAAGCCTTGCGGCGCTCGTCGAGGATCAACTCGTCGCGATGTGTGGCGATGCGGCGGATCTGGCTCATCGTGCCGCCCGTACCGGCCGGGATCAGGCGACCCACGATGACGTTCTCCTTGAGACCCTGCAGCATGTCGGTCTTGCCGGCAACCGCAGCCTCAGTGAGCACGCGCGTGGTTTCCTGGAACGACGCCGCCGAGATGAAGGAGGGTGTCTGCAACGACGCCTTGGTGATGCCGAGCAACACGGGCTGCCCGGACGCCGGCTTCTTGCCTTCCTCGATCAGGCGCTCATTGACCTCTTCCAGTTCGATCGTATCGACGTGATCGCCTGCGATATAGGTCGAATCGCCCTGATCCGTGATCTCAACCTTCTGCAGCATCTGGCGAACGATCACCTCGATGTGCTTGTCGTTGATGATAACGCCCTGCAACCGGTAGACTTCCTGGATTTCGTTCACGAGGTAGGAAGCGAGCGCTTCCACGCCCTTGATCGCCAGAATGTCGTGCGGCGCCGGGTTGCCGTCGAGGATGTAATCACCCTTCTCGATGGCGTCGCCGTCCTGGAGATGGAACGGCTTGCCCTTCGGAATGAGATATTCCACCGGCTCCAGCGTCGAGTCATGCGGCTCGATGATGATGCGGCGCTTGTTTTTGTAGTCGCGCCCGAAGCGGATCGTGCCATCGATCTCGGCGATGATGGCGTGATCCTTCGGACGACGAGCCTCGAACAGTTCGGCAACGCGCGGCAGACCGCCGGTGATGTCCTTCGTCTTGGCGCTTTCCATCGGGATACGCGCCAGAACGTCACCGGGCTTCACATGCGCACCCGGATCGACCGAAAGGATCGCTTCGACCGAAAGCAGGAAGCGCGCGTCACCACCCTTGGCAAGCTTGCCGACCTTGCCCTTGGAATCGAGCACCGTCAGCGCGGGTTTCAGGTCCGTACCACGAGGCGTCGAACGCCAGTCGATGACTTCACGCTTGGTGATGCCGGTCGACTCGTCCGCCGTTTCCTGCACCGAGATGCCGTCCACGAGGTCCTCGAACCCGACATGACCCTCGATTTCCGTGAGGATCGGGCGGGTGTACGGGTCCCATTCGGCAACGCGCTGGCCGCGCTTCACCTTGTCGCCGTCGTCCACATAGATGCGCGAACCATAGGTGACGCGATGCGCCGCGCGCTCCTTGCCTGCCTCGTCGAGAATAAGAACCGCCATGTTGCGGCCCATCGCGACAAGCTGGCCATCGGAGTTGCGAACCACATTGCGGTTGCGCAGCTTGACGACACCTTCATACGAGGCTTCGAGGAACGACTGATCGACCACCTGCGCCGTGCCACCCATGTGGAACGTGCGCATGGTGAGCTGGGTACCCGGCTCGCCGATGGACTGCGCGGCGATGACGCCGACAGCCTCACCGATATTGACCGGCGTGCCCCGCGCGAGGTCGCGGCCATAGCAAACCGCGCAGACACCGACCCGCACTTCGCAGGTGAGCGCCGAACGGATGCGCACCGACTGGATGCCGGACTTCTCGATGATGTCCACGTCGCGCTCGTCGAGCAGCTTCCCGCCCTTGACCAGCGTTTCGCCGCTGACCGGGTGGTTGATGTCCTCGAGCGAGGTGCGGCCAAGGATGCGCTGGCCGAGCGACGCCACAACCTGACCCGCATCGACGATGGGGGTCATGGTGAGGCCCTTGTCGGTGCCGCAGTCCACCGCGTTCACGATGCAATCCTGGGCCACGTCGACGAGACGGCGGGTCAGGTAGCCCGAGTTCGCGGTTTTCAGCGCGGTGTCGGCCAGACCCTTGCGGGCGCCGTGGGTCGAGTTGAAATACTCGAGCACGGTCAGGCCTTCCTTGAAGTTCGAGATGATCGGCGTTTCGATGATCTCGCCCGACGGCTTGGCCATGAGGCCGCGCATGCCGGCAAGCTGACGCATCTGCGTCGGCGAACCGCGCGCACCCGAATGGCTCATCATGTAGATCGAGTTCATCGGCTTCTGACGGCCGGTGTCGTCGAACTCGACCGCCTTGATGCGGCCCATCATCTCCTCGGCGACTTTTTCCGAGCACTTCGCCCAGGCGTCGACAACCTTGTTGTACTTTTCGCCCTGCGTGATCAGGCCGTCATTGTACTGCTGCTCATATTCCTTGGTCAGCGCCTCGGTGTCCGCGACGAGCTTCTCCTTGGCGACGGGGATGACCATGTCGTCCTTGCCGAAGGAAATGCCGGCGCGGCAGGCATGCGCGAAGCCCAGAGCCATGATGCGGTCGCAGAAAATGACCGTCTCCTTCTGGCCGCAGTGACGATACACCGTATCGATCATGCGGGAGATGTTCTTCTTGGTCATCTCCTGATTGGCGGTCTCGAACGGCACATTGTGGTTCTTCGGCAAGAGCTCGCCGATGATCATGCGGCCCGGCGTCGTGTCGTAGATTTTCGACACGAGATTTCCGTCCGCATCCACGGTCTTGAAGCGCCCCTTGATCTTGGCGTGCAGGGTGACGGCTTTCGTTTCCAGCGCGTGCTGAAGCTCGCCCATGTCGGCGAAAGCCATGCCCTGCCCCGGCTCGTTCTCGTTGACGATCGAGAGATAGTACAGACCGAGAACCATGTCCTGTGACGGCACGATGATCGGCGCGCCCGAAGCCGGATGCAGGATGTTGTTGGTGGACATCATCAGCACGCGGGCTTCCAGCTGCGCTTCAAGCGACAGCGGAACGTGGACAGCCATCTGATCGCCGTCGAAGTCGGCGTTGAACGCCGTGCAGACCAGAGGATGAAGCTGGATCGCCTTGCCTTCGATCAGGGTGGGCTCGAACGCCTGAATGCCGAGGCGGTGAAGCGTCGGCGCGCGGTTCAGCAGAACCGGATGCTCGCGGATCACCTCGTCGAGAATATCCCAGACTTCCGGCTTTTCCTTCTCGACCAGCTTCTTCGCCTGCTTGACGGTCGAGGAATAGCCCTTGGCGTCAAGGCGGGCATAGATGAAGGGCTTGAACAGTTCGAGCGCCATCTTCTTCGGCAGGCCGCACTGGTGCAGCTTGAGTTCGGGGCCGGTCACGATGACCGAGCGGCCCGAATAGTCGACGCGCTTGCCGAGCAGGTTCTGACGGAACCGGCCCTGCTTGCCCTTGAGCATGTCGGAGAGCGACTTCAACGGCCGCTTGTTGGCGCCCGTGATGACGCGGCCGCGACGGCCATTATCGAACAGCGCGTCCACAGCCTCCTGCAGCATGCGCTTTTCATTGCGGATGATGATGCCCGGCGCGCGCAACTCGATCAGCCGCTTGAGGCGGTTGTTTCGATTGATGACGCGGCGGTAAAGATCGTTGAGGTCCGACGTCGCGAAACGGCCGCCGTCCAGCGGGACGAGCGGGCGCAGGTCCGGCGGGATCACCGGGATGACCTTCATGATCATCCATTCGGGACGGTTGCCGGACTCCATGAAATTCTCAACCACCTTGAGGCGCTTGAGCAGCTTCTTCTGCTTCAGTTCCGATGTCGTCGAGGCAAGCTCGGAGCGCAGGTCGCCTGCGATCTTCTCAAGCTCCATGCCGGCCAGCAGATCGTGGATGGCTTCGGCACCAATCATGGCAGTGAAGGAATCCTCGCCATACTCGTCAACCGCGAGCATGTATTCCTCTTCCGACAGAAGCTGGTTTTCCTTGAGCGCAGTCAGGCCGGGCTCGGTCACGATGTAGTTCTCGAAATAGAGAACGCGCTCGATGTCCTTGAGCGTCATGTCGAGCAAAGTGCCGATGCGCGAGGGCAGCGACTTGAGGAACCAGATATGGGCAACCGGCGCGGCCAGTTCGATATGGCCCATGCGCTCGCGGCGAACGCGGGACAGCGTGACCTCGACGCCGCATTTTTCGCAGATGACGCCCTTGTACTTCATGCGCTTGTACTTGCCGCACAGGCACTCGTAATCCTTGATCGGTCCGAAAATGCGCGCACAGAACAGTCCGTCACGTTCGGGCTTGAACGTGCGGTAGTTGATGGTCTCCGGCTTCTTGATCTCGCCGAACGACCAGGACAGAATCTTGTCCGGGCTGGCCAGCGATATCCGGATCGAATCGAACACCTGGGCCGGGGCCTGCGGATTGAAGAGATTCATGACCTCTTGGTTCATGCCGTTCTCCTTTGCGGGGCCTTCGGCCCCTTTGCATCGTTTGCCGGGAGACACCCGGCGGGTCCGGCCTCAGCCGGCGAATTTCGAACGGTCGCGGGAAGAGGCCCGCGACCGATAAGCGGCCTTACTCGGCTGCGTCCGGCAATTGCTGCTGCTGCGCCGGATCGACCTTGGTGTTTTCGAGTTCGACATTGAGGCCGAGCGAACGCATTTCCTTGACGAGAACGTTGAAGCTCTCCGGAATGCCCGCCTCGAACGTGTCGTCGCCGCGCACAATGGCCTCGTAGACCTTGGTACGTCCCGCCACGTCGTCGGACTTGACCGTCAGCATTTCCTGCAAGGTGTAGGCGGCGCCGTAAGCCTCCAGCGCCCAGACCTCCATTTCGCCGAAACGCTGCCCGCCGAACTGAGCCTTGCCGCCCAGCGGCTGCTGGGTAACCAGCGAGTACGGACCGATCGAGCGCGCGTGGATCTTGTCGTCAACCAGATGGTGCAGCTTGAGCATATATATGTAGCCCATCGTCACCTTGCGATCGAACGGTTCGCCCGTGCGCCCGTCATAGAGCTGCGACTGGCCGCTGGTGTGCAGGCCCGCCTGTTCCAGCATCTCGTTGATGTTGGCCTCATGCGCTCCATCGAACACCGGCGTCGCGATCGACACCCCGCGCTTCAACTGGCTGGCCAGGCGAAGTACGGATTCGTCGTCATAGGCGCGCACCGGCTCGTTGCGGTCGTTGTCCGGGAAGATCGACTCGAGCGTGCCGCGCAGCGGCTTGATATCACCGCCCCGCCTGTACGCTTCGATCAGGTCGCCGATCTTGCGGCCCATGCCCGCGCAGGCCCAGCCGAGATGCGTTTCCAGAATCTGGCCGACATTCATACGCGACGGCACGCCCAACGGATTGAGCACGATATCGGCATGCGTGCCATCCTCAAGGAACGGCATGTCCTCGACCGGAACGATGCGCGACACGACACCCTTGTTGCCGTGACGGCCCGCCATCTTGTCACCGGGCTGCATCTTGCGCTTCACCGCGACGAAAACCTTGACGATCTTCATGACGCCGGGGGGCATCTCGTCGCCGCGCTGCACCTTCTCGACCTTGTCCATGAAGCGCTGTTCCAGCGCCTTCTTCGACTCGTCATACTGGCCGCGCAGCGCTTCCAGTTCGCCCTGTAGCTTCTCGTCATCGACGGCAAACTGCCACCATTGCGAACGCGGATGATCGCCAAGGATTTCAACGGAAAGGCTGGTGCCCTTCTTGAAGCCCTTCGGCCCCGCGATCGCGGACTTGCCAACCAGCATGTCGGCCAGGCGGCTGTAGACGTTGCGGTCCAGAATGGCCTGCTCGTCGTCACGGTCCTTGGCGAGACGCTCGATCTCCTCGCGCTCGATCGCCATGGCGCGCTCGTCCTTTTCAACGCCGTGGCGATTGAAGACGCGCACTTCGACAATGGTACCGAAGGTTCCGGGCGGCATCCGCATGGAGGTGTCCCGCACATCCGACGCCTTTTCGCCGAAGATGGCGCGCAGGAGCTTTTCCTCCGGCGTCATCGGGCTTTCGCCCTTCGGCGTGATCTTGCCGACCAGAATGTCGCCCGGCTGAACCTCCGCGCCGATATAGACGATGCCGGCCTCGTCGAGGTTCTTCAGCGCCTCTTCCGAGACGTTCGGAATGTCGCGCGTGATTTCCTCAGGCCCAAGCTTGGTGTCGCGCGCCATGACCTCGAATTCCTCGATGTGGATCGAGGTGAAGACATCATCGGCAACGATGCGCTCGGACAGGAGAATCGAGTCCTCGTAGTTGTAGCCGTTCCACGGCATGAACGCGACGAGCACGTTGCGACCAAGCGCCAGATCGCCAAGATCCGTCGAGGGACCGTCCGCGATGATGTCGCCCTTTTCGATCCGGTCGCCGACATTCACCAGCGGTCGCTGGTTGATGCAGGTGTTCTGGTTCGAACGCTGGAACTTCATCAGGCGGTAGATGTCGACGCCGGACTTGCCCGGATCGAGGTCTTCCGTCGCGCGGATGACGATACGCGTCGCGTCAACCTGGTCGACCACGCCGCCACGACGCGCCGCAATCGCCGCGCCTGAGTCACGCGCGACAATCGGCTCCATGCCGGTGCCAACGAACGGAGCCTCGGCACGCACCAGAGGCACGGCCTGACGCTGCATGTTCGAGCCCATCAGGGCGCGGTTGGCGTCGTCGTTTTCCAGGAACGGGATCAGCGCGGCGGCAACCGACACCATCTGCTTCGGCGACACGTCCATGAGGTCCACGTTCTCACGCGGCGCCATCATCACCTCGCCCGCATTGCGGCAGATGACGAATTCGTCAGTGAACTTGCCGTCCTTGTCCAGCTCGGCATTGGCCTGCGCAACGAAGTGCTTGGCCTCCTCCATCGCGGACAGGTAGACAACCTCATTGGTGAGATGACCGTCCACGATCTTGCGATACGGGCTTTCGATGAAGCCGTATTTATTGACGCGCGCAAAGGTCGCCAGCGAGTTGATGAGGCCGATGTTCGGGCCTTCAGGCGTCTCGATCGGGCAGATGCGGCCATAATGCGTCGGGTGAACGTCGCGCACTTCGAAGCCCGCGCGCTCGCGGGTCAGGCCGCCGGGCCCGAGGGCCGAAAGACGACGCTTGTGCGTTATCTCGGACAACGGGTTGGTCTGGTCCATGAACTGCGAAAGCTGCGAGGAACCAAAGAACTCGCGCACGGCGGCAGCCGCCGGCTTGGCGTTGATCAGGTCCTGCGGCATCACGGTGTCGATCTCGATGGACGACATGCGCTCCTTGATCGCACGCTCCATGCGCAGCAGACCGACGCGGTACTGATTTTCCATCAGCTCACCGACCGAGCGCACGCGGCGGTTGCCGAGATTGTCGATATCGTCGATCTCGCCCTTGCCGTCGCGAAGCTCCACCAGCGTCTTGACCACCGCGATGATGTCGTCCTTACGCAGCACGCGCACCGTGTCCTCGGCGTCGAGTTCGAGGCGCATGTTCATCTTGACGCGACCGACAGCGGAAAGGTCGTAGCGCTCGGGGTCGAAGAACAGCGAGTTGAACATCGCCTCCGCCGTTTCGAGTGTCGGCGGCTCGCCCGGCCGCATCACGCGATAGATGTCGAACAGCGCATCCTGACGGCTTTCGTTCTTGTCCGCGGCAAGCGTGTTACGGATGTAGCCGCCCACATTGATGTGGTCGATGTCGAGGACCTGGATTTCTTCCTGGCCCGCTTCGAGCAGAACCTTGAGCGTCTTCTCGTCGATCTCGTCGCCGGCTTCGAGATAAATCTCGCCGGTCGCGTAGTTGACGATGTCCTCCGCGAGATACGAACCGTAAAGGTCGTCATCCGTCGCCTTGATCGCCTTCAGGCCCTTTTCGGCAAGCTGGCGAGCCTGGCGGGCAGTGATCTTCTTGCCCTGCTCGACCACGACTTCGCCGGTGTCGGCGTCAACGAGATCGTTGACGGCCTTGAGGCCCTTGAAGCGCTCCGTGCTGAACGGAATGCGCCAGTGATCGCCCGACTTCTTGTACGTGATCTTGTTGTAGAAGGTGGAGAGGATTTCCTCACCGTCCATGCCAAGCGCCATCAGCAGCGAGGTCACCGGGATCTTGCGGCGACGGTCGATGCGCGCATGCACGATGTCCTTCGAGTCGAACTCGATGTCGAGCCAGGACCCGCGATAGGGTATCACCCGGGCCGCGAAAAGCAGCTTGCCAGAGGAGTGCGACTTGCCCTTGTCGTGGTCGAAAAAGACGCCCGGCGAACGGTGCATCTGCGAAACGATCACGCGCTCGGTGCCGTTCACGATGAAGGTGCCGTTCATCGTCATGAGCGGCATGTCGCCCATGTAGACGTCCTGCTCCTTGATGTCCTTGATGGACTTCGCCTGCGTATCCTCGTCCACATCGAACACGATGAGGCGCAGCGTCACCTTCAGCGGCGCAGCGTAAGTGAGGTCGCGCTGGCGGCATTCGTCAACGTCAAACTTGGGCGCCTCGAACTCATACTTGACGAATTCCAGCATGGATGTGCCGGAAAAATCCTTGATCGGAAACACCGACTTGAAAACAGCCTGCAAGCCTTCGTCCGGACGACCACCCTTCGGTTCGTCGACCATCAGAAACTGGTCGTAGGACGCCTTCTGCACCTCGATGAGGTTCGGCATCTCTGCAACTTCGGGGATCTTGCCGAAAAATTTCCGTACGCGTCTGCGGCCATTGAAAGTCTGCGTCTGGGCCATCGTCGCTCCTTGCCTTAGCCTCTTGGGCTTTACCTCTTGGGGCGCGCCGGGAACCGCGCCTTGCATCGCCTGTCGCTCCTGCGGGCGACGGGAATTTCACGTTCAACGCGTCCCTCCCGCATCCTCAAGGCAACACGCCCCAGAAACGGGAGAAAACCTGTTTCCTGAAAGCCGGATTTCGGCCTTCAGGAAATAGGTTTCCGCAACTCGACAATCCGGGGCCGACGGCTTTTCCGCCGGCCCCGAGATCGATTACTTCAACTCGACCTTGGCGCCAGCAGCTTCGAGCTGGGCCTTGATCTTCTCGGCATCGGCCTTGGAAGCAGCTTCCTTGACCGGCTTCGGAGCGCCTTCGACCAGGTCCTTGGCTTCCTTGAGGCCGAGGCCGGTGATGGCGCGCACTTCCTTGATGACTTCGATCTTCTTGTCGCCGGCGGCGGCAAGAATGACATCGAACTCGGTCTTCTCTTCCACCGGAGCAGCAGCGGCGCCAGCGCCACCCGCAGCGGCAGCGACAGCCACCGGAGCGGCGGCGGAAACGCCCCACTTCTCTTCCAGCAACTTGGAAAGCTCAGCCGCCTCGAGGACGGTCAGGCTCGACAGGTCTTCAACGATCTTGGCGAGATCAGCCATTTTTCAGTTCCTTATGGTTTGGTTCGAACGATTTGGTGACAGCGAGGAACGGCCTCATGCCGCCTCGTCCTTCCGGGCATATGCGCCGAACACGCGGGCAAGCTGTGCTGCCGGCGCATTGACGACCTGTGCGATCCGCGTTGCCGGCGTGGAAATCATGCCGACAATCTTGGCGCGAAGTTCGTCCAGCGACGGCATGGTGGCCAAAGCCTTCACACCATCGGGATTGAGAACGGTCGCACCCATTGCGCCGCCGAGGATGATCAGCTTTTCGTTCGACTTGGCGAACTCTGAAGCGATCTTCGGCGCCGTAACCGGATCTTCCGAGTAGGCGACCAGCGTCTGTCCCTTGAACAGCTCGATGATCTTCTCGGCTTCGGTACCCTGAAGGGCGATTTTGGCGAGACGGTTCTTCGCGACTTTGACGGTGCCGCCGGCCTGACGCATCTTCGAACGAAGATCGTTCATCTGCGCGACGGTGATACCGGCGTAGTGGGCCACGACGACTGAACCGGCGCCCGTGAAGGCGTCGTTCAGGCCCGTGACGAGTTCGCGCTTTTCCGCTCTATCCACTGCCTATCTCCAGTTGGCCCCTGCTCTACCGAGCGGGAGGCCGGGTTGCCTTCTGCCTTGCGGGTCACCCTTCATGGATCACCCGAAAGACGTTCGAGGATCCTGCCGCTTCCCGCCACGCCTTTCGGCGCACAGACAAAGGTCAACATGGTTCGAACCTTCCATCGGGACATTCGTCCCTTTGTCCGGTTTTCACCCGTCTCATGCCGGCCCATTCGGATTAAGGTCCGCCCTGGGGCAAGACCGCCTGCAATCTCGGACAGGATTCCGGAAACTTTCGTTCCCGGTATCCGGCCCCCGCGAACGGGAGCCGGAATTCTTGCCGGCAATCCGCCGATGGCGGACTGCCTGAAACTTACTGCGCCGGATTCAGCGACGCGATATCGAGCTTGAGGCCCGGGCCCATTGTCGAGGTCACGGAGACCTTCTTGACATAGTTGCCCTTCGCGCCAGCCGGCTTGGCCTTGGTCACCGCATCGGTGAACGCGCGTACATTCTCGGCGATCGCATTGGCATCGAACGACACCTTGCCGACGCCCGCATGAACGATGCCCGCCTTTTCGACGCGGAACTCGACCGCGCCACCCTTTGACGCCTTCACAGCCGCAGCCACATCCATGGTCACGGTGCCGACCTTCGGGTTCGGCATCATGCCGCGCGGACCTAGAACCTTGCCCAGACGACCGACGAGCGGCATCAGGTCGGGCGTTGCGATGCAACGGTCGAAATTGATCTCGCCCTTCTGGACGATCTCGACCAGATCCTCGGCGCCCACCAGGTCGGCCCCGGCGGCGGTCGCCTCATCGGCCTTCGCGCCCTTGGCGAAAACCGCAACCCGCACATTGCGGCCGGTTCCGTTCGGCAAGTTGACCACGCCGCGCACCATTTGGTCCGCATGGCGAGGATCGACTCCGAGATTCATTGCGACCTCGATCGTCTCGTCGAATTTCGCCGATGCGCGATCCTTCAGCAGCTTCACCGCATCTTCGAGCGAATAGGCCTTGTTCGGGTCAATACCCTCGCGCGCCTTGGCAATACGCTTGGAAACCTTAGCCATGATCTCAGCCCACCACTTCCAGGCCCATCGAACGGGCCGAGCCTTCAACCATGCGCATCGCTGCATCCACGTCGTTGGCGTTGAGGTCCTTCATCTTGGCTTCGGCGATCTTGCGCACTTCGTCGCGACCGATCTGCCCGGCCTTCACCTTGCCCGGCTCCTTCGAACCGGATTTCAGCTTCGCGGCCTTTTTCAGGAAATAGCTCACCGGTGGCGTCTTCATCACGAAGGTGAATGACTTGTCCTGATAATAAGTGATCACCACGGGAATCGGCGAACCCTTTTCCATTTCCTGCGTCTGCGCATTGAACGCCTTGCAGAATTCCATGATGTTGATGCCACGCTGACCAAGTGCGGGACCGATCGGCGGCGACGGTGTCGCCGAGCCTGCGGAAACCTGCAGCTTGAGCTGGCCTGCAACTTTCTTAGCCATCTCTTACCTGCCTTCACATTGTGCCGGACGTGCCGGCGGTTGCAGTTTGGTGGTCCGGTTCAGGCAGCCGGCAAAAGCCGCCTTCGCCTCCCACCATTCTTCCGACAGTTTCCCGTCGGCGTCGCGATCCTTGCGGATCGCGGCCGGATCAGGCCTTCTCGACCTGTCCGAATTCCAGATCGACCGGGACAGCCCGGCCAAAAATCGAAACTTCCACCTTGAGGCGCGCGCGCTCCTGATCGACTTCCTGCACGAAACCGTTGAAGGAAGCGAACGGACCGTCCGAAACCCGCACCTGCTCGCCGATCTCGAAAGTAACGGACGGCTTTGGCCGGTCCACACCTTCCTGAACCTGGTTGAGAATGCGTTCGGCTTCCGCCTCGGTGATCGGCACCGGCTTGGAATCCCCAAGAAAACCAGTTACCTTGGGCGTGTTCTTCACAAGCGAGAACACCGCATCGGTCAGGTTCGCCTTCAGCAGCACGTAGCCCGGGAAGAACTTGCGCTCCGCATCGATCTTGCGGCCCCGACGAACCTCGACGACCTTTTCCGTCGGCACGACGATCTTCTCGATCTGCTCCGAAAGCCCCTTCTGCCGGGCCTTGTGCTCTATATCTTCCGCGACCTTCTTCTCGAAGTTCGAATAGGCGTGAACGATGTACCAGCGAGCAGTCATCTTAAAATCAGTCCTTGTAGCCGCAATCAGCGGCCGATGCCCAGAATGAATTCGACCGCTTTTGCCATGGCCTGGTCGGCAACGAAAAAGAACGCCATGGCGATCAGCGAGAATACAAGAACCATGACCGTCGAGATCAGCGTCTCGCGGCGCGATGGCCAGGTGACCTTGCCGGTCTCGGCCCTTACCTGCTGAATGAAGGTAAAGGGGTTCGTCGTCTTTGCCATTCGCCGCTCTGTTCTCGTGAGCCCGTGTTCCGGGCCTTCTGGATTTGCCTTGCGCCTGCACGCCATCGCGATTCGGCCCGGCCATTCTAGACACGCAACAAAGGTGCGTAAAGCCAGCTTCCCAGCTCCACGCACCGCGTGTCCGTCGATCTACATAGAGACGTTTTGCCCCATATGCAAGGGCGCAAACACCTCCACCTCACCAAGCGCCGCGTCGGAACCATCCAGTCGTCCCGTTCCGGCTATGGCATTTCTATGCCAGATTTCCTCGATTGTCGCAAGACGAGCGATAATCCCGAGGAACTGGCAGGGGCAGCAGGGCTCGAACCCGCGACCTGCGGTTTTGGAGACCGCCGCTCTACCAACTGAGCTATACCCCTAGCGAGGACGCTCTCTTTTCACAATTCCCCCCTTGTTTCAAGGGAGGCTGCGGCGCTTCCACGCGGAAAAACGCATCTCGCCTGCGCGCGGCGGACCCTGATCGGGTCGCGCGCGCCTTCGCGTTCTCAGGCTGCTTCGGCCTGTTCATCCGCGGCTTCGGCTTCGACACGGGCCTTGTCGCCCGCGCCCTTGGCCGAAACGTCGCGGTCGACGAATTCGATCACCGCGAGCGGGGCGTTGTCACCGTGGCGGAAGCCCGCCTTCATGATGCGCAGATATCCGCCATTGCGCTGCGCATAGCGCGGCGCGATGGTTTCGAACAGGCGCTTCACGAGATGCTCGTTGCCGATCTGCGCGATAACCTGCCGCCGGGCGTGCAAGTCGCCGCGCTTGCCAAGCGTGACAAGCTTCTCGACGATCGGACGCAGGTCCTTCGCCTTCGGAAGCGTGGTGACGATCTGCTCATGTTCGATGAGCGAAGCAGCGAGATTGGCGAACATCGCCTTTCGGTGGCTCACGCTGCGGGCGAACCGGCGGCCGGCAAATCCGTGACGCATGGCTCTTCTCCTTGGTTTCGGTTGGGCGCTCGTCGCGCCTCAGGTGTTTTGCCGCATGGCCGGAGCTTCCGCCCCGGCGTCATGCTCAATATTGGTCTTCGTAACGCTTTGCGAGGTCTTCGATGTTGTCCGGCGGCCAATCCGGCACTTCCATGCCAAGATGAAGGCCCATAGCCGCGAGCACTTCCTTGATCTCGTTGAGCGACTTGCGCCCGAAATTCGGCGTCCGCAGCATCTCGGCTTCCGTCTTCTGGATCAGGTCGCCGATATAGACGATGTTATCGTTCTTGAGGCAGTTGGCCGAACGCACCGAAAGCTCCAGCTCGTCGACCTTCTTGAGAAGCGAAGGGTTGAAGGCAAGCTCGGTGACGGCTTCGGAAGCGACTTCCTTCTGCGGCTCCTCGAAATTCACGAAAAGCCCGAGCTGGTCCTGCAGGATGCGCGCCGCGAACGCCACCGCATCCTCGCCCGACACCGAGCCGTTCGTCTCAATGGTCATGGTCAGCTTGTCATAGTCCAGAACCTGGCCCTCGCGGGTGTTCTCGACCTTGTAGGAGACCTTCTTGACCGGCGAATAGAGGCTGTCTACCGGAATGAGCCCGATCGGCGCATCCTCGGCGCGATTGCGCTCGGCGGGAACATAGCCCTTGCCTGTATCGACCGTGAACTCCATGCGGATCTCGGCGCCATCATCGAGCGTGCAGATCACATGGTCCGGGTTCAGGATCTCGACATCGCCGACAGTCTGGATGTCACCAGCGAGCACGGCGCCCGGGCCCTGCTTGCGCACGACCATGCGCTTCGGACCATCGCCTTCCATGCGAATCGCGATCTCTTTGATGTTCAGCACGATATCCGTCACGTCCTCGCGAACGCCCGGGATCGAAGAGAACTCATGCAACACACCGTCGATCTGCACGGCAGTTACGGCAGCGCCCCGCAAGGACGACAGCAAGACGCGGCGCAACGCGTTGCCGAGCGTCAGGCCGAAGCCGCGCTCCAGCGGTTCCGCCACCAGCGTTGTGAGCGTGCGCCCCTTCGACGTGAAGTCGATCTTGTTGGGCTTTATCAATTCCTGCCAGTTTTTCTGGATCATGGTTTTTCCTTCCGTTTGCCCGCACCATCCAATCGTGACGGGCGACCTGGAAACCGTGGAGGAGCGCCGGTTGCCTCGCCGGACATGCCGGCAAAACAGATCGCGCGCTCGCGCGGCAGTTCGGTTCAAATCAGACGCGGCGCTTCTTGCGCGGACGGCAGCCATTGTGCGGGATCGGCGTCACGTCGCGGATCGACGTGATCGTGAAGCCCGCCGCCTGCAACGCACGAAGCGCCGACTCACGACCCGAGCCCGGGCCGCAGACTTCCACTTCCAGCGTGCGCATGCCGTGTTCCTGCGCCTTCTTGGCAACATCCTCGGCTGCGACCTGTGCCGCGAACGGAGTCGACTTGCGCGATCCCTTGAAGCCCTGAGCGCCAGCAGACGACCAGGCGATCGCGTTGCCCTGAGCATCGCTGATCGTGATCATCGTGTTGTTGAAGCTCGAATTGACGTGCGCGACGCCCGACGAAATGTTCTTGCGTTCGCGACGGCGAACGCGGGTGGCTTCCTTGGCCATTCAATGTCCTTCCAGTTGATCTCAACACCGCCGTAACACCAGCGGCTACACCACAAGAAATCGGCGGACGACCATTGGTCCGGCCCGCCGGTCTCCTGAATTACTTCTTCTTGCCGGCGATCGCCTTGCGGGGACCCTTGCGGGCGCGCGCATTGGTATGCGTGCGCTGGCCGCGGACCGGCAGGTTGCGACGATGGCGCAGGCCGCGATAGCTGCCCAGATCCATCAGGCGCTTGATATTCATCGACACGTCGCGGCGCAGGTCGCCTTCCACCTGGTAGTCGCGGTCGATTGTCTCGCGGATCGCGAGCACTTCGGCGTCGGTCAACTGGTTCACGCGGCGATCGGCGGGAATGCCCACCTTGTCGATGATTTCCTGCGCGAACTTCTTGCCAATGCCGTGAATGTACTGAAGCGCGATCACGACGCGCTTGTTGGTCGGTATGTTGACGCCGGCTATACGAGCCATATCATTTCTCCATGTGGGCCGGACATCCGGCGCTCGGGTTGACCCGCGTCCGGTGGAGGCCGGCCCTTGCGGGTGTTCCAATCAAAAAGCCGGCCACGCTCATACAAGAGCGGCCAGCCCGTTTCCTGATTGGAATGTGCGCCGCAGATAGTTCACGTCCGCGGCCAAGTCAACAGCAGCTTCTATCTTTTGTTACCGACCGACGCCAGAATGGCTTCAATGTCAGCCGTCACCCGATCGATGGATTGCATGCCGTCCACGTCGCGCAGCATACGCTTGGCGTAGTAGTAGCCGGTCAGCGGCGCGGTCTTCTTGTAATATTCGCGCAGACGCTCTTCAAACACGGCGGGATTGTCGTCTTTGCGAACCGGCTGTCCGGCGGCCTCGGCGTCCTGGGCGCGTTTCACGATGCGCCCGACAAGCGCCTTGTCATCGACGATGAGTTCGATCACGGCATCCAGCCCGAGATCGCGGGCCGCCAGCATCTCTTCGACCGCATCTGCCTGCTGAAGTGTGCGCGGATAGCCATCGAGGATGAAACCCTGCGCGCAGTCAGATTGATCGATGCGCTCGGCGACAATCGCATTGACGATCTCGTCCGACACGAGTTCGCCGGCATCCATCACAGCCTTGGCGCGCTTTCCGACTTCAGTTCCGGCCTTCACGGCCGCGCGCAGCATATCGCCTGTGGAAAGCTGCGGGATACCCAATTTTTCGATCAGGCGCTGTGCTTGTGTCCCCTTTCCCGCCCCCGGCGGGCCAAGCAGAATAAGCCTCATTTTCCTCTTTTCCCCCCACGCAGCTTCGATTTCTTGATGAGGCCCTCATACTGATGCGCAATGAGGTGCCCCTGGATTTGGGCGACGGTGTCGAGCGTTACACTGACAACGATCAAAAGCGAAGTGCCACCAAGGTAGAACGGCACGCCAGCCCAGGAAATCAGAAACTCCGGGATGAGGCAGACAATAACGAGATAGATTGCACCGACGGCGGTTATGCGCGTCAGCACGTAGTCTATGTATTCGGCGGTCCTTTCGCCCGGGCGATAGCCGGGAATGAAGCCGGAATGCTTCTTCAACTGGTCTGCCGTGTCCTTCGGATTGAACACGATGGCGGTATAAAAGAAGCAGAAGAATACGATCATCGCCGCATAGAGCAGCATATAGAGCGGCTGGCCGTGCCCGAGCAGCGCCAGTGCCGTGCTCGCCCAACCCGGCAGGGTGGTCGTGTTCGAAAAGCCAGCGAGCGTCGCGGGCAGGAGCAAAAGCGAGGATGCGAAGATCGGCGGAATGACGCCTGCGGTGTTCAGTTTCAGCGGCAGGTGCGACGTATCGCCCTGGAACATGCGGTTGCCGATCTGCCGCTTCGGATACTGGATCAGCAGGCGCCGTTGCGCGCGCTCGAAGAAGACGATTGCGCCGATCACCACAATGCAGAGCGCGATGATGCCGAGAATCAATCCCGTGGACATCGCTCCAGTGCGGCCAAGCTCAAGCGTCTGTCCAAGCGCATGCGGCAGGCCTGCGACGATACCGGAGAAGATGATGAGCGAAATGCCGTTGCCGATGCCGCGCGCCGTGATCTGCTCGCCGAGCCACATCAGGAACATCGTGCCGCCCGTCAGCGTGATCACGGTCGAGAGCCGGAAGAACCAACCCGGATCGGTGACGATCCCCTGCCCCGATTCTAGTCCGACGGAAATGCCGTAGGCCTGCACCATGGCCAGCAGCACCGTGCCGTAGCGCGTATACTGGTTGATGATCTTGCGGCCCTGCTCACCTTCCTTCTTCAACGCTTCCAGCGTCGGAATAACGGAAGTCATGAGCTGCATGATGATCGATGCGGAGATGTACGGCATGATGCCCAGCGCAAAGATCGCCATACGCTCGACCGCACCGCCTGCGAAGGCATTGAAAACGCCGAGGACGCCTTGGCTCTGCTGCTGGAATGCGTGTGCAAATGCGTCGGGGTTGATGCCCGGCAGCGGGATGTAGGTGCCGAGACGATAAACCAGCAGCGCGCCGAGCGTGAACCAGATACGCTTCTTGAGGTCTTCGGCTTTTGCGAAGGCCGCAAAATTCAGATTGGAAGCAAGTTGTTCAGCAGCCGATGCCATGCACCTGGTCTCCGTAAGAGCACGCGCTGCCGCTAAGGCGCACATACTCTGATGCTGGATTGCCCGCGCGAAGCACGGAAAGGGTCGTCACGACATAGGCGTGCAGGCCCGAAGATGCAAGCGGCGGCTCAAAGGCCGCCGCTTGTCCATCAAAATTACTCGGCGACCGCAGCCGGCTCGGGCAATTTCACCGAGCCGCCCGCTTTTTCAACCGCCGCGACAGCGGATTTCGAGGCGCCTGCAATGTCGAATGCGACCTTCGCCTTCAACTCGCCGCCGCCCAACAGGCGAACACCGTCCTTGACGCGGCGGATGACGCCGGCCTTGAGCAACGCTTCGGCGTTCACCGTCTCCTTGGCGTCGAGCTTTTTGGCGTCGATCGCGGTCTGGATTCGACCGAGGGACACGGCGTTGAAAGACTTGGCGAACGGCTTCTTGAAGCCACGCTTCGGCAGACGCCGGTAGAGCGGCATCTGTCCGCCTTCGAAGCCGTTGATGGCGACGCCCGAGCGCGCCTTCTGGCCCTTGACGCCGCGACCGGCGGTTTTGCCGGAGCCGGATCCAATACCCCGGCCCAGACGCTTGCGGGAATGGGTTGCCCCTTCCTTGTCACGCAGTTCGTTCAGTTTCATGGTCGTTCTCCTGCGCGGCTTACTTCTCGTCCACGACGCGGACGAGATGCGGGACCGAATTGATCATGCCGCGGACGGACGGGGTGTCCTCGAGCGTCGAACGGCGATGCAGCTTGTTCAATCCGAGGCCGACGAGCGTTGCACGCTGGCTCTTCGGCTGGCGGATCGGGCTGCCGATCTGTTCGACGGTTACGGTTTTACCTGCTTTGCTGGCCATGGCGGTCATCCCTTCCCTGGCTTACTCTTCAGCCGTCACGGCGGAGCCGCGGCGAGCCTGAAGTGTCGAATACTTGATGCCGCGCGCAGCCGCCACATCCTTGGGATGCATCTGGCTCTTCAACGCGTCGAACGTGGCGCGAACCATGTTATATGGGTTCGACGAACCCATCGACTTCGCAACCACGTCATGCATGCCGACCGTTTCGAAAACGGCGCGCATCGGACCGCCGGCGATGATGCCCGTACCGGGCTTCGCAGCGCGCAGCAGCACGCGGCCAGCGCCCCAGCGACCTTCCACGTCGTGATGGAGGGTACGACCCGAACGCAGCGGAACGAAGATCATGTCGCGCTTGGCGCTCTCGGTCGCCTTGCGGATCGCTTCCGGCACTTCGCGCGCCTTGCCGTGACCGAAGCCGACCCGGCCCTTCTGGTCACCGACGACGACGAGTGCGGCAAAGCCGAAGCGCTTGCCGCCCTTCACGACCTTGGCGACGCGATTGATGTGTACGAGCTTGTCGACGATGCCGTCGTCACGCTCCTCACGGTCACGACCGCGCTCGCGGCCGCCTTCCCGACGTTCTTGTGCCATATCCTGTTCCTTGTTCTTTTCCGGACTGACCAGGTTAAAAATGAAGCCCGGCGTCTATACCGACACCGGACCGGTTGCAAGCATGGATCCGCGCAACCTTCCGCGAAGCCGAACTCAGAAGTTCAGGCCGGCCTCACGGGCTGCCTCGGCCAGCGCCTTGACGCGACCGTGATAAATGTATGCCCCGCGATCGAACACCACGTCCTTGACGCCGGCCTTGACCGCGCGCTCGGCAACGAGCTTGCCCACGAGAGCTGCGGCGCCGGTGTCCGCACCGGTCTTGCCACGCTGGTCCTTCTCCAGCGACGACGCCGACGCCACCGTGTGGCCCTTCGCATCGTCAATGATCTGCGCGTAGATGTGCTTCGACGAACGATGCACGGAAAGGCGCGGGCGATCCCCCGCAACCTTCTTGATCTGCCGGCGCACGCGCTGCGCGCGCTTCTGAATCGATGCTTTCTCGGCCATGGCCAACTTCCTTTTGCCTTAGAAAACGGCGGCAGCCATCTGCGGTAGCCCTGCTCCCGCGACCACCTTCCGTAGCACTACTTCTTCTTGCCTTCCTTGCGCACGATGCGCTCGCCAGCATAGCGCACGCCCTTGCCCTTGTAGGGTTCGGGACCGCGATACTCGCGGATCTCGGCGGCCACCTGGCCGACACGCTGCTTGTCGATGCCCGCAACGGTAATCTCCGTGGGCTTCGGGACGCTGATCGTGATGCCATCCGGCGTCTCGTAGATCACATCATGGCTGAAGCCGAGCGCGAGCTGAAGGTTCTTGCCCTGCATCGCTGCGCGATAGCCGACGCCCGTGATCTCCAGCTTCTTCTCAAAGCCGTCCTTTACGCCATTGAGAATATTGACGATCTGGGTCCGCGACATGCCCCATTTCGAGCGAGCGTCCTTCGACTGGTCGCGTGGTTCGACCGAGATTTCGGTGCCTTCCAGCTTAACCAGAACTTCGTCGTTGACGACGAACTTCAACTCGCCCCTGGGGCCTTTCGCCGTCACGGTCTGGCCGTTGACATTTGCGGTGACGCCCTGGGGAACCGCGACGGGTTTCTTGCCAATACGAGACATCTTTCTGTCCTCGTTCCTAAACTTGCGTTCGCCGTGGGGCGCATGCCCCATCGGCCTCGTCCAATTTCAATGCCCGGCGGCTCAGACGCCGATCAGAACACCTGGCAGAGGATTTCCCCGCCGACATTCTCGTCTCGGGCCTGATGATCCGCCATCACGCCCTTCGGCGTGGAGAGGATCGAAATTCCCAGGCCATTCGCCACGTTCGGAATCGACTTGGCCGAAACATAGACGCGGCGGCCCGGCTTCGAGACACGCGCGATCTCGCGCACGACCGGCTTGCCGTCGAAATATTTCAGCTCGATTTCGATTTCGGACTTTCCGTTGCCGAAATCGGTCTGGCTGAAGTCGCGGATATAACCTTCGGACTTCAACACTTCCAGAACGCGCGCGCGCAACGTCGAAGCCGGCGTCGAGACCGAGCTCTTCTTGCGGCCATAGGCGTTGCGGATGCGGGTCAGCATATCGCCGAGCGGATCAGTAACAGACATCTCTCAGCCCTCCTTACCAGCTCGACTTGACCAGGCCGGGCACCATGCCCAGCGAGCCGAGTTCGCGCAAAGCGATACGGGACATTTTCAGCTTGCGATAATAGGCGCGCGGACGGCCCGTCACTTCGCAACGGTTGCGGATGCGGGTCTTGGAGCCATTGCGCGGCAGCGCAGCAAGCTTCAACTGCGCCTGGAAGCGCTCTTCGAGAGGCTGCTTCTGGTCCATGATGATCGCCTTCAACGCGCGGCGCTTGGCGGCGTTCTGCGCCACAAGCTTGCGACGGCGATTGTTCTTCTCAACTGAGCTGGTCTTTGCCATTTCTCAAACGTTCCTTTTCTCGCTGCCGTTACTGCCGGAACGGAAAGTTGAAAGCCTTGAGCAGTGCCCGGGCCTCGTCATCCGTCTTGGCGGTCGTACAAACGATGATGTCCATGCCCCAGATCTGATCGACCTTGTCGTAGTTGATCTCCGGGAACACGATGTGCTCCTTGATACCCATGGCGTAGTTGCCGCGACCATCAAAGCTCTTCGGGTTCAGGCCGCGGAAGTCGCGGACACGCGGCAGAGCGATGTTTACCAAGCGGTCAAGGAATTCGTACATCCGTTCCTTGCGCAAGGTGACCTTCGCGCCGATCGGCATGTTCTCGCGCACCTTGAAACCTGCAATCGACTTGCGCGCACGGGTAACGACGGCCTTCTGGCCCGCAATCAGGGCCAAGTCCTCGGCCGCAACGGCCGGCTTCTTGGAGTCGCCCGTCGCTTCGCCAACGCCCATGTTGAGCACGATCTTGTCGATGCGGGGAACCTGCATCTCGTTGTCGTACTTGAACTGTTCGAGCATCGCCTTGCGAATGGTCTCGTTGTAGACCGTCTTCAGGCGCGGTTCGTATGATTGTGCTGCCTTAGCCATTGATCACTGCTCCCGAGCGCTTGGCGACACGCACCTTCTTGCCGTCGCGAACCTCAAAGCCCACGCGGGTCGGCTTGCCGTCCTTCGGATCGGCCACGGCGATGTTCGACAGGTGGACCGGCGCTTCTTTTCTAACGATACCGCCCTGCTGGGTCTGGGACTGCTTCTGGTGACGCTGCACGACATTGACGCCACGCACCACGGCTTTGTCGTCCTTCGGCAATACCCGAAGCACTTCACCGCTGCGGCCTTTGTCCTTGCCGGTCAGCACGACGACCTGGTCGCCCTTACGGATCTTTTGCATCTTTCCGGCTCCTTACAGCACTTCAGGCGCGAGCGAGATGATCTTCATGTGGTTCTTGCCGCGAAGCTCGCGCGGAACCGGACCGAAGATACGCGTGCCGATTGGCTCTTTCTTGTTGTCGACCAGAACAGCTGCGTTCTTGTCGAAACGGATCACGCTGCCGTCCGGACGGCGAATGTCCTTGGCCGTGCGCACCACGACCGCCTTCATCACATCGCCCTTCTTCACGCGGCCGCGCGGAATGGCTTCCTTGATCGAAACGACGATGATGTCGCCGACCGAAGCGTATTTCCGCTTGGAGCCGCCCAGCACCTTGATGCACATGACACGACGCGCGCCGGAATTGTCAGCGACGTCGAGGTTTGTTTGCATCTGGATCATGACTGACCGCCTTCTTTTTCATGCACCGGGCTGGCTAGATGCCCGGCCCGGCAATTCTGTTTCTATCGAGCCTGCTCAGGGCTCAGGACGACCCAGCGCTTGTCCTTCGAAATCGGCTTCGATTCCTGGATGAACACCGTATCGCCAACCTTGTAGGCATTGTTCTCATCGTGCGCCTTGTACTTCTTGGAAAGGCGCACGGTCTTCTTCATGACGGGATGCGTGAAGCGACGCTCGACCTTGACGACTACCGTCTTCTCGTTCTTGTCGCTGACGACAGTGCCCTGCAAAACGCGCTTTGGCATAATTCTCGTCCTTAAGCCTTGTTCTTGCGGCCCGGGGCCGCCTTTTCCGCAGCAATGGTCTTGATGCGCGCGATGTCGCGGCGCACTTCCTTGATGCGGCCAGTCTTTTCGAGCTGGCCCGTCGCCTTCTGGAAGCGCAGGTTGAACTGCTCCTTCTTGAGGTCGGCGAGGTCGGTGTCCAACTCGTCGGTGGTCTTGGTTCTGATCTGCGAGGCTTTCATCTCAGCGTTCCTTATTCGGCGATGCGCTGTACGAAGCGCGTGCGGACCGACAGCTTCGCCGCTCCAAGACGAAGCGCCTCGCGAGCCACTTCCTCGCTGACGCCATCGATCTCGAACATGATACGACCCGGCTTGATGCGCGCGGCCCAGTAGTCCACCGCGCCCTTGCCCTTGCCCATGCGGACTTCGGTCGGCTTGGACGTCACTGGCACATCCGGGAAAATGCGGATCCAGACACGACCCTGACGCTTCATCTCGCGGGTGATCGCCCGGCGAGCCGCTTCGATCTCACGCGCGGTGACGCGGTTCGGCTCAAGCGCCTTCAGACCGAAGCCGCCGAAGTCGAGATTGGTGCCGCCCTTCGCAGTGCCGTGGATGCGGCCCTTGAACTGCTTACGGAACTTTGTGCGCTTTGGCTGCAGCATTGTTCTTGTTCTCCAAATTCCCTAGGCCGCTCAGGCGGCTTCGCGATCGGGACGGCGACGACCGCCCTGACGCTCGCCCGAATGATCGCCTTCGGTTGCACGACGCTCGGAAGCCATCGGGTCATGCTCAAGGATCTCGCCCTTGAAAACCCAGACCTTGACGCCGCAGATGCCGTAGGCTGTTTGTGCTTCGGCGGTGCCGAAATCCACATCTGCACGCAGCGTGTGAAGCGGCACGCGACCTTCGCGATACCATTCCATACGTGCGATTTCTGCGCCACCGAGGCGGCCCGAGCAGTTGATGCGGATCCCTTCCGCGCCGAGGCGCATGGCCGACTGAACGGCACGCTTCATGGCGCGACGGAAAGCGATGCGGCGCTCAAGCTGCTGTGCGATGGACTGCGCGATCAGCGTTGCGTCGATTTCCGGCTTACGAACCTCAACGATGTTGAGGTGCGTTTCCGACTTCGTCATCTCAGTCAGCTTCTTGCGCAGCTTCTCGATGTCGGCGCCCTTCTTGCCGATCACCAGACCCGGACGACCTGCGTGGATCGTCACCCGGCACTTCTTGTGCGGGCGCTCGATGACGACCTTCGAAACCGCAGCCTGCTTAAGTTCCTTCATCAGGTACTCACGGATTTTGAGATCCTCATGCAGCAGCTTGCCGTATTCGCCGGTGTTGGCATACCAGCGCGAATCCCACGTCCGGTTGATGCCGAGGCGAAGACCGATCGGATTGACTTTCTGACCCATTATGCGGCCTCCTTCTCTTCGACTTCGCGAACGACGATCGTGAGATGCGAAAACGGCTTTTCGATCCGGCTTGCGCGGCCACGGCCACGTGCATGGAAGCGCTTCATCACGATCGACTTGCCGACATAGGCTTCGGCGACGACCAGCGCGTCGACATCGAGGCTATGATTGTTTTCGGCATTGGCAATCGCGGATTCCAGCGTCTTCTTAACGGTTCCGGCGATACGCTTGCGCGAAAACTCAAGATCGTTGAGCGCCGTCGCAACCTTCTTGCCGCGAATGAGCGCGGCGACAAGGTTCAGCTTCTGCGGGCTGACGCGGATGGTGCGGAGAACCGCACGGGCCTCGTTGTCAGCAAGCCGGCGCGGGGCTTTTGGCTTGCTCATTGTTACTTCCTCTTCGCCTTCTTGTCCGCGCCATGGCCGTAATAGGTACGGGTCGGAGCGAACTCACCGAACTTGTGGCCAACCATCTCTTCGGAGACGGACACCGGAATGTGCTTCTGGCCGTTGTAAACGCCAAAGGTGAGACCAACGAACTGCGGAAGGATCGTCGAACGACGGCTCCACATCTTGATGACCTCGCTGCGTCCGCCTTCGCGGACCTTCTCTGCCTTCTTGAGCAGGAAGCCGTCGACAAACGGGCCTTTCCAAACTGAACGGGACACGTCTGACTACCTCTCTTAGCTCTTGCGCGCGTGGCGCGAGCGCATGATGAACTTGTCGGTCGACTTGTTGGACCGGGTCTTCTTGCCCTTGGTCGGCTTGCCCCACGGCGTGACCGGATGACGACCGCCGGACGTGCGGCCTTCGCCGCCGCCGTGCGGATGGTCGACGGGGTTCATGGTGACGCCGCGATTGTGCGGACGCTTGCCGAGCCAGACCTTGCGGCCCGCTTTGCCGAGGTTCACGTTGCCGTGGTCCGGGTTAGAGACCGCGCCGACCGTCGCCAGGCAGGAGCCGTTCACGATCCGCTGCTCACCTGAATTCAGGCGAAGAATTGCCATGCCCTGGTCGCGACCGACGAGCTGCGCATATGTGCCCGCCGAACGTGCGACCTGACCACCCTTGCCGGGCTTGAGCTCGACATTGTGGACTATGGTGCCGACAGGCATCGCTGACAGCGGCATCGCATTGCCCGGCTTCACATCCACAGCCTCACCTGCCACGACCTTGTCGCCGGCAGCAAGGCGCTGCGGCGCCAGGATGTAGTTCAACTCACCGTCCTCATACTTGATGAGCGCGATGAAAGCCGACCGGTTCGGGTCATACTCAAGCCGCTCGACGGTCGCCGTCATGTCGAACTTGCGGCGCTTGAAGTCGATGATGCGATAGGTCCGCTTGTGACCGCCGCCGATGAAGCGCGCCGTGATGCGACCGTAATTGTTGCGGCCACCCGACTTGGTCAGGCCCTCAGTCAAGCCCTTGACCGGCTTTCCCTTGTACAGGCTCGAGCGGTCAACCAGAACAAGCTGGCGGGTGCTCGGCGTCGTCGGCTTATATGTTTTCAATGCCATTGTTCTATCCTCGCGCCCCTGCTCAGAGCCCCGTGGCGACGTCGATCGAGTCGCCGTCGGCGAGCGTCACGACTGCCCTCTTCACGTCGCTCAAGCGGCCGACAGTTCCGCGAAACCGCTTGATCTTGCCCTTGCGGACCAAAGTGTTGACGCCCGTCACCTTGACGCCGAACAGCGCTTCCACCGCGGCCTTGATTTCAGGCTTTGTCGCCTTGCGCGCGACATTGAAAACGACCTGGTTCTGCTCGGAGGCCATGGTCGACTTTTCGGTGATCGCCGGGCTGACGATCACGTCATAGTGGCGGAGATCGGTCATTTGAAGCGCTCCTCAAGAGCCTCGACAGCGGCCTTCGACAGGACCAGCGTGCCACGGCGCAGAATGTCGTAAACATTGATGCCCTGCACCGGCAGCACATCGATATTGCGCAGCGCACGCGCCGCGCGGGCGAAATTCTGGTCGACCTCGGCGCCGCCAATGAACAAGGCGTTGGTCAGACCCAGCGTCTCGAAATTCGCCGCCAGCGCCTTCGTCTTGGCCTCAGCCAGCTTCAGTTCATCGACCACGATGATGTTCGACGCCTTCGCCTTGGCGGACAGAGCATGCTTCAGGCCGAGTGCGCGTACCTTCTTGGGCAGGTCATGCTCATGGCTGCGTGCCACCGGCCCATGCGCCTTGCCGCCGCCGCGAAACTGCGGAGCTCGAGCGGAGGAGTGACGGGCGCGGCCCGTACCTTTCTGCTTGTACATCTTGGCGCCGGTGCGCGCGATGTCCGCACGGCCTTTCGCCTGATGCGTGCCCTGCTGCTTCTTGGCCAACTGCCAGCGCACGACGCGCTGAAGGATGTCCTCGCGAGGCTCAAGGCCGAAAATCTCATCCGAGAGTTCCAGCTTGCCGGCATCCTTGCCGGCCAGAGTTGTAATCTTCAGGTCCATTATTCGGCTCCTTCAACAGCCGGAGCTTCATTCTTGGCCGCAGACGCGCGCAACGCAGCCGGCTTCGGCGCATTCTCCGGCAGCGGAACCTTCACGGCGTCGCGGACGAGGATCCATGCACCCTTGGTGCCCGGCACCGCGCCACGTACCAGAATCAATCCACGATCGGTGTCCGTCGCGTGGACCTCGACATTCTGCGTGGTTACCCGGGAAGCACCCATGTGGCCGGCCATCTTCTTGCCCTTGAATACCTTGCCGGGATCCTGGCGTTGACCGGTCGAACCATGCACGCGGTGCGACACAGAGTTACCGTGCGTTGCACGACCGCCACCGAAATTGTGGCGCTTCATGACACCCTGGAAGCCCTTGCCGGTGGAAGTGCCTGTCACGTCAACCTTCTGGCCCGCGACGAAATGGTCCGCCGTGATTTCCGCGCCGACATCGAGCATGTTTTCCGGGGAAACGCGGAACTCGGCGAGCTTCGACTTCGGCTCGACAGAAGCCTTGGCGAAATGTCCGCGCAAGGCCTTCGAGGTATTCTTTACCTTGGCCAGCCCCACGCCGAGCTGAACGGCAGTGTAGCCATTCTTCTCCGCCGTGCGCTGCGCCACGACCTGGCAATTCTCCATCCGGAGAACCGTTACCGGGATATGCTCGCCCGCGTCGTTGTAGACGCGGGTCATCCCGATCTTCTGAGCTATCACACCTGAACGCATTGGTTCATTTTCCTTCAGAGGAGCCTTTAGGTTGTGCCCGCCGGCTCATGTTCCTGCCCGCTTAGAGCTTGATTTCGACGTCGACACCTGCCGCCAGGTCGAGCTTCATGAGCGCATCCACGGTCTGCGGCGTCGGATCAACGATGTCGAGCAAACGCTTGTGCGTACGCATTTCGAACTGCTCGCGGCTCTTCTTGTCGATGTGCGGCGACCGGTTCACGGTGAACTTTTCGATCCGGGTCGGCAGCGGAATCGGCCCACGGACATTCGCGCCGGTGCGCTTTGCCGTCGACACGATTTCGCGGGTCGAAGCGTCAAGCACACGATGGTCAAACGCCTTGAGGCGAATACGGATATTTTGGCCGTTCATCACGTCTGTTTTCCTTGTTCTGGCGCGGCGCGGGCGAATTCCCGCCCGCGACAGATCATTGTTTTCTTACTCGATGATGGAAGCGACGACGCCTGCGCCGACGGTTCGGCCGCCTTCGCGGATGGCGAAGCGCAGCTTCTCTTCCATGGCGACCGGCACGATCAGTTCAACATCGACCGTCACATTGTCGCCGGGCATCACCATTTCAGTGCCTGCCGGAAGCGTCACGATGCCCGTCACGTCCGTCGTGCGGAAATAGAACTGCGGACGGTAGTTCGTGAAGAACGGCGTATGACGGCCGCCCTCTTCCTTCGTCAGGATGTAGGCTTCCGCCTTGAACTTCTTGTGCGGCTTCACCGAGCCGGGCTTGGCCAGAACCTGGCCACGCTCCACGCCGTCACGGTCCACGCCGCGCAACAGCGCGCCGATGTTGTCGCCAGCCTGGCCCTGATCGAGCAGCTTGCGGAACATCTCGACGCCCGTGCAGGTCGTCTTCGTCGTCGGGCGAATGCCGACGATCTCAAGTTCCTCGCCGACCTTGACGATGCCGCGCTCGACGCGACCCGTCACGACCGTGCCGCGACCCGAAATCGAGAACACGTCCTCGATCGGCATCAGGAACGGCTTGTCAACCGGACGCTCCGGCGTCGGGATGTAGCGGTCAACCTCTTCCATCAGCTTGCGGATCGCGTTCTCGCCGATCTCCTTGTTGCTGTCTTCCAGAGCGGCAAGCGCCGAACCCTTGACAATCGGAATGTCGTCGCCCGGGAACTCGTACTTCGACAGCAATTCGCGAACCTCAAGCTCGACAAGCTCAAGAAGCTCTTCATCGTCGACCTGGTCGACCTTGTTCAGGAAAACCACAATCGCCGGAACGCCAACCTGGCGAGCCAGAAGAATGTGCTCGCGCGTCTGCGGCATCGGGCCGTCAGCAGCCGAAACCACGAGGATCGCGCCGTCCATCTGCGCAGCACCCGTGATCATGTTCTTCACATAGTCAGCATGGCCGGGGCAGTCCACATGCGCATAGTGACGGCTCGGCGTCTCATATTCCACATGCGCCGTCGAGATCGTGATCCCGCGTGCCTTTTCCTCAGGCGCAGCATCAATCTGGTCATACGCCTTGAACTCGCCAAAATACTTCGTGATCGCCGCCGTCAACGACGTCTTGCCATGGTCAACGTGACCAATCGTGCCAACGTTCACATGAGGCTTCGTACGCTCAAATTTACCTTTTGCCATGTGAGGTCTCCATTTCCTTCCAGCCCATCAGGGCGAATTAGCTTTCTGATCTAAGCCCTTGGACTTACGCGTATTTTTTCTGAACTTCCTGTGCGACCGCGGTCGGCACCGGCTCATAGTGGTCGAACTGCATGGTGTACTGGGCGCGGCCCTGCGACATCGAACGCAGGTTGTCGACATACTTGAACATATTCGCCAGCGGCACCATGGCATTCACCACGACGGCCACGCCGCGCGTTTCCTGACCCTGGATCTGCCCACGACGGCTGTTGAGGTCACCGATCACGTTGCCGACATAATCTTCCGGTGTCACGACCTCGACCTTCATGATCGGTTCGAGCAACTGAACGCCCAGTTTCGACGCCGCTTCGCGGAAGCAAGCGCGCCCGGCAATTTCGAACGCCAGGACCGAAGAGTCCACGTCGTGGTAAGCGCCGTCGATGAGGGTCGCCTTCACGCCGATCATCGGGAAGCCTGCAAACGGACCGGAACCCATGACGCTTTCCACACCCTTCTCGACACCCGGGACATATTCCTTCGGGACCGAACCGCCGACGATCTTGGAATCGAACACGAATTCCTCGCCCTCGGTGTTCGGCTCGAAGGTGATCTTGACGCGCGCGAACTGTCCCGAACCGCCGGACTGCTTCTTGTGCGTATAGTCCTCGGTGTGCGAGCGAGTGATTGTCTCGCGATAGGCCACCTGCGGTGCGCCGACATTCGCTTCGACCTTGAACTCGCGACGCATGCGGTCAACGATGATGTCGAGGTGAAGCTCGCCCATGCCGGCAATGATCGTCTGGCCCGATTCCTCGTCCGTCTTGACGCGGAAGGACGGGTCCTCGGCAGCAAGACGGTTGAGCGCGAGGCCCATCTTTTCCTGGTCGCCCTTGGTCTTCGGCTCGATCGCGATCTGAATGACCGGGTCCGGGAACTCCATGCGCTCAAGGATGACAGGCTTCAGCGGATCGCAAAGCGTGTCGCCGGTGGTCGTTTCCTTGAGTCCCGCCAGCGCAACGATGTCGCCAGCATAGGCTTCATCGATATCCTCTCGGGAATTCGAGTGCATCTGGAGCATACGCCCAATGCGTTCCTTCTTGCCTTTCACGGTGTTGTCCAGCGAGACGCCCTTTGCGAGCTTGCCGGAATAGATGCGGCAGAAGGTCAGCGAACCCACGAACGGGTCGTTCATGATCTTGAACGCAAGCATGGACAGCGGTTCGTTGTCGTCGGACTTGCGGACCACTTCCTGCTCGGTCTTGGGATCGATGCCCTTGATCGCCGGAACGTCGATCGGCGAAGGCAGGAAATCGACAACGGCATCGAGCAGCGGCTGCACGCCCTTGTTCTTGAAGGCCGAGCCGCAGAACATCGGGAAGAACTTCACCGCGATGGTGCCCTTGCGGATCAGCGCGCGAAGCTCGTCGTTCGACGGCATATTGCCCTCGAGATAAGCGTTCATCGCATCGTCATCGACCTCGACGGCCGACTCGATCATCTTCTCGCGCCACTCCTCGGCCTTGGCTTGGAGGTCCGCCGGGATTTCGACCACATCCCACTGCGCGCCGAGCGACTCGTCGCGCCAAACCAGCGCCTTCATCTCAATGAGATCGACGACGCCTTTGAATTCATTTTCCGCACCGATGGGAAGCTGCACGGCGACCGCAGTCGCACCAAGGCGCGACTTGATCATCTCGTAGGAGCGGTAGAAGTCCGCGCCGATCTTGTCCATCTTGTTGCAGAAGATCATGCGCGGGACATGATACTTGTCGGCCTGACGCCAGACGGTCTCGGTCTGCGGCTCAACGCCGGCATTCGCGTCCAGCAGCGCGATCGCGCCGTCGAGTACGCGCAGCGAACGTTCGACCTCGATGGTGAAGTCGACGTGGCCCGGCGTGTCGATGATGTTGAAGCGCCGCATCTTGTCGTCGCGACCCTTCCAGAAGGTGGTCGTCGCAGCGGAGGTGATGGTGATGCCGCGCTCCTGCTCCTGCTCCATCCAGTCCATTGTGGCCGCGCCGTCATGGACTTCGCCGATCTTATGCGACTTGCCGGTATAGTAGAGCACGCGCTCCGTGGTCGTCGTCTTACCGGCATCGATGTGCGCCATGATGCCGAAATTGCGGTAGTCTTCGATTTTATATTCGCGTGCCATGATAGTGCCTCTGTCTCTCGCGCGCCGATTACCAGCGGTAATGGGCGAAGGCGCGGTTGGCCTCGGCCATCTTATGGGTGTCTTCACGCTTCTTGACGGCGGTGCCACGATTGTTGGCGGCATCCATCAATTCACCGGAAAGGCGATCGACCATCGTGGTCTCGTTGCGGTTGCGCGCAGCGGTAATCAGCCAGCGGATCGCGAGGGCCTGACGGCGCTCCGGACGAACATCGACCGGCACCTGATAGGTTGCACCACCGACGCGGCGGGAACGAACCTCGACGTGCGGCGCGACATTCTCGATGGCCTGATGGAAAACCCCGACGGGCTCCTGCTTGGTCTTGGCCTGCACCTGATCCAGCGCGCCATAGACGATGGTCTCGGCAACCGACTTCTTCCCGTCATACATGACGGCGTTCATGAATTTGGTGACAACCAGGTCTCCGAACTTCGGATCCGGGTTGATTTCGCGCTTTTCTGCACTGTGACGTCGGGACATAGTCTGTGTCTCTCAATCTTCGTCGGCCCGACGCTTCAAAAAGAAAAGCGCCGAAGCCGGGAAAAATTCCTTACTTCGGACGCTTCGCACCGTATTTCGAACGGCGCTGTTTGCGGTTTTTGACGCCTTGGGTGTCAAGCACGCCACGGATGATGTGGTAACGCACACCCGGAAGGTCTTTCACGCGACCGCCACGAATCATGACGACCGAGTGCTCCTGAAGGTTATGACCTTCACCGGGGATGTAGCCGATAACCTCGAAGCCATTGGTCAGACGGATCTTCGCAACCTTGCGCAGCGCCGAGTTCGGCTTCTTCGGCGTCGTCGTGTAGACGCGCGTGCAGACACCACGCTTCTGCGGGTTCTGCTGCATCGCCGGAACCTTGTTGCGCGTCGCCGGCGCCTGGCGCGGCTTGCGGATCAGCTGGTTTACGGTAGGCATTAAACCTTCCTCTTGTCTCTCAATCTCGTGTCACAAGCCTTTTCGAGGCCGCTTTGAACGATCCATTCCATACGCAAATTCGGGCTCAAAACCGTCTCTCACGGTTCCCGCCCGAACAAATGGCAGAGGAAGCATTGCTGCTTCATGCACGCCGGAAATGTCTTCACGTTCGTAAAACGAACCCTGTTTGAGGCGAACTCCAAGGCGCGACGCCCCGGAAAAGCAAGCCTCACATCGGCTCAGACGTCGCGGCTTCTACCTGCAACCCCCCTGCCCGTCAAGCCCGAAACCCCCGAAAAATCGCCATGCCGGACCGCCCGACAGCTATGCGAAAACGCAAAGTAATTATCTTTCGCAATCGGGCGCTTGCCGCAACAAAATGCCGGGCATGCGAGCCGTGGCCGGTGGGAATGCAGCCGCGCAGTGACTATATGGTGCGCTCAAGCCCTGTTTCCATACCGATTCCAGTACAGATCGAGAGAATCGCTTGCAATGAACGACAACGAACCGCCCATCGTCTGGATCATCGTCGGACGCGTCACGCGCCGCAAGGGCGGCGCCGAATCCAGCGTGCATGTCATGCTTCAGGCGCCGGACGAGGATTCGGCTGTCCGTCTTGCGCTGAACGGCCTCCAGAAAGAGGGATTCGCGGAAGCGCAACTCGACCAGATCGGCGAGCTGCAGGGCGAGCCGGACGAGGAACCCCATCTCTCGGCCTATCAGGGCGCGCTGGAAGGCGAAGTCGCCATCGTGATGGTGTGAGGTTTAGTCGAGGTCCTTGACCTCGCCGCCGGCCCCGCCCTCGATGCGGTGCGCCAGGCTGGCCTCCATGAAAGGGTCAAGGTCGCCGTCCAGCACATCCGACGGGCTGGTCGATTCGACGCCTGTGCGCAGGTCCTTCACCAACTGGTAGGGCTGGAGCACGTAGGAACGAATCTGGTGGCCCCAGCCTATATCCGTCTTTGAAGCCTGTTCCGCACTGGCGGCCGCTTCCCGCTTTTCAAGCTCGACCTCGTAGAGCCGGGAGCGCAGCATTTCCCATGCCTTGGCGCGGTTCTGGTGCTGTGAGCGGCCAGCCTGGCAGGCGACGGCGATGCCGGTCGGGATATGTGTGATGCGCACCGCCGAATCGGTCGTGTTGACGTGCTGGCCACCTGCGCCGGACGAGCGGTAGGTGTCGATGCGCACATCGGACTCGGGAATGTCGATCTCAATCGTGTCGTCGATGACCGGATATACCCAGGCGCTCGAAAACGAAGTGTGGCGGCGCGCATTCGAATCATAGGGCGAGATGCGGACAAGCCGATGGACACCCGACTCCGTCTTGAGCCAGCCATAGGCATTGTGGCCCTTGATGTGCAGCGTGGCAGACTTGATGCCCGCTTCCTCGCCGTCATGCATTTCCAGCACTTCGACCTTGAAGCCACGGCGCTCCGCCCAGCGGGTGTACATGCGCAGCAGCATGTTGGCCCAGTCCTGGCTCTCCGTTCCGCCCGCGCCCGCGTGAATTTCGAGATAGGTGTCGTTGGCGTCTGCCTCGCCGGACAGCATCGTCTCGATCTGCCGCTCGCGCACCTCTCCCGCCATCGCCTTGATTGAAGCCTCGGCGTCGGAGACGATTCCCTCGTCACCCTCCATTTCGCCAAGCTCGATAAGCTCGATATTGTCGGAAAGCGCCCGTTCAAGCCGTTTCACCGCGCCGATGCCGTCATCGAGCATCTGGCGCTCGCGCATGAGCTTCTGCGCTTCCTGCGGATCGTTCCACAGGTCAGCCTCCTCGGAGCGGGCATTCAGGTATTCAAGTCGCTTTACGGCCTGATCCCAGTCAAAGATGCCTCCTCAGCAGGGTTATGCCCTGCTTGATTTCATCGACGAGGTTCTCTGTTTCCGCACGCATCAAGGAGATTCTTTCATTGAAGGGCCGCTTCATAAGCGGCAGGCCATGCGCTGTAAAGCCATGCTTCAACTGTAGCCGGCATAGCGACCCGGACGATGGTTGAGCGCCAGGATCATGTTGATCACCACAGCGCCAAGCACCGAAAGGGCGATCTTGTCCGCGGGCAGGATGAAAAACGCGATGGCAAGAATGACGAGGTCGATGCCGAGTTGTACATATCCGGCGCGCCAGCCGAAGCGCTCCTGAAGCCAGATCGCAAGGATATTGATCCCGCCAAGGCCCGTGCGATGGCGAAAGAGCACCAGCATTCCGATGCCGATAAGGCAGCCGCCCGCAATGGCGGCATAGAGCGGGGCCAGCCTGCCGAACTCAAGCCATTGCGGCGTCAGGCGCACAAACACCGACACGAGGCTGACGGCGGCGAAGGTCCGCAGCGTGAACAGCCAGCCCATCCGCCAGATAGCAAGCAGGTAGAACGGCAGGTTAATAAGGGAAAAGATGACTGCAAAGCTCCAGCCCGTCGAATATTGCAGCAGCAGCGCGAGGCCGGAATTTCCCCCAAGCGCAAGCATCGCATGCGCATACAGGGCGACGCCAAGGGAAACGACCAGCGATCCGGTCAGGATCGCCAGAACGTCCTCTATCATAGTGTGGCGGTCGCCGGCGGGTTTGGACATCAATCGGCCCGGTGTGAGATTTGCCTGCCTTGCCACCTACAGCCTTGCCGCACAAAGCGAAAGACATTGCCGGGAAACCCCGGCATATTTCGCGCCGACGTGGCCGTCCGGAACGCGTGCGCCTGGCTCATGCGAGGCGACCGGGGTCCGGGCAAGGTGCCGCATTCAAACGACAAAGAGGAGCCCATGCTTTACGCAATATTGGCCTATCATGTCGAAGGCGCCATTACGGCCCTTTCTCCCGAGGAAGATGCCGCGCTCATGGAGCATCTGATCGGGATCAACCAGCGGCTGACGCGGGACGGCAAGCTCGGACCGGCGGCCCGGCTCGACTTCACCGGCAAAGCCACAACGCTGAGAGGTTCGGCCGCCTCGCCTGTGCTTGACGGCCCGTTTGCGGAAACCAAGGAGCAATTGCTCGGTCTCTACGTCCTGAATTGCGAGACGCATGACGAAGCGGTCGCCATTGCGCGCGAGTTCAAATCGGTGAACCCGACCGCCGTCTACGAAATCAGGCCGATTGTCTATTATGATCCGGGTGCGGCATCGCTCATCGCAAAGGAGGCGGCGGAATAGCTTCCGCCGCTCCTGTGTTCGTTCAGCCGTTGGCCTGAGCGACCGCGCGCTTGGCCATCGCCACGATCAGCGCGGCGCGATAGTCGGACGATGCATGCATGTCCTGCATCAGCGAGCCGGACGGAAGCTTGAGACCTTCGAGCGCGGACGGCTCGAATTTCTTTGAAAGCGCCGCTTCGACCTGCTTGGAGCGGAACACTCCGTCATCGCCGGCGCCGGTCACGGCGACGCGCACGCCGTCCTTGTCCTTTGCCACGAATACGCCGGTCATGGCATAGCGCGAGGCCGGATTCGGGAACTTCGCATAGCCCGCCTTTGCAGGCGCGGTGAAGCTGACGGACGTGACGATCTCGCCTTCCTTCAATGCGGTTTCGAACAGGCCTTTGAAAAACTTGTCCGCCGTAATCGACCTCTTGTTGGTGGTTATCGTCGCCGCCAGCGCCAGCATGGCCGCCGGATAGTCCGCCGCCGGATCGTTATTGGCGATGGATCCGCCAATGGTTCCACGGTGGCGCACCGCCGGATCGCCGATCAGCCCGGCCAGATAGACCAGCGCCGGGCACGCCTTTGCGAGCTTGGCGTCGGTCGAAACCTCGTAATGCGTGGTCCCCGCGCCGATTGTCACCGTCTTGCCGGAAACGGAAACGCCCTTGATCTCCTTGATATGGCTGAGATCGACCAGATCGGATGGCGCGGCAAGGCGGGTTTTCATCGCCGGGATCAGCGTCATGCCGCCCGACAGATATTTGGCGTCGCCCTTGCCAAGCTTGGCTGCTTCGGAAACCGATTTGGCGCGATGATAGTTAACTGCGTACATGAGTTCTTCCTCCCGCGCTCAGTTCTTTGCCGCCTGAAGTGCGCGCCACACGCGCTGCGGCGTGGCCGGCATTTCAAGATTGTTCGTCCCGATTGCGTCGGTGATCGCATTGATGACCGCGGGCGTCGAGCCGATTGCTCCAGCCTCGCCGCACCCCTTGATGCCGAGCGGATTGCCCGGGCACGGTGTGTTCTGGTGCGAAACCTGGAAGGACGGCAGGTCGTCGGCGCGCGGCATGCAATAGTCCATGTAGCTCGCCGTCAGGAGCTGCCCGTTCGACGCATCATAATTCGCGCCTTCGAGCAGCGCCTGCCCGACACCTTGCGCGATACCGCCATGAACCTGTCCCTCGACGATCATCGGGTTGATGATGTTGCCGAAATCGTCGGCAGCCACGAATGCGATGATCTCGGTCTTGCCCGTGTCGGGATCGATCTCGACTTCGCAGATGTAGCAGCCAGCGGGGAAGGTGAAGTTGGTCGGATCATAGAAGGCCGTCTCTTTCAGGCCCGGCTCCATGCCGCCCGGCAGATTGTGGGCGGTGTAGGCGGCCAACGCCATCTGGAACCAAGGCACATTCTTGTCCGTACCCGCCACCTTCAGCGCGCCGTTCTCGATCACGATGTCGCTTTCGTCCGCTTCGAGCAGATGCGCGGCGATCTTCTTCGCCTTTGCCTCAACCTTGTCGAGCGCCTTGACGATAGCCGACATGCCGACCGCGCCGGAACGCGAGCCGTATGTTCCCATGCCCATCTGCACCTTGTCGGTGTCGCCATGGACAATGGACACGCTGTCGATTGGCACACCGAAGCGTTCAGCAACGAGTTGCGAAAACGTCGTTTCGTGGCCCTGTCCGTGGCTGTGCGAACCCGTCAACACCTCGATGGTGCCGACCGCGTTCACCCGGACCTCGGCGGATTCCCAGAGGCCCACGCCTGCGCCGAGCGAACCCACCGCCGCCGACGGCGCGATGCCGCACGCCTCGATATAATTGCTCATGCCAATGCCGCGCAGCTTGCCGCGCTTGGCGGCTGCCGCCTTGCGCTTCTCGAAACCCTTGTAGTCGATGGCGTCCATCGCGGCATCGAGCGAAGCTGCGTAGTTGCCGGCGTCGTAGCACATGATAACCGGCGTCTGGTGCGGGAACTCGGTGACGAAATTCTGCCGGCGCAGTTCGGCGGGTGAAACGCCAAGCTCACGCGCCGCCGTCTCCATCGTGCGTTCCATGACGAAAGTCGCTTCGGGACGCCCTGCTCCGCGATATGCGTCAACGGGCGCGGTATTGGTGTAGACGGCGCGCACGTTGGCGTGGATTGCCGGGATATTGTATTGGCCCGACAGCAGCGTCGCATAGAGATAGGTCGGAACCGACGACGAGAACAGCGACATATAGGCGCCGAAATTGGCAATCGTATCGACCTTGAGGCCGATCACCCTGTTGTCCTTGTCGAAAGCCATCTGCACTTCGGTGACGTGGTCGCGGCCATGCGCGTCGGTCAGGAAGCTTTCCGTGCGGTCGGCCACCCACTTGACCGGCACGCCCGCTTTCTTCGACGCCCAGCAGCACACCACCTCTTCGGGGTAGATGAAGATTTTCGAGCCAAAGCCACCACCGACATCGGGCGCGATGACACGCAGCTTGTTTTCCGGCGCGACGTTATAGAACGCGCTCATCACCAGTCGCGCCACATGCGGATTCTGAGAAGTTGTCCAGCAGGTGAAATGATCCTCCGCCTTGTCGTATTGCGCAAGCGCGGCGCGGGGCTCCATAGCGTTCGGCACTAGTCGGTTGTTGACGATGTGCATCTTGGTGATGTGAGCCGCCTTTTGCAGCGCCGCATCCGTCGCTGCCGCGTCCCCGATCTCCCAATCATAGATCAGATTGTTGTCCGCCTCGGGGTGAAGCTGCGGCGCGCCCGCTTTCAGCGACTCGACCGCGCTCGTCACCGCCTTGCGCTCCTTATAGGTCACGTTGACGGCTTCTGCCGCGTCGCGCGCCTGCCCCTTCGTGTCGGCAATCACGATGGCGACCGCATCGCCGACATAACGCACGCGGTCGACCGCCAATGGCGACCACGCGCCCATCTTCATGGGGGTGCCGTCCTTCGAATGGATCATCCATCCGCAGATCAAATTGCCGATGCCGTCGGCTTTCAACTCCTTTCCCGTCAGCACGGCGATCACACCCGGCATCGCTTGCGCTTCCTTGACTTCGATCTTTTTGATGTCGGCATGCGCATGGGGACTGCGCACGAACACCGCATGCTTCATGCCCGGCACGACCATGTCGTCCGTGTAGCGTCCAGAACCCGTAATGAACCTTTTGTCTTCCTTGCGCGCCACGCGGGCGCCAATGCCTTCCATTCCCATCAGAGTTCCCTCCAGAACCGTAAGAACAGTGGGTGCGGGCGTTGTCTGCAGCGCTTCGGCGCAACTGCACGGCAGCGGACCCTATGTCCCGGCTGCCGCCGCCCGATCGTGTTCAGATCGTCAGGCCGCCTTGGCCTTCTTGCTTTTCGCGCCCTTCGCCATCTCCTTCGAGGCGGCAAGCACCGCCTTGACGATGTTGTGATAACCCGTGCAGCGGCAAATATTGCCTTCAAGTTCGGCGCGCACCGTCGCCTCATCGAGTCCTTCCGGGTGGCGATTGATCATGTCGACCGCCGACATGATCATGCCGGGCGTGCAGAAACCGCACTGCAATCCGTGATGCTCGCGAAACGCCGCCTGAACCGGATGAAGGTCAGCGCCGTTCGCCAGCCCTTCGATCGTCGTGATCGTGGACCCTGACGCCTGAACGGCCAGCATGGTGCAGGACTTCATCGCCTTGCCGTCGACATGCACGAGGCAGGCCCCGCACTGCGAGGTATCGCAGCCGACATGCGTTCCTGTCAGGCCGAGATGCTCGCGCAGGAAATGGACAAGGAGCGTGCGGTCCTCGACGGACGCCTGCACCTTTCGACCATTAACGGTCATTGAAACTTCCGACATTGTTCCTCCCCTGGCTGCGCCGGACCGGGCGTCGGGCGCGAGTGGTCATTGTGCCACTGCAAACGGCTAATAGGTAGTGAACCCAGCGCACGAAATGTGCCGCCGCCCCCTGCCGCATTCCATTGTACTTTCGGTCATAGATCGTGGCCCATTGCAAAGCGGCACCCGCCGAAACAATATGCATCCGATGCGCCACCCAACGCGTGGAGGATCGCGGGAGGAAGAACTGGCAGTTTCGCACACGAGCTATGCTTGTGGACTGGTCGCGCTAAGCACCGATTCGCACGACGAGGATGCGTTTATCCAACGCGTTGCCGTCGAAGCGACGTCTGCGCGCTTCAGCTTTGCGCTGTTCTTCTATTCAAGGTCGCTCTTCGATTCGGGCCGCCTCGCGCAGGCGATCAAGCGTCGCCTTCCGGGCCTGCCGCATGCGGGCTGCACGACTGCGGGTGAAATCACACCCGAGGGCCTGCATGAGGGACAAGCCGTGGCGCTGTTGTTTCCAGCCGCGGGATTTGCCGCCGCGGGCACACTTCTGAAAAACATATCCACTTCCGACATCAAGAGCGTGTCGTCACAGGTCGATGCGCTTCGACGCACCTTCACCTCTTCCTATGGACACCCGCAATCGAACATCTTCGCGATCTGCCTGATCGACGGGCTTTCCTTTTCCGAAGAATCCGTGACCTCCGCAATCCATTGGGAGCTGGAGGACATTCCGCTCGTGGGGGGCTCGGCGGGCGACGAACTGAAATTCGAGAACACCAGCCTGATCTGGAACGGGGGCGTCCACACTGACAGCGCAGTCGTCATCCTGTTCGCCACCGATATACCGTTCCGCACTTTCAAGACCGACAATTTCGTTGCAACAGACAGCAAGCTCGTGGTCACCGCATCTGATCCCGGACGCCGCGTGGTGCACGAGTTCAACGCGGCGGCCGCGGCGGACGAATATGCGAGCGCCGTCGGCCTGCTGCCCAAGGACCTGACGCCGTTGAGCTTCGCTTCGCACCCGACGGTCGTGCGCGTCGGCGGCGAATATTTCTGCCGCTCCATTCAAAAGAGCAACGCCGATGGCTCCCTCTCCTTTTTCTGCGCCATAGACGATGGGATCGTGCTCTCCATCGCGCGCGCGGTCGATCTGGTGGAGTCGACCGACGCCGCGCTCAAGGACGTCGAGTCCAGACTTGGCGGAACCGATGTCATTCTTGGCTTCGATTGCGTCCTGCGCCGACTAGACGCCGTGAACCGTCAGGCTGTGCGGGGGCTTTCCGAGGTCTATCGCAGAAACCACGTCCTTGGCTTCGGCACTTATGGAGAGCAGTATCAGTCCATGCACCTGAACCAGACCTTCACCGGCATTGCATTCGGGCATCGCCGCCAGGCTGCGGAATAGGAGAAGGCGGGTGTCGCTCGGACATATCGACGACCTTGAACGGTTGAAGAAAATCAACGCGGCGCTCATCAACCGCGTCGAACGGTCCATGGACCGACAGGGCAACGCCTTTTCGCTGTTCCAGACTGCGATAAACCTTGAAAGCCTCGTGCGAAGCCGGACGGATGAACTTCATTCGGCGCTGCGAAGGCTGGAGCAATCCAACGCCGAACTGATCGAGGCGCGGGACCGCGCCGAGCAGGCGAACATTTCGAAGACACGGTTCCTCGCCGCCGCGAGCCATGACGTCTTGCAACCGCTCAACGCCGCGCATCTTTCGGTGTCGGCGCTGGCCGATGTTCAGACCTCGGCCGAAGGACGTCGACTCGTGCGACAGGTCGAGCGTTCGCTGGAGACGATGGAGACGCTCCTGCGCACGCTTCTCGATATTTCGCGACTCGATGCGGGCGTTGTGGAACCGGACCTGACCAGCGTGCCGCTCGACCAGTTGTTCCAGGGCCTGCGGTCGGATTTTCTTCCGCTGGCCGAGCGCAAGGGACTGAAGCTGCGTTTTGCGCCGACGCTTTGGACTATTCGCACCGACAGGACGCTCATCCGCCGCATCCTCCAGAACATCGTCGCCAACGCCATTCGTTATACCACCGAGGGCGGCGTGCTCGTCGGTGTGCGCCGCCGCGGCGAAAACATCCGCATCGAGGTCGCCGATACCGGCAGCGGCATAGCTGAAGACCAGCGGGATGCGATCTTCGAGGAGTTCCATCGTGGTGTGGCTGTGGACGAATCCGGCCTGTCCGGCGCAGGGCTCGGTCTCGGTCTGGCTATCGTACGGCGCATGGTCGAGACGCTCGGCTATCGCGTCAGCCTCGATTCCCGCATCGGCAAGGGAACCGTGTTTCATCTCGACATACCGGGTGCAATGATCGCGCCACTGGAATCAACTCCCAACCCTGTGGAGCCCGAACAGCATCGCGGCTACGGACTTTTCGGGACAAAGGTGCTGCTTGTGGAAAACGATCCCGATGTCGCGTCTGCAATGTCCACCTTGCTGGAAAGCTGGAAATGCGAGGTTCGCGTCGCCGCCACCACCGAGGAGGCGCTGGCCGAACTCAACGATACGGCATGGATTCCCGACATCGTGATCGCCGACCAGCATCTCGACCGCGGCGACCTCGGCAGCGCAACGATCATGGGCATCCGCGCATGGCTTGGCCGCGTCGTGCCGGCGCTCGTCACGACCGCCGACCCCAGCGCCGAACTTCAGGAAGAAGTGGCGGAAATGGGCGTTGAACTGCTCGTCAAGCCCATCCGGCCCGCGCGGCTGCGCGCATTGCTCGCCCACATGCTGGCCTGAGCGAAGAGCCGAGCGTAAGCTTTCTGCTTACATTGCCTTGACAATATGTATGCATTTTGCTTACATCCATACATGATCAGGTCATTTAAGCTCAGATCGTTGGCAGACCTGTTCGAAACTGGAAAGACCGGCAAAATCGATGCCCGGCTGCACAAGCGGATCTTGCTGCGGCTGGACCGGCTTGAAGCTGTTGAGAAGCCCGAGGATATGAACCTTCCGGGATTCAATTTCCATTCACTCACCGGTTTCAACCCGGTGCGCTATTCGGTGCATGTCAACGGCCCGTGGTGCATTACATTCGAATTCGACGGCAATGACGCCGCTCGCGTCGATCTCGAGCAATATCATTGAGCAGGGCGCAGATTGGAGAAGTCCGTTTATGAGCGCATATAAGCCGAAGCGTCCGATCGAGCGCTGCCCGTCCCACCCTGGCGCTCTGCTCGACGAAATCATTCCGGCAACCGGAAAGACCAAGGTAGAGATTGCCGGATTGCTGGGTATTTCCCGCCAGCAACTTTACGACATCCTGCGCGAGCGGAAGCCCGTGTCTCCGGCCGTCGCCGCGCGGCTTGGCAAGTTGTTCGGCGATGGCGCTGCCATCTGGCTGCGAATGCAGGCGGCTTATGACGCGTGGCACGCCGAACGTGAAGTCGATGTGAGCAATATCCCGACGCTCAATGCGGCGTGACCGGACGCATACCGTCGCGGTCACTTCTCCTGCATTCGCGCCAACTGTCGCTGCGGCCTAAGCAGCCTTGCTGCCGAAGCGCTTGGCGCCGCCGAAGCGCTTCCTGCGGAACGGCTTCTTTCCCGCCGGCTTTGCGCCATCGGGTTTGCCCGGCTTGCCGTTGCCCCCATTGCGAGGCGCGCCCCGGCGCTGCATGTCCCTGTTGCGATCGGGATTGCCCCTGCCCTCGCCGCCATCCTTCCTTTCGCGCGGAGCCCGGTCATTGGCCGGCTGCTGCATGCGCTGGACGCCCGGCGCGGGCTTGGGATCAGGCTCCCCGGTGTGGTCGGCGACGACCGGCAGTTTCATCCGGATGATCTTCTCGACGGACCGAAGCTTCGAAGCCTCGGTCGGATCGCACAGCGTGATGGCGATGCCGTCCGCGCCGTTGCGCCCGGTGCGGCCAATACGGTGCACGTAGCTCGACGCCTCGTCCGGCAGGTCGAAATTCACGACATGCGATATGCCCGGCACATCGATGCCGCGCGCCGCAATGTCGGTTGCCACCAGAATGCGCACGGAACCGTCGCGAAAACCCGTCAGCGCCTTCTGGCGCGCGTTCTGCGACTTGTTGCCGTGGATGACGGCCGCGTCGAACCCGTCCCGCTCCAGGTCGCGGGTGACGCGATCCGCGCCATGCTTGGTACGCGCGAAAATCATCACCGACTTCATTTCGGGATCGGCCAACATTTTCGACAGGACCTGACGCTTCTGCTTGGTGCGGGCAAGGATCACGCTTTGCTTGATCTCCGCCGCGGTCGTGCCCTGCGGCGCCACATCGACGCGCACGGGGTCACGAAGCAGGTCTTGCGCAAGGGTGGCGATTTCCTGCGGCATCGTTGCCGAAAAAAGCGCCGTCCGACGCGCCGGATGCGTTGCCTTGGCAATGCGCCTCACATCGTTGATGAAGCCCATGTCCAGCATGCGATCAGCCTCGTCGAGCACCAGCCAAGTGGTCTCGCTCAGCACCACCGCGCCTTCGCGCACGAGGTCCATCAGGCGTCCGGGTGTAGCGACAAGAATGTCGATGCCCGGCGCGATGCGGCGCACCTGCGTGCCACGCGAAACACCACCCAGCACGAGAGCGGTGGAAACATGAGCGCCTCTGGAGAGCAGCCTTATCGTTTCCTCGATCTGAACCGCGAGTTCACGCGTCGGGGCGAGGATCAGCGCCCGCGCGGTCTTTGGACGACGCTTCGTGCCGAGGCCGATGATCTTCGAAAGGATCGGCAGCGCAAAGGCTGCGGTCTTTCCCGAGCCGGTCTGCGCAATTCCAAGTATGTCCTTGCCCGCAAGCTGCGGCGGTATTGCCATTTCCTGAATAGGCTTGGGCGCGGTGAATCCCGCCGCCGTGGTTGCCTTCAGAAGCTGGCCGGAGATGCCAAGGCGCTCGAAACCGTTCGGCGCAGGCGTATTTTCTGTAGTCAATTCAATCATCTTTCGCGCGGCATTCATGCCGCTGCCATTCACGCCGCAGGGCGCGCGCCCGCCGCGTTCAAATCTTGTTCTGGAACGACACGGCGGTGGACGATTGTCCACACGGTTGCGCTGTCGTGCCCGCGAATTAGCTCGCGGGACTGTCCGCCCTGTCCTTTCGGAAGGCGGAGCGAGACGCAACGAAGTCCATTTTTGGGAAAGCCGGCAATTGCGGCCCATGCGCCTGTCTGCGGCGCATATGGATGATTTGCGCCTCTATTGCAAGCTCATTGTGCGACGCAGTAAATTGTGAACGATCCGGCTACACCGTACGGCTATATGATAAAGCCTGCGAGCGTCTCGTTATCGGTTATGTCCTGATAGGCCCATCCGGCATCGTTGAAGCGCCGTGCGAGAATATCGAAATTCCGCCTGTCCTTCGTTTCGATGCCGATCAGCACCGATCCGAAATTGCGTGCCGATTTCTTCAGATACTCAAACCTCGCGATATCGTCGTCGGGGCCGAGCAAGTCGAGGAACGCGCGCAGCGCGCCCGGACGCTGCGGAAAACGAAATACGAAATACTTCTTGAGCCCTTCGAAGCGCAGGGCGCGCTCCTTCACATCGGGCAGGCGCTCGAAGTCGAAATTGCCGCCTGACACAACGCAAACCACGGTCTTGCCCTTCAGGTCGCGGCGCGAAAAATCTTTCAACGCATCGATGGACAGCGCACCTGCAGGCTCCAGCACAACCCCCTCGACATTGAGTAGCTCGATCATGGTGGCGCAGAGGCGGTTTTCGGGAATGAGGTGCACGGCGTCGGGTGCAAATTCCTTGAGGTGCCTCAACGGTTCACGACCAATCTCCGCGACCGCCGCCCCGTCGACGAAATTGTCCACCTTCGCCAGCTTCACACGTTTATGCTCAAGCAGGCTCTGCTTGAGGCTGGGCGCGCCTTGCGGTTCGCAGAACACGAAGCGGGTCTGCGCCTCTGCATCAGCGAAATATCTGGAAATGCCTGCCGACAGTCCACCGCCGCCGACCGGCACGAACAGCATGTCCGGCGCTTTGCCGTGCGGCATCTGGCGCAGGATTTCCGCGCCGACGGTGGCCTGCCCCTCGATGATATCCTTATGGTCGAACGGCGGCACCATGTGCCCGCCGCCGCTTTCCGAATAGTCGAGCGCAGCACGGTAGCAATCGTCGAAAAAGTCGCCGACGAGCCGCACTTCGATCCACTCGCCGCCGAACAGCTTGGTCTTGTCAATCTTCTGCTGCGGCGTGGTGACCGGCATGAACACCACGCCCTTCACTCCGAAATGCCTGCAAACAAAGGCGAAACCCTGCGCGTGATTGCCGGCTGAGGCGCATACGAAGGTCGCACCCTGCTTTTCCTGTGAAAGCTCCTTACGGAAGAAGTTGAACGCGCCGCGAATCTTGTAGGAGCGAACCGGCGTCAGGTCTTCGCGCTTGAGAAGCACCCGCGCGCCGAACTTGCGCGAGAGGTAGTCATTCTCCTGTAGCGGAGTTTCTGGAAAGAGGGTGCGCACGGCAGCTTCGGCGCGCAGTACGCGTTGTGCAAAGGTCATCGAACGGGAACTCCAATCGCTCCGCGTATTGCATATTGATGTCGGTGAAGCCACTGTCCGATCCATGGAAGGGTATTTGTTGGCGTGAACAGCTTGGCCATCCGTGCGGCGGTACATGTCGCCGCAGTCTTTGCGATGTATCTGTCGGCCGCAATGCTCATTCCGGCGGCGATCGATCTCTATTTTGGCAATCGCGACTGGCAGGTCTTCGCATTTTCCGCCCTTGTGATGGGCGGCATTTCGACCGCTCTCATGCTTGCCACACGTGGCGGCAGCCCGCAGCCGAACACAAGGTTCGGCTTCTTCCTCGTCAATCTGCTTTGGCTGACACTCGCGGTCGCAGGCGCTGTTCCATTCATGATGTCATCGCTTAGCTTGAGTTTCACCGATGCTCTTTTCGAGTCCGTGTCCGGCATTACGACCACGGGCGCGACCGTCATCAGCGGGCTGGACAACGCCGCTCCCGGCATCATCATGTGGCGCTCGCTGCTCTCATTCATGGGAGGCTTGGGGGTTATCGCCCTCGGCCTTTTTCTGCTGCCTTTTCTGAATATTGGCGGTGTTTCTTATTTCAAGATCGAATCGTCCGAGATCGCAGACCGGCCATTCGCCCGCTTCCACACCTTCGCAATCAGCCTCATCGCTATCTACACGATGCTGGTGACCTGCTGCGCGATTGCCTACGCCGCCAGCGGCATGCCCGGCTTCCATGCGATCAACCATGCCATGAGCACGATAGCGACCGGCGGATTCTCCACGCACGACACGTCTTTCCTGCGCTACGCGCAGAACAGCGCCATTCTTTGGACCGGCTCGATCTTCATGTTGATCGGCGGACTGCCCTTCTCCGTGATGATCCTGTTTGCCGTACGCGGCCGCTATGACGCCGTGCGAGATCCGCAGATCCGGATCTATGTCGGCTATACGATAGCCTTCTCGCTCGTCGTGGCGATCTATCTGCGGGCGACGCGGGATATCTCGTTCTTTGATGCGCTGACCCACGCCACCTTCAACATCGTCTCGATGATCACCACCACCGGCTATTCAAGCGACGACTACCTGCTGTGGGGACCTTTCGCCGTCGCCTGCATCTATGTGTCGATGTTCCTTGGCGGCTGCTCCGGCTCCACAACCGGGGCGATCAAGGCGTATCGGTTCCTTATCCTGTTTCAGCTTCTGGGTAATGGTTTCCGCCGCTTGATTTACCCCAACACCGTGCTGCCGGTGCGCTATGGCGACCGTACCATCGATCAGGACATGCAGCGCGCGGTGGTTTTGTTCATCTCGTCGTTCTTCGTATTGCTGGCGATCTTCACCGTCCTGCTGGGCGCGACCGGACTGGATTTCCTGAGCGCCAGTTCGGGTGCGCTGGCTTCACTGACCAACGTTGGCCCGGGGCTGAGCCCGCAGATCGGTCCGATGGGCAACTATGCAGACATTCCGGACGCTGCTAAATGGATATGCTCCGCGGCGATGCTGCTTGGGCGACTTGAAATTCTCTCCGTGCTGGTGATCTTTTCACCGGTCTTCTGGCGTGCCTGACTTTCACCGGCAGAATGAGTGCTTCCAATGGACGTCATCCGAAAAATCGCATTGGTTGCCTTGTTCTTGCTCGCCGTAGGCTGCGCCAATCAGAACACGCGTGAAATTCTGACGCTTCAATCCAGGGAAGCTCGCCCGGATCAGATTGCGGCCACGCACCAGATCTTCGTCGCCACGACACGCGAAAAGTCGGTCGACGAGCTTGAATATTACGGCAGCGTGCGCGCCCCTAAGACGGATTTCGCGAAGGTCGACATGACGGTGCCGTCCGTCCACGCAGTGGGAATGATCGAACGGCGCAAGGGCAAAGTTGCAGACCCGGCGAAATTCTTCACCGCGTCCTCGATCACGGGCTATTCGGAGCCTGCCTTTGAAAATGCGGTGGGGGCCGACATCGCAAAGCACGATGGCCGTGTGCTGGTATTTGTCCATGGCTACAAGACCAGCTTCGATTCCGCCGTCTATCGCATAACCCAGATCGTCCATGATGCGGGCTATGAAGGAACGCCTGTGCTCTTCTCGTGGGCATCCGGCGGCAAGCTGGTGGACTATGTGTACGACAACAACAGCGCGACAGCCGCCCGGGATTCACTTGAAGCCACCCTGCGGATGATTTCGAAGCGCGCGAAGCGCGTGGACATCATGGCGCACTCGATGGGCAACTGGGTCACGATGGAAGCGCTGCGCCAATTGGCGATTGCCGGCGACCCGACGCTTGGCGGCAAGCTCGGTGACGTCATTCTCGCCTCGCCCGACATCGATGTCGACGTGTTCAAGGCCCAGATGCGCCGCTATGGAAAGCCCAAGAAGCCGTTTATCCTTCTGCTTTCCGGCAATGACCGCGCGCTTCAGCTTTCCGGTTTCCTGGCCGGTGAACGTCCACGTGTGGGCGACTATGCGGATGCCGCCGACCTCGCGCAATATGGCGTCGCCGTTGCGGACCTGACGGCGGTCAAGGGAGATCGGCTGGGACACACCAAGTTCGCCGCAAATCCCGTCATCATCAAGCTGATCGGCGCGGGGCTGAACAACGAAGCCAGTACGATCGACAGCGAGGAAGCAATCACAGACCGTGTGAATGAACTCGGGCGGCGCCTGGGTGGTTCGCTCGGAACTGCGGCTGAGATTGTGCTGACGACGCCGCTGGCGGCTTTGAAGGTGGTCGTCGGAAATTAGGAACCTAGCCCATGCCCGTGGCGTGCCGCAGATAGAACGCCATCACCACGAACCCGACCATGAAGGCAAGGCCGGTCCAGTCGATTTCCCGTGTACGCGCAAACCGGATCGCTTGCGCTGCCAGAAACGAAACCGCGACAATTACCAGGCCAAGGACAACGAAACGGATCATAGCCTTCCCTCACGTGCTCCATTCCCGTCGAGCCAACGTCTCACCTTAAAAATATGGTACGCCCAGACCCGGCAACAAGGGCGTTGTTACAGCGTAAAAGCAGAAATTCGGCAGCCTCAAACCTCACTTCGTCAATTCTGGACAATTTCTGCCGGTAAGTGTCAAATCCGCGCATGGAAGCATTTCACTGGATCGTCGTGCCGATCTCGACCGTGCTGGGACTATCGATTGCGCGCGTGCTTACGGGTTACGTAAACGCATTCAAGGCTCGATCCAAGATGAAGTTCGACTGGCTCCCGCTGCTCTTTGCCGGCGCGGTGCTCGGCGAGGGACTGCAATTCTGGTGGGCGCTGTTCGAACTCTCGACGGCAAGCCATTGGTCGCTCCTTGCTTTCACAATGCTGGTCGCGATGGTGATGACGCTGTTCACCGCTGCCGCCCTCATCGTTCCTTCCGATACAGATCGCGACATGCTCGTGGCATTCGAACGCGACGGCAGATGGGCGCTGATCGCGTTGGCCTGTTTCCATTTGGTGGCCATCCTGGCGAATTCCTGGCTTTGGCAGGTGCGAATGCTTACAAAAGATCAGGGCCTGCTCGCGCTATTGGCTGTTCTTTGCGTCGTGGGGGCGATGACGACGAAGCGAAGAATTCAGGAGATCGTGGCGGTCGTGTACGTGGGGATAAGCGTCCTGGACACGTTCATTGCATCCGTCGCGGCCTATTGAGGTGGGCTGGCAGGCAAATTTTGGGATTTCTGGTGCCCCCGGCCGGGTTCGAACCGACGACCCCCTGATTACAAATCAGGTGCTCTACCAACTGAGCTACAAGGGCAACGCCTGCCGCTTATCACAGGTGCATTGGCGAATTCAACGGGCGATCAGCGGCGTTCGCTCCATCAAGTCGGCGCCGGGTCCATCAGATACCAACCCTCCAATGAAAAACCCGCCGGCGAGGCCGGCGGGTTTGCCGTGACAGGTTTCGGGCGGAAGGGTCATCACGGACAAACCGGATGCTACTCCTCCCTAATAAATAGGCAATTCAGCCGTTCGGAGATGCATTACCGGATATGCATCCCGAATGACCGGATTACTTGAGGGTTCCGTCGCCACTCTTATCCGCAGCGGCAAAATCCTTCATGACCTGGGTCATGAATTCCTTCTTGTCGACAGCTCCATTGCTGTTCGCGTCAAGTGTCGAGAACTGGTCGGGCGTCAGGACCTTCGCGGTTTCGGTCGCACTGAGCGATCCGTTGCCGTTCGCGTCGAGCTTTGCAAAAGCAGCGTTCATGAAGCTTTGATACTCGGCGGCGCTGACCGCGCCGTTTTTGTCTGTGTCGACCTGATTGAGTTGTCCCTCATTCATGGTCTGGCTCTGCTGGGCGAATGCGACACCCGTGCCAAGCAGCAGCGCGGCGGCGGAAAGTACATAGGATCTCATACCAACCTCCTTCAGCGGCAAGCCAGACGATTGCCGATATAACCACCCGCGCCGATGCCGGCGCCAATGGCCAGTGTAGTGCCCGTGCCTGCGCCTATGGTGCTGCCCACAAGGCCGCCAATTATCGCGCCGCCCACCGTTCCGGCCATGCAGCCGAACTCGTGTTCCTTGGCCTGGACGTCCGGATCGGAACTCGACTGGCAGCCGGCGAGCAGCACGGCGGTCGAGAGCACAGCCAGAATTTGTCGTTTGATCATTCCGGTCTCCCAAATGGTTTTGCAATTTCACCAGCGGATCCCGTCCGCCACCCCTCAACTGGCTAAAATGCGTCCTATCACAAGTTGAACACCGTGAGACCGCCGCTTGCACGTCCATACAGGATATTTTCAACGATAAGCGCGCTTTGCAGCCACTGCCCGCCATGCTACGCCCTCGTCGAAATGAACATGGACCCCGGCAAAGCTGCATGATTGGAACCGCGCCCAAAGTTTCATTTGCATCGTCGGACGTGCCGGATGCACGCGAGGGCGCAGCGCGGCTCATTGCGCTTTACGGTCAGGCCGATCCGAAGGAGGCAGACGTCGTCGTCGCCCTCGGCGGTGACGGATTCCTGTTGCAAACGCTCCGCGAAACCATGTCGACGGGCAAGCGCGTCTATGGCATGAACCGCGGTACGGTCGGTTTCCTGATGAATCCGTTCGCCGAGGACAATCTCCTCGAGCGCATCACAGTCGCCCAACCGGAAACGATCCGACCACTGGAAATGGAGGCCGTGCAAGCGGACGGAACCATCACCAATGCACTTGCGATCAATGAGGTCGCGCTTTGGAGGCAGTCCTACCAGACGGCAAAGATCCGCATCACGGTCGATGGCAAGGTGCGGCTCGAAGAGTTGAACTGCGATGGTGTGATGGTAGCGACGCCCGCAGGCTCGACCGCCTACAACCTTTCCGCGCAAGGGCCGATCCTGCCGCTCGACGCGCCGCTGCTTGCGCTGACTCCTGTCAGCCCCTTTCGACCCCGGCGCTGGCGTGGCGCGCTGCTGCCCGATCTCGCGCATGTGCGCTTCGACATACTGGAGTCTGAAAAGCGCCCCGTGAACGCCGCCGCCGATCACACGGAGGTCAAAGGTGTGACCACGGTCAGCGTTCGGGAATCACGCGTCCACACCGCCACCCTGCTGTTCGATCCCGACCATTCCTGGAATGAACGAATACTGTCCGAGCAGTTCCGCTACTGATGAACCAAGCAGATCATCACACTTATGCGTGACATTCTTAGTCACTTCGGCTGAAACCGCGGCACATTACATCAGGTTTAGTTGACAAATCGCGGGCGTGCGCCTACGTCGCGCCGAGAAGTTGGACGCCAAGCGTCTCCGGCGGCAATGCCGCGTTACCGCCAGTAAGGGCGCAACAACACTTGTCAGTAGATACAGAGTCCTCGTTGGACGTGACCACCGAAACGCAACCGCAAGCACAGCCCGTCTCTTTCGCGGATCTCGGCCTCTCTCCCAAGGTCCTTTCCGCGGTTACCGACAGCGGCTACGTCAACCCGACACCAATTCAGGCCGGTGCGATTCCGCACGCCTTGCAAGGCAAGGATGTGCTCGGCATCGCGCAGACCGGCACGGGCAAGACCGCTTCATTCGTCCTGCCCATGCTCACGCGCCTTGAAAAGGGGCGCGCTCGCGCACGCATGCCGCGCACGCTCATTCTCGAACCGACGCGCGAACTCGCGGCGCAGGTCGAGGAGAACTTCACGAAATACGGCAAGAACCATCGCCTGACCGTCGCCCTGCTTATCGGCGGTGTCTCCTTCGACGACCAGGAGAAGAAGCTTGAGCGCGGCGCCGATGTGCTGATTGCCACGCCGGGTCGGCTGCTGGACCATTTCGAGCGCGGCAAGCTGTTGCTAACCGGGGTCGAAATCCTTGTCATCGACGAGGCCGATCGCATGCTCGACATGGGATTCATTCCCGACATCGAGCGCATCTGCAAACTGATACCCTTCACGCGGCAGACATTGTTCTTTTCGGCCACCATGCCGCCGGAAATCACGAAGCTGACAGAGCAGTTCCTGCACGCTCCCGTTCGCATCGAGGTCGCGAAAGCATCCTCGACCGCCTCCACTGTCACCCAGCGGCTGGTCAAATCCGGCTCGAAGCCATGGGACAAGCGCGCCGTGCTGCGCGATCTCATCCAGTCGGAAGGCGATGGGATCAAGAACGCCATCATCTTCTGCAACCGCAAGGTGGACGTGTCCGAGCTTTTCCGCTCGCTGGTCAAATATGATTTCAATGCCGGGGCACTGCACGGCGACATGGATCAGCGCGCACGCATGACCATGCTGTCGAACTTCCGCGACGGCAAGCTGAAGCTGCTCGTCGCATCGGATGTCGCCGCGCGCGGTCTGGACATTCCCGACGTCAGCCACGTGTTCAATTTCGACGTGCCGATCCACTCGGAGGACTACGTGCACCGCATTGGCCGCACGGGCCGTGCGGGCCGCGCGGGCAAGTCCTTCACCATCGTCACGCGGTCCGACATGCGTTATGTCGACGCCATCGAAAAGCTGATCGGCAAAACGGTCGAATGGCATGACGGTGACCTGTCGACGCTGGCACCTTCCACGGATTCGGATGACGAAAGGCCACGGGGCCGCGGCGGGAAGCCGGAGCGGCGCACGCGCGGCAAGGACGCGCGCGGCAAGTCTGCCCCGCGGGTGAAGGCGGAGGAAGCGGAGGCGCCCGAGGCCGCCCCGGAGCGCCGGGTGCGCAAGGACGCGATCCGCCAAGACAATGCGGAACGCAAGATCCAGCCCGAACAGCGCGACCGGCCGGTTCGCGAGCCACGCCGTCACCGCGAAGATGACGAGGAAGTCAACACGACGGTGGGATTTGGCGAAGACACGCCTGCCTTCATGATGGTGTCGGCGAAAGTCTAGCCCATCGTTTCCAGCGCTTGCCTGAACCTGTCGGAAATGGGTTTCGGCCTGCGCGTGGTTCGATCCACATAAACGTGCACGAAGAACCCTTGGGCGGCGGCGTCCTCCTCGTCGTTGCGAAACAACCCCACCTCATAGCGCACTGAACTGGTGCCGATCCGCCCGACGCGGATTCCCGCCGCAACGACATCGGGAAACGCCATTTCCGCGAAATAGCGGCAGCCGGTTTCAACGACCAGTCCGATATGGTCGCTTTGCGCCAGATCGAGCACGCCCTGCTCGACGAGCCAGCCATTTATGGCCGTATCGAACAGGGAATAGTGAACGACATTGTTCATATGGCCGTAGACGTCGTTGTCCATCCAACGTGTGGTTATGGTCCGAAACGTCCTGTATTCGCTGCGTTTCGTCCGTCCGTCGCCGATGCTCATCTTCGCCCTCGCCTCACCGAATCCCAATTAAGGGTCGCATTCCTGAAAAGAATAGCCAATAAAAGCGCCTCGATTCACCGAGGGACACCACATGCCGTCATCGTCGATCGACAATGCCTTGACCGCGCGCAGCCTGACAGGCGCCGCTTCGGACCCGACCTATGCGGGCATTCTTTCCTTCATGCGCCGGAAATACACGAAGAACCTCAAGGGAGCAGACGTTGTCGTTTGGGGTGTCCCGTTCGATGCAGCCGTGACCAATCGCCCCGGCGCGCGCTTCGGGCCTCAGGCGATCCGCCGCGCCTCGGCGATTTTCGACAATGATCCGCAGTATCCGTTCCATCGCGACCTTTTCGAAAGGATGGCCGTGGTCGACTACGGCGATTGCCTGCTCGACAATGGCAACCACCAGAAGTCTCCGGCAATCATCGAACGCGAGGCGAGCAGGATCCTGAAAAGCGGCGCGTTCCTGCTGACGCTGGGCGGCGACCATTTCGTAACCTGGCCCATTCTCAAGGCGCATGCGGCAATCTACGGACCGCTCGCCCTCGTGCAATTCGACGCGCATCAGGACACCTGGTTCGACGACGGCAAGCGGATCGACCACGGCAGTTTCGTCGCGCGCGCGGTCCGCGAAGGCGTCGTGGACCCCGACCGTTCCATCCAGATCGGCATTCGCACCCATGCGCCTGAGGACTGCGGCATCAAGATCATCTACGGCAACGAGGTCGAAGAGATGCGGGCGGCGGACATCGCCTACGCGATTGCCGACCGCACGGGGGGGCGCAAGTGCTACGTCACTTTTGACATCGACTGCCTTGACCCCGCCTTTGCGCCGGGAACGGGCACTCCGGTCGCGGGGGGGCCCTCCTCCGCCAAGATCCTGTCGGTCTTGCGCCAGCTCACCCATCTCGACATTGTCGGCGCGGACGTGGTCGAGGTTGCACCGGCCTATGACCATGCCGATATTACGGCAATCGCGGCTTCGTCCGTCGCCATGCATTATCTCGGCTTGCTGGCGGAGCGGCGCGCGCGTTTCGACGATGGCGGCAATGGCGCTGGACTGCACGAGGCAGGCGGCATATGAGTGCCGGCCTTCAGGAGTGAAATCGACATGAAACCTAAGGTCTTTATCGACGGCGAACACGGCACGACCGGATTGCAGATCCGTTCGAGGCTGGCGCGCCGCGATGATCTTGCGCTTCTGTCGATCCCGGAGGCGGAGCGCCGCAACCTCGACGTTCGCGCGGCGATGCTTTCGGAGGCCGATATCGCCATCCTCTGCCTGCCCGACGACGCGTCCCGCGAGGCCGTCGCCATGCTGGAAGGCAGGAACTCCACCCGCATCATCGACACCTCCACGGCCCATCGGGTCCACCCGGACTGGACATATGGCTTTGCCGAGATGGAGACCGCTCAGCGCGACCGCATAGCGGGCGCACGGCTGGTAGCCAACCCCGGATGCTATCCGACCGGCGCGATCTCCCTGGTCCGCCCGCTGGTGACTGCCGGGATCCTGCCCGCCGACTATCCGGTCACGATCAACGCCGTCTCCGGCTACACCGGAGGGGGCAAGCAGATGATCGCGCAGATGGAAGATCCGGCGAACCCGGATCACATCGCCGCGCCCTATTTCGTTTACGGGCTGCCGCTCACGCACAAGCATGTCGCGGAGATGAAGACGCATGGCCTGCTTGACCGCCGCCCGATCTTTTCACCCTCGGTGGGCCGCTTTCCGCAGGGCATGATCGTGCAGCTTCCGCTCTATCTAGGCGATTTGAACGGCACGCCTTCCCTTGCCGACCTGCACGCTGCGCTTGAGCGGCACTATGCGGGGCAATCGATTGTCGAGGTCGTATCGCTGGCCGAAAGCGCGAAAATCACGCGGCTCGACCCGACGGAACTCGCGGATACGGACCGCATGAAGCTCTTTGTGTTCGGCACTGAGGGGAATGGGCAGGCAAACCTGATTGCCCTTTTGGACAATCTCGGCAAGGGCGCGTCAGGCGCAGCCGTCCAGAACATGGACCTTATGCTAGGACGCAGCCACTAGGCGCGGCAGCGGATAGCTGCCCTTCGTCGCGCGCCAGTGCGCGGCGGCATAGCCCAGCACGATCAGAGCCAGCGCCTGATGTGTCAGGGCGACGTGCAGATGCACCTGCGTCAGGAGCGTCACGATCCCGACGATTGCCTGCAAAAGCACGAGGTGAAACAGGATCAGCGCGCGCCGCGCGTGCGGCGTTCCCGGCTCCCGCTTTCGCACCGCAATCATGTGCCAGAGAGCGAGAGCGAAAACGGTATAGGCGCCGAGGCGGTGCACGAACTGCACCAGTTTCGGGTTCTCGAAGAAATTTCGCCATGCCGGTTCAAGGACGAACATATCTCCCGGCACGACACGGCCATCCATCAACGGCCAGGTGTTGTAGCTCAATCCGGCATCGAGCCCCGCGACCAGCCCGCCGAGATAAATCTGCACGAGCACCGCGACCATCAGGATGCCCGCGAAATTCTGGATGTAACGGCTTGCGGCCTTGCCTTGCGACGGCAGCAGGCCCCTTGCAACCACCATTGTTGAGGCAAAGATCACGGCGGCAATGGTGAGGTGAGTGGCCAGCCTGTACTGGCTTACATCCGTACGCTCCACCAGCCCGGACGCGACCATCCACCAGCCGACCGCGCCCTGAAACGCGCCAAGCGCAAGAATCCCGAGCAGCTTCGGCATCAACTGGCGTTCCACCCGGCCCGCGAGCCAGAACAAGAGCAAGGGCACGCCAAAAATGACTCCAACGCTGCGCGCAAGAAGCCTGTGCGCCCACTCCCACCAGAAAATCTGTTTGAAAGCAGCAAGATCCATGCCTTTGTTGATCTGCTGATACTCCGGAATCTGCTGGTATTTTGCAAATTCCTCCTGCCATTCCGCGTCGTTCAGCGGCGGAATGACGCCATGGATCGGCTTCCACTCGGTAATGGAAAGCCCCGAATCCGTCAGCCGCGTCGCACCTCCGACGAGGACCAGTGCGAACAGCGCCAGCAGGACAACATAGAGCCAGATGCGCAGCAAGGCTCGGTTGCGTTGTATTGTGTCAGTGGCCTGTTTGCTGGGCGAAAGGACGGCGGTTGTGCTCATGGGCTGTGTTGGTGAACCATCGCGCCATGCGTTGCAAGGGCGAGCGGCGACGCGCGACATGCGGTCGCGTCGCTGTTGCAGCGACCCTTCGGAAAGGCTATCCGGTTTGCCATGCCCATTCGCCTGAAAAAGCTGATCGGAACCGTGCTGCTTGTCGCGCTGGTTGTTGTCTATTCGCTGCTCGCAACAGCCATTGCCGTCGCGCGCCTCGGCGATTCAGGGCCGATTGTGCACTTCCTTTTTTTCCTCGTGTCGGGCCTTTTGTGGATATTACCGGCTATGCTGCTCATCAAATGGATGATGATTTCGCCGAAGGGATAAAATTCCCTCCAGCCGGTTTTTTTGCATTTTAACGTTCACTGAAACCCTCGGGAATTATTTCAGGAATAGGTTTGCGCCGCACCACAGGACGGGCGGGGCACGGCGGACTATGATGCAATGGCGGATATTGCTTTTCGAGAAGACGCACTGAGCCAGCCCAGGATTATGCGGCGTCACACGCATAAACTGGCGGGCTCGCGCTGGGAATTCAGGATCGACGACGACCTCGCGGCCTATGAGCGGGCGAGCATGCAGGCGATTTTCGCGCCGGCGCAAAGCCCCGAATGGGTTCAGGCATGGGCGAATGCAGGCGCGGACATTCTGGTGGCCCGCATCCATTCGACCGACGGCGCCTGCCTGCTCGGACTTGCGCTTGAAGTCGTTCGCACAGGCTCCCTCACTGTCGCCCGTTTTGCAGGCCATCGCCACGCAAACGGCAACTTTCCGCTTTGCTCCTACGGTTCAATCGACCGCATCGAGCCTGAATTGCTGGACGTGCTTTTCAAGGCCATCGCCGCCGAGCGCCCGGACATCGACCTTGTCAGTCTGGATCGCATGAGCCGGTCGCGTGCCGGCAAGCCCAATCCGCTTGTCACGATGCCGCACCGGCAAAGCGCCAACATCGCGCTTGCTGCCGATTTGACGGGCGGCTTCGACGGCCTCATTGCCCGAACGGGCGGAAGCAGCAGGTACAAGAAGTACCGTCGCCAGATCAAGAAATTCAGCGAGGCCGGTGAGATCCGGATGATAACCGCCACAACACCCGTCGAGATCGACCGGCTTTGGTCGGAATTTCTGGACATGAAGGCGCAGCGCTTCGCCGCGCAGGGCATCGACGATCCATTCGCCCCGCATCATGTTCGCGCTGCCTTCCGCAACCTCTTCGCCGATGCATTGAATGGCCAGGTTCGGCTGTTCACCCTGGAAGGGCTGGAGATTGGCGGCAAATTGCGTGCCGTCTCGGGGCACAGCCATGACGGCGAGCGGCTGGTCTGTGAGTTCTGCTCCTTTGCGAATGACGAACTCAGCTCCTACAGCCCCGGCTCCTACCTGTTCTTCGAAATCATCCGCAAAGCCGCGATGGACGGATATCGCCTGTATGATTTCAGCGTCGGGGACGAACCGTACAAGCGGCAGTGGTGCGACATCGAAATCGAGCATTTCGACGTAACTGTGCCGCTGACGCTCAAGGGCCGTGTCGCCGCCGCCGGATTGCGCGCGGGCTCTTCGGCAAAGCGTTGGCTGAAATCACAGCCCCAGGTCTGGGAGCAGGCCAAGCGGTTGCGCCGCATGATACGGGGCACCGAGGTTCAACAGGCCTGATTGTTTTGCCCGCTACGCGGCGTCGAGGCCCGGCATGGGTGGCGGCGGCGCAATGTGCCCGACCGGCGTGACCAGCGTCACATCCCTGTAGCCCTGCACCTCAAGAGCTTCGGTCGCACTGGTCACCGCACTGTCGTGCACGTCGATCGCGCTTACGAACAGTTCGCAGCCTGCGCCCGCCAGCCTGCGGATCGATTCCGCGCGCACCGGACCGCATTCGACAATCACGATTGAATAGGCCGTATCGAGCGCATCCAGCACCATCGGCAGCCGGTCTATTCCCTGCATGGCGCGCTCCGGCTCCGACGTGCCCGACGGAATGACATGGGCGTCGGAATAAAGATCGACATGGATCACATCGGTGAATTGCGCCGCGCCCGCCAGCAGGTCGGTTATCCCCGGCAAGGGGCGACCGTCGAGCATCGGCTTTCCGGCGACGCTGTTCGTCGTCAGATCGATCAGCAGCACCCGAAGCCCGGCGTCCGCGATCTCGCGCGCCACCATCACCGAAGAAGCAGCAGCTTCATCGCCCTCAGGTGAAATGAAAAGCGCCCTGCCCGAGCCGCGCTCGATGAGATGGCGAGCCACGCCCGCAATCCCCATCTCACGGTCTTTCGACTTGTCAGCGAGAACGGGCGTCGGTGGCACAAGCTTTTCCTGCGCAACCGGCAGAACAAGCGGCGCGGCGGGCTTCGCCGCTTCCAGCGTCTCAATTTCATTCACAGGCTCAAGCCGCGCGCCGCCGGCCGGAACCATTGCCCTGCCCGAAAACAATTCACCCAGAAGCGTCAGGATGGACATGACCAGCAACCCTGCCCCGAACGCCGCGCCGATAATCGGCAGCTTGCGCGGATAGTAGGGTTCGGCAGGCTCGGTCGCCCGCGAAAAGATGCGCGCATCCGCAGGCACATAGTTGCGATCCTGCCGGGAGGAGGCTTCTCGATAGCGCGTCATATAGGATTGAAGCAGGTCGCGCTGCGCCGCCGCCTCCCGTTCCAGCGCACGCAGGTCCACTTCCTGCTCGCCCGCCCGTCCCGACTCGGCCTTCAGGCGATTTAGATCGGCCACCAATTGCTGCTCGCGCGCGCGCTCCGTCTCGACCGTGTTGGTCAATCCCTTCAGCACATTTCCCGCCTCAGCGCGGATCTGGCGTTCCAGATTGGCCAATTGCGCGTTAAGCGCCCGGATGCGCGGATGATTCGGCAGCAGCGTGATTGAAAGATCGGCAATCTGGGCGCGCGTCTGCGCCAGCCGCTCGCGCAGGCTCTGGATCAGCGGCGAGGCCACCACTTCCGGCAGTGCATCCAATGTCGATCCGCTGTCCAGCGCCTTGCGCACGCTGTCAAGATTTGCCTCCGCAGTCGCGCGATTGGCGCGCACCCGCGACAATTCACTCGACAGTTCCGAAAGCTGCTGCGTCGAAAGCACGGTGTTGTTCTCCCCGACGATCAATCCGTGCCGTGCGCGATATTCTGCAACCTTTGCTTCCGCTTCCTTGACCCGCTGCGTCAGGTCCGCGATTTCCGGCGCCAGCCAATCGGTCGCGCTCACATTCGAATCGCGCTTTACCGCCTGGCTACCAGCGACGAATTCGTCCGCCAACGCATTCGGCACCGCGGCGGCCAGCCGGGGGGTGTTCGAGGTGAACTCGATGACGATTACGCGTGATTTTTCAACGCGGTAGACGCTCAAATTCTCACGCAGCTTCCGCATGACCCGTTCATCGACGGGCATCTGCGCGGGATCACTCACCAACCCGGCCAGAACGAGAAGCTGCGTCAGCCTGTTCGGATCGTCCGCGCCGAACTCCGGTTCCGAAGCAAGATCGAGCTTTTCAGCGACGCGCCGCAAATTGTCGGTCGAAAGGATCACCTCGACCTGGCTTGTAACACCCTCCTCGTCGAGCAATGGCTGCTCGTTCGACCCGGAAGCCTCCGGTCGCGTAAAGACGGACTCACGCGATTCGATGAGCAGCCGTGTTTCCGCCCGATATTGAGGCGTTGCGGTCCACACGAACAGGAACGCCGCCGCCGCGAACAGCAGCGACCCCAACAGGATGCGAAGCCAATGCCGTCCGATGCTGGCGAAGAGCCTGCCCAGATCGATATCGGTACTATCCGCGCTGTTCTGAAACCCTGGCATTACGCCCACCCGCGAGACTCGGCATAAGTATGGTGAACATTCATGGTAAGTTGAGGGTTAACACGCCATTAAAGAACCGTTAGGAAATCGCGCTCTTCGGGCTTATCGCGAAAGATTTTTTTACGCACCATTAACCCTAACAGTTAGATAAGACTCATGGCGCTGCACCTGCTGCTAGGGGTCCGTTCCGTTGAGAAAGTTGCATATCGCATTGTCCTGCCTGCTGCTGGGCGCGGCGTTCGCCGCAGGCTGCTCCGGCTATCGGCCAGCCCCGTCGGCGTTTCATGCCTCGCTGGACAAGCCCTATGTGCTAGGCGCGGGCGACCGCGTGCGTGTGACCGTTTTCGAGCAGGCGAGCCTGACCAACAGCTATGCGGTGGACCAGTCCGGCTATATCTCCTTCCCGCTCGTCGGTGCGGTGCCGGCGCGCGGCCAGACCACCAAGCAGGTTGAAAAGGTTCTCGCCGAAAAGCTGCGCAACGGCTACCTGCGCGACCCCGATGTTTCAGTCGAGGTCGACCAGTACCGCCCGATATTCGTGATGGGTGAAGTCGGCGCTGCCGGGCAATACGCCTATGTTCCGGGGCTGACGGTTCAAAAGGCAATCGCCACGGCGGGCGGCTTCTCCTCGCGTGCCAGCCAGGCCGATGTGGATGTGACGCGCGACATCAACGGCAAGGTGATGACCGGGCGGGTTCCGATCAGCGATCCCCTCCTTCCGGGCGACACGATCTACGTTCGCGAACGCCTGTTCTGATGCAGCCGGAAACGCGGCTTCGCATCGTTCACTGCTTCCGGGCCCCGGTCGGCGGCGTTTTCCGTCATGTTCGCGACCTTGCGGAGGAGCAGACGGCCAGCGGCCATGCGGTGGGGTTCGTGTGCGACTCCACGACCGGCGGCGACTATGAGGCGAAGCTTTTCGCCGAAGTCGAGCCTCGCCTGGCGCTTGGCGTCACCCGCATCCCGATGCAGCGGCAGATCGGCCTTGGCGACCTCGGCGCCGCCTTGAGGACGCACCGGGTGCTAAAGGCGCTAGCGCCGGATGTGCTGCACGGGCATGGCGCGAAAGGCGGCCTCTATGCGCGCCTGTTTGGAACCGCGCTGAGGCGGTCGAAGCCGGTCGGGCGATATTACTCGCCGCATGGCGGCAGCCTCCACTTTGACGAGCGGTCCCTCAAGGGCAAATCCTTCTTCGCGGTCGAGCGCTGGCTCGAACGCATGACGGACGGCCTTTTCTTTGTCTGCGACTATGAGCGCGCCGCCTATGTCAGGAAGGTCGGTCCGGTAAGAACAGCAAGCTGCATCGCGTATAATGGCTTGCGTGACGAGGAGTTCATCCCCGTCGAGCCCGTACGGGAAGCCAGCGACCTCCTCTTCATCGGCACGCTTCGCCAGTTGAAAGGCCCCGACCTCTTCATCGAGGCAATCGCCTCGGCGCAGCGCTCGCTCGAGCGAAAGCTCACCGCCGTGATTGTCGGCGACGGCGAGTGGGAGGCTACCTGCAAGGCGCTCGTCGAGGCGCGGGGCCTCGGCGGCCAGATCGAGTTTCGTCCCGCAATGCCTGCGCGCGCCGCATTCGCGCTTGCGCGCACTGTGGTCATTCCCTCCCGCGCCGAATCCTTCCCCTACATCGTGCTGGAGGCGCTGGCCGCAGGCAGGCCGGTCATCGCAACGAAGGTCGGCGGTATTCCTGAAATCATGGGCGCGGACTGCCCTGCCCTTGTAGACCCCGACTCGGACAGCCTTTCACAACGTCTGGTGGCGTTCGCAAACGACCCGGACCTGCTTGCAAATGCGATGCCGGACGAAGCGGAGTTGAAGCAGCGCTTCAGCCTCGGCAGCATGGCCCGAACGATCATGACGGCATACACCCAAAAGCGGTAAGCCGGCTCCATATAATACTATATAATGTCCACCCTCTCCCAATACTGAACTTGTCGCTATAGGTGCAATGCCGCATGGTGCAACAACCTTGCATTGTGCGGAATTGCATTGAAATGAGAATGAGCGGCGCGGTCGGACTCGCCCTTGTGGCGAAGGAACCGGCAACTGAAACAGTCCTGAACCCCGTCGCGAAACAGGTCGCGCAACTTTACCGACGAGACAAGTTCTCGCCGGTGATGCTGGGCGGAATCATGCAGCTTGCGGAAACCGCGCTGCTCGCCGTGATGGGTTTTCTCCTCTACGTCGCCTATGTCGGCCACGAACCGGCGCTGGTCTGGAACTATCTCGGCGTATCGACTGCGGCGGCGGTGTTCGCCGTGCTGATGCTGGATTTCGCGGAAGCCTACGAGGTTCCGACGCTGCTGAGTTCAAGACGGGCATTGCGCCCCGTGCTGATTGTCTGGAGCGCCACCTTCGCGCTCATGGCGACGGCGGCCTTCTTCACACGCATGTCGAACGAATTCTCGCGGGTCTGGTATGTGTCGTGGTTCTTCCTCGGCTTCGTCGCCATCATCGCAGTCCGCTATGTCGTGGCGCGTCTTGCGCGGCGTTGGGTCCGCAACGGGCGCATGGAACGTCGAGCGATCATCGTGGGCGGCGGCAAGCGCGCCGAGGGCCTGATCCGCGCGCTGGAACAGCAGCCGGCCAACGATATCCGCATTTGCGGAATCTTCGACGACCGGGACGACAAGCGCTCGCCCTCGCTCGTGGCGGGTCATCCCAAGCTTGGCACGATTTCCGAATTGATCGAGTTCGGGCGCATCGCGCGCATCGACATGCTGATCGTGTCGCTGCCACTCACGGCCGAGAATCGCGTGAAATCGCTGCTCAAGGACCTCTGGGTATTGCCGGTCGACATCCGGCTTTCCGCTCACGCCAGCGACCTCAGTTTCCGTCCGCGCACCTATTCCTACATCGGAAACGTGCCGATGCTCGACGTGTACGACCGACCCATCAGCAACTGGGATTCGGTCGCCAAGCGCTGCTTCGACATCGCCTTCGGCCTGCTCGCGCTGGTGCTGGTTGCGCCGGTCATGCTGGTGACGGCGCTCGCCATCAAGCTCGACAGCAAGGGGCCGGTATTCTTTCGCCAGAAGCGGCACGGATTCAATAACGAGATTATCGACGTCTACAAGTTCCGCTCGATGTATACCGACCGGCTGGACCCAAGCGGGCGCAACGCGGTTCGGCGGCAGGACCCGCGCGTCACGCGTGTCGGGCGCATCATCCGCAAGACCTCGATCGATGAATTGCCGCAGCTTTTCAACGTCCTGCGGGGAAATCTTTCACTTGTCGGGCCGCGTCCGCACGTCATGTCAGCCGTCGCCCGCGACATGCTCTATCACGAAGTCGTTGAAGGTTATTTCGCGCGCCATCGCGTGAAGCCGGGCGTCACGGGCTGGGCGCAGATCAATGGCTGGCGTGGCGAAACGGACACGGTGGACAAGATCCGCCAGCGCACTGAGCACGACCTCTATTATATCGAGAACTGGTCGATCTGGTTCGACCTGAAAATCCTGCTGCTGACGCCCTTCAGCCTGTTCAATACGGAGAACGCGTATTGACCGCCGGTGTTTCGACGCAGGCGCATCATGGAAAACTGATCGCGCTCGCAGCCGCCGCCTCGATCTTTCTCGGGGTGGGGCTGTCGGGCTTCGTGCTCGACGAACCTGCGCCCTATGAAATCTACATGGCAACCCTTATGGCCGTCTGGTTTGCATTCGGGCTGGCCATTTCGCGGACGGTTGCGGTGCTGCTCTGTTTCGTCACGGTATTCAATATCGGCGGCGCGCTCGCGATCCTCCAAATGGCGCATCCCGACGACGCGCCCCTCTACATCGCCGTTTCGCTGTTTCTCGGCCTGACATCCGTCTTTTTCGCCGCAGCCATCGAGCGGCAGCCCAATCTCTACGCCACCGTCTTTCAGGCATGGATCACGGCAGCTCTGCTGACTGCCTTCCTCGCCATCGTCGGCTATTTCGGCCTGCTTCCCGGCGGCGAGATTTTCACGCGTTACGGGCGCGCCAGCGGCGCATTCCAGGACCCGAACGTCTTCGGCCCGTTTCTCGTGGCACCCGCGACATTGCTGCTCTACCGGCTCTACACCGCGCCGATGACGCGGTTCGTCGTCTACTTTCCAATGTTCCTCGTGCTGCTCGCTGGAATATTCCTGTCCTTCTCGCGAGGCGCGTGGGGCCTTTTCCTTCTCTCCGCGCTGCTGCTGACGATCATCATGCTTGGACAGCGCACGCGCGGCGCGACAAAGCTGCGCATCGCAATTCTCTGCATACTCGCGGTGGCGGGAGCAGCGCTCGCCCTGCTCGCCATCCTTCAACTCCCCGGCGTCGGCGAATTGTTCAGCGCGCGTGCACATTTGGCGCAGGACTACGACTCCGGGCGTTTTGGACGCTTCGGCCGCTACAGCTTCGGCTTCGATATGGCGATGCAGAATCCATTCGGCATCGGCCCGCTCGTGTTCGGCAAGGTGCTTGGCGAGGACACGCACAACATCTGGCTCAAGGCGCTGCTTGACTATGGCTGGATCGGCTTTGCGAGCTATGTGATGCTGATTGTGCTGACCCTTGCGGGCGGCGCGACGCTTCTTTTCCGCCAGCGGCCATGGCAACCCTATTTCATATGCGCCTATGTGACTCTCTTCGGACACGTGCTTCTGGGCACCATCATCGACACCGACCACTGGCGACATTTCTACGTGCTGGTCGGCCTTGTCTGGGCTGCAATGGCCATCGAAGCGAAGGACATCCGTCGCACGGCGATCGCCCATCTCGCCTCAAGGTCAAGCTTGGCTGGTCGATAATCGCGCCTGCCGACCGATCCATATCGTATGTTGCAGTGCAAAAAGAAACCCTTTAGCGTGAAGCCGATATTCAGGATATTGGCCCATGCCCGAGAGTGAAGCTACAGCAAGCGGACCGTCCAAATCGGCCGGTGCGGCCGATGCAAAGCGCGACCCTGTTCTGGTCGACCTCGCCTTGCAGGGCGGCGGCTCCCACGGTGCCTTCACGTGGGGTGTGCTTGACCGGTTCCTTGAAGAGGACTGGATGGACATTTCGGGGGTTTCCGGGACGTCAGCGGGTGCGATGAACGCCGCCGTACTGGCGGACGGATATGCTGCCGGCGGCCGGGAAGGCGCGCGATCCGCACTTTCCAGATATTGGGAATCCGTCGCAGACGCAGCGCGTTTCAGCCCGTTCCAACGTGGACCAACAGATATCATGCTGGAAAGATGGTCGCTTGACCATTCGCCCCTGTTTCTCACGGTGGATATGATGTCGAGACTTTTTTCGCCCTACGACCTCAATCCAGCAAACCTGCATCCACTCGTTCCTGTCCTTGCCAGAACGATTGATTTCGAAAGGCTCAGGAATTCGCCGATAAAGGTATTTGTCACTGCAACAAACGTGCATACCGGACGGGGACGGGTGTTCAGTAACCCCGAAATCACTCCGGAAGTCCTGCTCGCTTCCGCTTGCTTGCCCACACTCTTTCAGGCGGTTGAGATAGACGGCGAAAGCTATTGGGACGGCGGTTACACGGGCAATCCAACCTTGACGCCGTTGGTCCGCGATCTGGAATCGAACGATACGATCTTGATCCCTATCAATCCCATTGAAAGACCAGGCACACCACGTTCGGCAGCCGAAATCCTTAATCGATTGAATGAAGTTTCCTTCAATGCGACAACCTTGAAGGAACTAAGGATGATGGCACTCCTTCGCCAGGTCGTCGATCCAGGCAACAGCGAAGGCGCGAGATGGGCAGCAAAGCGGATACATCTGGTTCGCAATGACATCATGACTTCGCTGGATTATTCCACAAAGCTCAATGCGGAGCGGGCATTTCTGCATATGCTCTTCGATGAGGGACGAAAATCTGCAGAACGCTTTCTTGAAGCCGAAGGTCCGAATATCGGCATCAAGTCCTCGGTCGATCTGAGCGTTTTGCTGGAAGGCGTCTAGGCAACACAATTCCGGGCACGCAAATGCGTGCCCGAAAAGATTGCAAATCGTCACTTCGAATGTAAACTTCCGGCAGGGAGAAGCCGAGCGGACAGGTGGATGTCTCGCCGGCGGTACCGGGATGTTCATAGGGCACAATCCCTATCTGGTCGCGCTCTCGGTGGTGATCGCGATCCTGGGAGGATATACAGGGTTCGGGCTGGCAGCCCGCGTTCGTGGCACGCCCGGCGCAAGCCGCCGCCTGCTGCTGGCGATGGCTGCCCTGTTCCTGGCCGTTGGAATCTGGACCATGCACTTCATCGGGATGCTGGCCGCGCCGCTCCCGCCTGATGCCACCTATCTGGTGCTTCCCACCATCGTCTCCTTCCTGATCTGCGCGCTGGTGGTCGGCGTCTCGCTGTTCTTCGTCTCCATCGGCGAACCGTCCGACGAGCGCGTCACCGCGTCCGCGCTGCTGCTCGGAGCCGGGATCGTATCGATGCACTATGTCGGCATTCATGGCCTGGCGGGCAATTTTCGGGTCGAGCACCAGCACGCCATGGTGCTGATGGCAATCCTGATCGCGGTGGGCGCAGGTTATGGCGGCTTGCGCATCTATCTCGCCCGGCAAGGTGGGCTGCGGCTGGCGCTGAGCGCCATTGCTTTTGGCATTGCCGTTTCGGGAATGCACTACACCGCGATGTACGGCATGCGCTTTGTGCCGGGTCCGCAGGAAGGCCCGGACGGACTGGTCGCCTCGCCGCAAATTCTGGCGCTGATTGTCTCGTTGCTGTGTTTCATCATCGTCGGCGGGTTCCTGCTCTTCCTCGTTCCAGACCCCCGCCCACGCGTCGCGGTCAATGCCCCCGATCCCGGCCCCGACACGGACCTTGCCTTCGCCTCGCCCGGTGCGGACATCAACGGATCGGCAATTCCCATCAACCGGCCCTTGCCCCTGCGCGGGCTTGGACAGCCGCGCCGACCGGCGGTCGCCCGTGTGCCCGTCGAAGGCGCGGACGGAACCCATTTCATCGACACGTCCGAAATCCGTGGCATTCGCGCGGATGCGCATTACACGCTCGTCCATGATGGCAATCGCGAGCGCATGTGCCCGTGGTCCATCTCCGAAGCAGAAGCGCAACTCGACCCCGCAGGCTTCTTCCGGGTGCATCGCAGCCACATCGTGGCGATCCCCCATGTGCGCCTGATGCGCAAGGAAGGCGACGGCGCAGTGGTCGAACTGGATGGGCCTGTTCCGCATCTTGTTCCGGTCAGCCGGGCGCGGATCACGGAACTCCGGGCGCGGCTCGGGCTTCTCAGGCGGCACGTCCCCGACGCATCACAGCCGAAGGAAGGTCAGTCAACCTGACGCATTTCGTGCGCCGATCGTGGCGTTTCGTGCGAATTGCGCTGTTTCGTGAGCGGTTTTCCGGCCCCGCCTTGATGCGGAAACGTTGTCGGACCAGCCTCCCGCCATGGTTCGGATGCTTCGCCTGACAATTGTCGGCAAGCCCAAGGATGTGGAGGAGACATGATCCCTGGACCCTTTACCTATCATCGGCCGGATTCCGTCGCCGATGCCGTCAAGCTGCTTGCCGAACTCGGCGAGGAGGCGCGGCCTCTTGCGGGTGGTCACAGCCTTATTCCCATGATGAAGCTGCGGCTCGCCACGCCCGAGCACCTGATCGACCTGCAAGGCATCGGAGAGTTGAAGGGCGTATCGCGAGTCGACGACAGGATCGTCATTCGCGCCATGACGACCCAGCACGAATTGCTTGCCTCGGAGCTGATCGCATCCTCCCTGCCGATCCTTCACGAGACGGCCCTGCTGATCGCCGATCCGCAGGTGCGCTATCGCGGCACAGTCGGCGGCAATGTCGCCAATGGCGACCCCGGCAACGACATGCCCGCACTGATGATGACGCTCGGGGCCGACTACGAGTTGCAGGGACCTGACGGCAGCCGCACGGTCGCCGCGCGCGACTTCTATCAGGGCGCCTATTTCACCTCGCTTGAGCCGGGAGAAATCCTGACTTCGATCTCCGTCCCCGTGCCGCCCAAGGGTCACGGCTATGCCTACGAAAAGCTGAAGCGCAAGATCGGCGACTACGCGACCGCCGCCGCCGCCGTCATCCTCACCATGGAGGGTGGCAGGGTAAAGACATGCGAAATCGGCCTGACTAACCTTTCGGAAACGCCGTTGGTTGCCGAAGAAGCTGCACAGGCGGTCATCGGGACAGCGCTGGACGATGCGGCGCTCAAGAAGGCAGCCGCCGCTGCAATCGCGATCATGGACCCGGCGGGCGACGGACGCGGGCCGCCCGAATACCGAAGGCATGTCGGCGGAATCATGGTCGAACGAGCGCTCAAACGCGCCGCTGAACGCATCGCCTGAGGAGGACACAGAATGGCCCAGGCAAAGAAAACCCAGGTCAGCATGACGGTGAATGGCCAGCCGGTCGAAGGGCTGGTTGAGCCGCGCACGCTGCTTATCCACTTCATCCGCGAAAACCTGCAACTGACCGGACCGCATATCGGGTGCGAAACCACCCATTGCGGCGCGTGCACAATCGACATGGACGGCATGTCAGTGAAGAGTTGCACGCTGTTCGCCGTGCAGGCCGAGGGTGCCGAGATCACCACGATTGAAGGCATGGCCAATCCTGACGGCACGCTCTCCGCGCTTCAGGAAGGCTTTCGCATGATGCACGGCTTGCAATGCGGGTTCTGCACGCCCGGCATGATCACGCGCGCGCACCGGCTGCTTCAGGAAAACCCCGACCCCACCGAAGAGGAAATCCGCTTCGGCATAGCAGGAAACCTCTGCCGCTGCACCGGCTATCAGAACATCGTGCGCGCCATTCAATATGCCGCCGCCAAGATCAACGGCACCGAATTCAAGGAGGCCGCGGAATGAACGACATGTCTCTCACGCGCGAGCAACGCGAGGCAAAGCTGGAAGGCATGGGCTGCAAGAGAAAGCGGGTCGAGGACATCCGCTTCACGCAGGGCAAGGGCCAGTATGTCGACGATATCAAGCTGCCCGGCATGCTGCACGGCGATTTCGTCCGCTCACCGCATGCGCATGCGCGCGTCAAATCCATCGACACCGAAAAGGCGCTGAAAGTGCCGGGCGTGCTCGCCGTCATCACCGCCGAGACGCTCAAGACCGTCAATCTCGCCTGGATGCCGACGCTGGCCGGCGATGTGCAGATGGTGCTGGCCGACGGCAAGGTGCTGTTCCAGAACCAGGAAGTCGCCTTCGTTGTCGCGACCGACCGCTATGCGGCGGATGACGGTGTGGCCGCCGTCGAGGTCGAGTATGAGGAACTGCCCACCCTGGTCGATCCATTCCACGCCATGGATGCCGACGCGCCTGTGCTGCGCGAGGACATCAAGGACAAGAAGGACGGCGCACATGGTCCGCGCAAGCACCACAACCACATTTTCGAGTGGGCTGTCGGCGACAAGGACCTGACCGACGCCGCGTTCCGCAAGGCGGACGTGACGATCAAGGAGATGATCTCCTACCACCGCACGCATCCGTCACCGCTCGAAACCTGTCAGTGCCTGTGCTCCTTCGACAAGGTGAAGGGCGAACTGACAATCTACGGAACATTTCAGGCTCCGCATGTCATCCGCACCGTGGTGTCGCTGATCGCCAAGATCCCCGAACAGAAGATCCATGTCATCGCGCCGGACATCGGCGGCGGTTTCGGCAACAAGGTCGGTGCCTATCCCGGCTATATCTGCGCGGCGGTCGCTTCCATCGTCACCGGCAAGCCGGTCAAATGGGTGGAGGACAGGATCGAGAACCTGACCGCCACCTCCTTTGCCCGCGACTATCACATGACCACCGAAATCGCCGCGACGAAGGAAGGCAAGGTCACGGGCCTGCGCGTTCACGTGCTGGCCGACCATGGCGCATTCGACGCCTGCGCAGACCCGTCCAAATGGCCGGCGGGCTTCTTTAACATCGTCACCGGCTCCTACGACTTTCCCGTCGCGCATCTGGCCGTCGACGGCGTCTACACCAACAAGGCTCCGGGCGGCGTCGCCTATCGCTGCTCATTCCGCGTTACGGAGGCCGCCTATTGCATCGAGCGGGCGATGGATATTCTCGCGCAGAAGCTCAACATGGACCCGGCGGAACTGCGGCTGAAGAACTTCATCAGGCCGGAGCAGTTTCCGTACAATTCGGCGCTCGGCTGGGAATATGACTCCGGCGACTATCACACCGCCATGAAGAAGGCGATGGAGACGGTCCAGTATGCGGAACTGCGCAAGGAGCAGGCCGAGAAGCGCGCGGCGTTCAAGCGCGGCGAGACACGCGAGATCATGGGCATCGGCATTTCCTTCTTCACGGAAATCGTCGGCGCAGGTCCGTCGAAGAATTGCGACATTCTCGGCATCGCGATGTTCGATAGCTGCGAAATCCGCCTGCATCCGACCGGCGCGGGCATCGCGCGCATGGGCACGAAATCGCAGGGCCAGGGCCACGAAACGACCTGGGCGCAGATCATCGCCACCGAGATCGGCATTCCCGCCGACGACATCATGGTCGAGGAGGGAAACACCGACACCGCGCCTTACGGTCTCGGCACCTACGGCTCGCGTTCCACCCCGGTTGCGGGAGCGGCCATTGCCATGGCCGCGCGCAAGATCAAGGCAAAGGCCCAGATGATCGCCTCCTACAAGCTGGAGGTTCACGAGGACGACCTCGAATGGGACATCGACGGATTTCGCGTGAAGGGCCTGCCGGAGAAATTCCTCGGCATGAAGGACATTTGCTGGATCGCCTACAATTCCCCGCCGCCCGGCATGGAGCCCGGCCTCGAAGCCGTGAGTTACTACGATCCACCCAACATGACCTATCCCTTTGGCGCTTATATCTGCGTCATGGACATCGATGTCGATACGGGCGTCTACAAGGTCCGCCGCTTCTATGCGCTCGACGATTGTGGCACGCGCATCAACCCCATGATCATCGAGGGCCAGGTGCACGGCGGCCTGACGGAAGCCTTCGCCATTGCGATGGGTCAGGAGATCAAATACGACGACAGCGGCAACGTCACCACCGGCTCGTTTATGGACTTCTTCCTGCCGACCGCAGTGGAAGCACCGAAGTGGGAGACGGACTTCACCGTCACGCCCTCGCCGCACCACCCCATCGGCGCGAAGGGCGTGGGCGAGAGCCCGAATGTTGGCGGCGTGCCGTGCTTCTCCAACGCGGTGAATGACGCCTTCGCGTTCCTCGGCGCGACGCATATCCAGATGCCGCACGACTTCTGGCGCAACTGGAAAGCCGCGAAGGAACTGGGCGCGGTGGGGTAGCATGACCTCGCTCTCCCGCGACGACATCGCCCAGCGCCTCACCGCTGCCGGCTACATCGCCGACACGGAACTGGCGACGGCGATTTCGATCATGCAACTGCTGAAACGGCCCTTGCTGCTCGAAGGCGAAGCAGGCGTCGGCAAGACCGAGGTGGCCAAGGCGCTGGCTTCGGTCCACGGCGCCGAACTGATACGGCTCCAATGCTATGAGGGTCTGGACCAGTCGGCGGCGCTCTACGAATGGAACTACCAGAGGCAGCTTCTGGCCATCGAAGCGCTGCGGGTCGCTTCCGGCCCGGGCCAGGACCTCTCCCGCATCGAGGACGAAGTCTTTTCCGAGCGCTACCTGCTGGAGCGGCCGCTGCTTGCCGCCATCCGCCGCCCCGAGCCTCCGGTGCTGCTGATCGACGAGATCGACCGGGCCGATGAGGAGTTCGAGGCATTCCTTCTGGAGCTTCTTTCCGACTGGCAGGTTTCGATCCCCGAGCTTGGCACGATCGAGGCCGCAGCCATTCCGCACGTGGTGCTGACCTCCAACGGCACGCGCGAATTGTCCGACGCGTTGCGCCGCCGCTGCCTGTATCACTATGTCGACTATCCCGACGCGGAGCGCGAGGCGCGCATCATCATGGCGCGCATTCCGCGTGCGGGCACCACGCTTGCACTGCAGATCGCGCGCATGGTCGAGGGCATCCGCAAGGAGGAACTGCGCAAGGTTCCGGGCGTAGCGGAAACGCTGGACTGGACGGCGGCTCTCGTCGGGCTGGACATTGCCAACCTGCACGACCGGCCCGAACTGGTGCACGAAACGCTGCTCTGCCTTCTCAAGACGCGCGAGGACAGCGCGCGGATGAGCGCCGAGGTCACTGCCCGCATTCTGGGGAGGGTGGCGTGAGTTGTTGCGGCACTCCTCCGACGCTCGAAGAACTGGACGAGGTATCGCGTCTGGTTTCCGGCAAGCTGGCCTCCTTCGTGAAAACCTTGCGAAATGCGGCGTTCACTGTCGGGATGCAGGAAGGTCAGGACGCGGCGGCCCTGCTCGCCGCGGGATATGGCAAGAAGCCCGGGCTGCTGCGCTCGGCGTTCAAACATCTGTTCTCCGCGCGCAAGTCGGAGTGGGACAAGTTCGACGGCATTTTCGATGCCTTCTGGCAGGGCAAGCGCGTGCGCTCGCGCACCCTGACAAGCGGGACGCCCGCCAATTCCAACAGCCCGTCCGTCAAATCCCTGAACGACGCAACCCAGCCCCAGGGGTCACAATCAGCGTTCGACCAGGCACCCTCCGGCGACGAGGCGGATCAAGATCAAAGGACCGGCGAAGGACGCGCCGAAGGCGCGACGCGCGCGGAAACGCTTGCCAACACCGATTTCCGCAAGCTGGCCAACCCCGCCGACATCGCCGAGGCGCATGCGATTGCGGCGCGGCTGGCCCGCGCCATGCGCATGCGCCTGACCCGCCGCGACCTCGCGCGCCGCTCCGGCTACCGGCTGGACCTGCGCCGCACGATCCACAAGAACATCAGCCATGGCGGCACGCCAATCAGCCTCGTGAAACGCCGCCGGAAGGAGAAGCCGCTGCGGCTGGTGGTCCTGCTCGATGCATCCGGCTCGATGAGCCTTTACACGGGCACGTTCCTGCGCTTCATCCACGGCGTGCTGGACGAATTTCGCGAGGCTGAAGCCTTCCTCTTTCACACGCGGCTCGCGCATGTGTCCGACGCCATGAAGGAGAAGGACGCCGCGCGCGCACTCGACCGGCTTTCGCTCCTCGCGCAAGGCGCGGGCGGCGGCACGCGCATTGGCGAGAGCCTCGCCACATTCAACCGCTGGCACGCGGCGCGGGTCATCCATTCGCGAACCTGCGTCATGATTATTTCGGACGGGTATGAAACGGGCGACGCCGCGCTGCTGGGCCGCGAGATGGCCCAGCTTTCGAAACGCTGCCGCCGCATCGTCTGGCTCAACCCGATGATCGGCTGGGACGGCTATTCGCCGGAAGCGGCGGGCATGAAGGCCGCCCTGCCCCATCTCGACCTGTTCGCACCGGCGCACACGCTGAAAAGCCTCGCCGCGCTCGAACCCTATCTGGCAAAGCTGTGACGGAGGCGAAAATGACCGCCCATGTCGACGTACTCGATCTTGTCGCCCGCCTGAAGGCCGCGGAAGAACCCTTCGTGATCGCAACCGTTGTGCGCACGGTTTCGGTCACAGCCGCCAAGGCGGGCGCAAAGGCAGTCATCCGGCCCGATGGTCGCATCGAGGCGGGCTGGATCGGCGGCGGCTGCGCGCGGGGAGCGACCCTCAATGCCGCGCGCGACGCGCTTGCGGATGGCCAGTCGCGGCTGATTTCTGTGCAGCCGGAAAACCTTCTGGAAGAGCTTGGCGTGAAGCCGGGCGAAGATCGCGACGGCATCAAGTTCGCCCGCAACATGTGCCCCTCGCGCGGCACCATGGACATATTCGTGGAACCCGTATTGCCGAGGCCGATCCTGTTCGTCCTTGGCGCAAGCCCGGTCGCGCAGGCGCTGGTCGAGCAGGCAAAGCTGCTCGACTATCACGTGACGCTCGCCGCCCCGCTCGCGGATTTCAACGTGCTGCCGCAAGCCGATGACATCGTCGACGGATTTCAGCCCGACGCGTCTGCGCCCGCGCGCCGCTTCGTCATCGTATCGACGCAGGGCAAGGGCGACGAAGCTGCGCTGAAGGCCGCGATCTCGATTGACGCGGACTATTTCGGCTTTGTGGGCAGCCGACGCAAAATGGCGTCGCTGCGCGCGAAGCTGACTGCGCAAGGCATGGATCCCGAGAGGATCGACAAGGTGAAAGCGCCTGCCGGTCTCGACCTCAGCGCCATCACCCCGGAAGAGATCGCGCTGTCGATCATGGCGGAGATCACCCAGCGACGCCGCGCCCGCATGCGCGACGCAAATAAACCTGCAACGAAGGACTAGCCGATGGACATGAATGGAGAGGAGCGCATCGCCGCTCCGATTGACGTGGTGTGGGCAGCGCTTAACGATCCCGAGGTGCTCCGACTCTGCATACCAGGATGCACGGCGCTGGAAAAAACCTCTGATACGAACATGACCGCAACGGTGCAGCTCAGGGTCGGGCCGATCAAGGCAAATTTCGAGGGCGTCGTCGAACTCTCGGACCTTGAGCCGCCACGGTCCTACACGATTTCGGGCGAGGGCAAAGGCGGCATTGCCGGTTTCGCCAAGGGGCAGGCGCAGGTGTCGCTCACGGAAAACGGCCCTTCCGATACGACATTGTCCTATCAGGTGAAGGCGGATGTCGGCGGCAGGATCGCGCAGCTGGGTGGCCGGTTGATCGACGCCACCGCGCGCAAGCTCGCAGGCCAGTTCTTCACCAGCTTCGGCGCGCAACTGGCCAACAAACCATCACCGGCGAGCAGCGATCTGAGATCGGCCGTTCCGCAATCCTGACCCTGACCGCATCTCGTGTCGGCGTGCCTCAACGAGGCGGGGCAAGGTTCTTCGGCAGCGGTTGGCTCGAACAGCGCAGGTGAATCTCGCGGTCGAGCTCCTTTTTCTGCTTGGCCTGATGCTCCTTTCCCGCTGCCACCAGCCCCAACCCGTAGGGGCCGAGCAGCAGACCGGCCGACCAGTAGACTTTCTGCTCTCTGGCTTCATAGCCCAATGCCGTCGCGCGGATTTGCTGGCATTCCGGCGACTGCCATTTCGGGTCCTGCGGCGACAGTGAAGCCACGTAGTCGGCGGGCGTCGCCACGCAGCCGGCCACGATCAACAGAACCATGCAGGCCGCTATCCCCCTCGAAATACGTTTCATGGATGCGCACCTTTCCGCTTCGCATGTTGGCATATGCATTCGCCGCCGCCTCATTCCGTGAGGCGCCTTGTGCTGTTTTCGACCGATTGGCGAATTTCGGCGGCAACCAGCTTTTGCAGCTTCCAGAGATTTCGATCCCTGATGCCGGACTTTTCCAGGCTGGAAATCGTGTTGAACGCATATCGGGCCGAGGAACCCCAATGGCCGGCGGCCCTGGCGAGCACCGCCGCCACCTCGTTCAGCGGGAGCCTGCCCGCATAGGCACGGCCATTCGGCAAGGCGATGAATGCGAGTGCTTTCAAAGGCCCTTCCGCGGTCGAAATATTGATCCAGCGTGGAACATTTGTCGCGGGAATTGCATCAAGCTCCCTTCGCGCGAGGTCGACGAGAGATTTGCGGATGTCGTCGCCGGCGATCTTGTAGGCAATGCCGATGCAGGTTCCCCCACGATCCAGCGCCAGCATCAGCGCCGGGAGCGCTCGCGTTCCCCGCCACCTTGTGAGTTTCAGGCAGAACGATCGATGCCATCCATGCGCGACGGCTCGCCTTTGTTCCATGAATTCGAACTCGGGGTTCCAGATCAGCGAGCCATAGGCGAACACCCACAGCGCATCCGGGCGATGAACCCGCAGAATTTCGTCCGCCGCCTGCTCGTAGTCGTCCTCGGTCAATTCGCGAGTGTCGGGGTCAGGTCCCGGATCGGGCTCCGTGCGCTCGACGAGAGTAACCAACGCTTCGGTGAGATCCATTGGCCGGGCCGCTCCACGTTTCGCAGCGCAGATGTTGCTGCCATCCGCGATCACTGTCCAGCGTTCAAGTCAGGTCACGCCCGCGCGATTTCCCTGATTGCGATCGAACCGTTCGGCGTTCACTTGACGACCGTATGTATCAGGCTTGCAACCTGCCGGTCGGTTTCCCGTTCGCTCTGCTCCAGACCGGTTGCAACGCCTTGCCGATCGGCCTCCGGTCGGTTCTGGCTCATCTTTCGCTTGCCTTGGATCCGGGAGATGGGCAGGCGCATCCCGACAATGCCCTTGAGCTGCGCCTTGATGAACTGGGCCGGCGCATCGGTCACTGCCCACGGCTCCCGGCGCGGCTGCTCATAGATGTCGGTCAGGCGCGCGACCGCTGCGGCCAGTCGATCCTCGTCCTCGAAGAACTCCACGGGTCCATGGACATGCACCGCAACGTAGTTCCATGTGGGAACGACCTTGCCATGCTCCTTCTTCGACGCATACCAGCTCGGCGTCACATAAGCGTCCGGACCCGAAAAAATGACCAGCGCCTCACCGATGACCGGCAACGTCCATTGCGGGTTGGCCTTGGCGAGATGACCGTAGAGAACACCCAACTCGCCCTCGCTTTCATCAAGGAACAGCGGTAGCGGCGTTGCGACAAGTCCTTCGGAGGTCGACGTTATGAGTGTCGCAAGACGTGCCTCGCGAATAATGCGTCGGAGTTCGTCGGGATCGTCTTCACGGAATGCCGGGGGCGTATACATCCAACCTCTCCCACTTTCCAATGTTTGCGCGTGCGGGCGATCGCCACCGCCCGGACGGCGCGCTCGCGGAACAATATAACCGCCAGGCTCACCGGGATGAATGGCCAGAATAGAAACGAGAAATTCTTGAATTTCAAAGGGCCTGCGGCATCGATGGTCGGAGCGGCGGGATTCGAACCCACGACCCCTTGACCCCCAGTCAAGTGCGCTACCGGGCTGCGCTACGCTCCGAGCCGGGCAAACGCTTATCGCTTCATTTCCCGCGCCGCAAGCTCAAATACCGGGCACCAGCAAGATTTTAGCGCACCTGATCCAGCAGGCGCTTGCACTCCAGCAAATCGAACAAAGCTTCTTGCAACAGCGCCCGGTTGTCGCGAGACAGACTGCCCGTGCCGGGCGCGACCGGGCCATCGTCGGACTTGCCGAGACCGAAGAAGCGCTTGCTGGGCTTCACCTTGGACTCGCCGACCAGCACCTCCTCATCCGGCATGCGAAGGGCGGGCGAAGCGTTCGCCGCCGCTTCCGCAGCGGCTTCGGCCTGCTTGCGCTGCGCAATGGCCTCTACGGCGGCAAGATCGCCATTGCCAAGGGCGACGACAAACTGATTGCCGTTTTCTTTCAAGAGCTTCTGGACACCCTTGATGGTGTAGCCCTGGTCGTAGAGCATATACCGTATGCCCTTTATCAGCTCGACATCCTGCGGGCGGTAATAGCGCCTCCCGCCGCCGCGCTTCATGGGCTTGATCTGGTTGAATCGCGTTTCCCAGAAGCGCAGCACATGCTGCGGCAGGTCCAGGTCTTCCGCCACTTCACTGATTGTTCGGAACGCGTCCGGGCTCTTCTCTATCACGGCGCACCTCCGTGGAGCGAATCGATGCTCTATTTCAGCGACTTACGCGCCAATATTCAAGCCATGCTCTCGAAAGCGGCAGTGGATAGATGAAGAAGGCTATTTTGCTGACTTCGCCTTGCGCTGATTGTGCGCCCGCAAAATGCGGCTCTTGAGCACATTCGACGCCTTGAACGTCATCACGCGGCGCGGCAGGATCGGCACTTCCTCACCGGTTTTCGGGTTGCGACCGACACGCTCGTTCTTGTCACGGACCTGAAAGGTTGCAAAAGACGACAGCTTGACGGACTCGCCGCGCACGATCGCGTCGCAAATCTCGTCGAGCACGGATTCGACCAATTCGGCGGACTCCGTCCGGGACAGGCCGACCTTCCGATAAACTGCCTCAGCAAGGTCGGCACGCGTGACAGTCTTACCGCTCATGGAGCCGTCGCCCTATTGTTCTGAAATTAAACGCCAAAATGGAAGCGCGACGTTAGAAAAATGCTGCTTCAAGGTCAAGGACCGCCAGCCAGCTATTTATCACCAGCGCAGCAGCACGGCTCCCCAGGTGAACCCGCCCCCCATCGCCTCGAGCAGAACAAGGTCGCCTTTTTTGATGCGTCCGTCCTCGACGGCCACCGAAAGCGCCAGCGGAACGGACGCCGCCGAGGTGTTTCCGTGCTTGTCCACGGTGATAACCACCTTTTCGTCGGCAATGCCGAGCTTTTTCGCCGAAGCGTCTATAATGCGCTTGTTGGCCTGATGCGGGACGAACCAGTCGAGATCGTCCGCCGTGATGCCCGCCTGCGTGAAGGTTGACTCGATCACATCGGTAATCATGCCGACCGCGTGCTTGAAGACCTCGCGGCCTTCCATCCTCAAATGGCCGACGGTGCCGGTCGTCGAAGGGCCGCCGTCGACATACAGCTTGTCCTTGTGCTGGCCGTCCGAGCGCAGGCTCGCGGCAAGGATGCCACGATCCGTCACCTTGCCTTCGCCTTCTGCCGCTTCGAGCACGATCGCCCCTGCCCCGTCGCCAAACAGCACGCAGGTCGAGCGATCGCTCCAGTCGAGGATGCGCGAAAAGGTCTCCGAACCGATGACAAGCACCCGCTTTGCCAGCCCGCCACGTATGTAGAGGTCGGCAGTGGTGATGGCGTAGACAAAGCCGCTGCAAACCGCCTGCATGTCGAAGGCAAAGCCGTGGCTCATGCCGAGGCGATGCTGGATTTCGACCGCCGTGGCAGGAAAGGTATTGTTCGGCGTGGATGTCGCAAGGATGATGAGGTCAAGGTCCGAGGCCTCCAGCCCGGCATTGCGCAGCGCCGCGCGCGCGGCTTCCTCGCCCAGCGAAGCGGTCGTCTCGTCGTCCGCCGCGACATGGCGCTGGCGGATGCCGGTCCGCTGCACGATCCACTCGTCGGAAGTCTCCACGACCCCTTCGAAATCCGTGTTTTTCATGATCCGGCGAGGCAACGCCGAACCGGTGGCACGTACAATCGATCTGATCAAGCGTCCGTTCCTATATCGGTATCTTCCGCTTCATCGTCGGGCGCCAGACCGGCTGACTGCGGGTATTTTGCATGGAAAAGGTCGAGATCGGCCTCGATCCTGTCGAGCAGCCGATTGCGCACCATGTCATAGGCCACCTCGACGGCGGCCGCGAAGCCCTCGGCATCCGTGCCGCCATGGCTCTTCACCACGATGCCGTTCAAACCGAGGAACACACCGCCATTGGAGCGGCGGGGGTCCATTTTCTCGCGCAGGAAATCGAACGCACCCTTCGCCAGAACATAGCCGATGCGCGACATCAGCGTGCGGCCCATTGCGCTGCGCAGGTAGGAACCCATCTGCTTGGCCGTGCCCTCCGCGGTTTTCAGCGCGATATTGCCGGCAAACCCTTCCGTGACCACGACATCCGCCGTGCCCTTGCCAATGTCGTCGCCCTCGACGAAGCCGATATAGTCCAGCGAGGCGAGACTGGACGCCTTGAGCATGCGCCCCGCATCCTTGACCTCTTCCTGCCCCTTGATCTCCTCGACCCCGACATTGAGCAGGCCGACCGTCGGGCGGTCGATCTCGAACAGGGCGCGGGCCATCGCCGCGCCGAGAATCGCAAAATCGGTGAGTTGCTGCGCATCCGCACCGATGGTCGCCCCAACGTCCAGCACCACGCTTTCGCTGCGCAGCGTCGGCCAGATGCAGGCAATCGCCGGGCGTTCGATATTCGCCATGGTGCGCAGGCAGAATTTCGACATCGCCATCAGCGCGCCGGTATTGCCGGCAGAGACGCAGGCATCCGCCTCGCCCGTCTTGACCGCTTCGATGGCCTTCCACATGGAGGACTTCCAGCGCCCGTGCCGCAGCGCGGCGCTCGGCTTGTCGTCCATCTTCACAACCACGTCGCAGTGAAAAACCTGGCTCACCGCCGCAATGCGCGGATGATGGTCCAGCACCGGGCGGATTGCCTCCTCACGACCGAAGATAAGAAAACGTACATCGCCGCGACGTTCGGCGACCTGCGCAAGCGCAGGCAGAATGGTCTGCGGGCCGTGGTCCCCGCCCATTGCATCGATGGAAATTCGGATCAAACCGTCCTAACCTCTATTCATGGCAGGCAGCCGCCCGCCGGAGTGGCGCGAAAATAGCTGTTTTGCGTCTCCGCACAATGGATAATTCGCCATTCACTTCTTTGAAAGTGCCGCACGCAACTTGTCGGCGAAGGCGCTGCCCTCGGCATTTTCGCCCTCCGGTTGAAGCAAATCTCCGGCTGCGTCGGCATCGCGCTTGCGCGGATAGGGGTCTATGCCAAGGCCGAAATATTCCTCGGCCAGCGCGCCGACATCGATCGTATCGCCTGAAAAAACCTCGGGACTGTCCGGCCCCTCGGGATCGAGCACGATTTCACCGCCAAGCCCGAATCCTTCACGGCCAAGCTTCGATTGCTGCGGCAGGAACACGGTCTCGATCTCCTCGCGGACCTTGTTCGCAACTGGCTCCAGCGTAACGATGCAGCTCTGGACGACAGACGCCTCCACTACGCCTGCAACCTTCACGCCGTTGCGCTTCCATGGCGTCACCATGAGGTTCGCCACCAGCGAATCGACCTGCTCCAGCCCATGTGTCTCGGCAAGCTCGCGTCGCTGCTCGTCATCCGCCTCGATGCGAACAGACATGCCGCGCTGCGGCAGGCGCGCCACATTCACGACGTATGAAATTGGGCTCCGCTCCACTTCGTCCTGCCGTTTCAACTCACTCTCCCGCCGCACCGGCGCTCGGAAAGCGCAGGCTTCCTGAGAGGATTTCCGCTTCGCCCTGCCCCTGCAGCAGGCTTTCCGCGCCGAGCGCATAGCGCGCCATCGGTCCGCCGAACGCCCAGCCGGGATTTTCCGGCACCGCGTTGCGTGCGAGCGCGGCGGCAAGCGCCGGCTCATCGTCCGAATCGAGCGCCTGCCCGTAGGAAGCGGCACGTCCGTAGAACATTTTCGCCAGCTTTTTCATGCGCTTGGGCACGCCGACGTCGCCAATGCCAAGCTCGCGCAGCGAGTGATCGACCTCGGTGAAAAACATATCGGTCAGTTCCTGCGCGACATCGCGCAGCGCTTTGGAGCCTTTGGTCAGCCGCCGCATGGCGAGGATCATATGCAATGAGATCATCTCGAATCGCCCGAGCGGCGTGTCCGGCACGTCCCAGTTTGAATAAAAATGCGGCTGCCGTGCCGCTGCCATGATTGCTGCGTAAAGGGCGGCGGTAATTTCGCGGTTCGCATCGTTTTCACGTTTGAAGAAACGCTGGAAAATCACGGTCGGCAAAGCCCTTCGATTGCGGTTCGCGCTGGTTGCATAGGACACAAAGCTGGTTTACCGGTTCTGCGGCACCGTGCAAGGGCATTGGCATCATAGGGAGTTGTTGTTGAGCGCATCGGTTTTCAAGAGGCCGAAGGGACGCGGCCTTGCATTGACGGCAAGCCTGCTGGCAGCGGGAATGGCCTCGGGATGCAATACATCCAAGACATTCGGCGATCTCACGCCCTCCGAAACCATTAGCCAGGGATATGTCGTGGATCAGCAGGCAATCGACATGGTTCCCATCGGCTCGAGCCGTGAGCAGGTCATTCTTGCGCTTGGCAGCCCGTCGACGACAGCGACCTTCGACAACGAAGCGTTCTACTACATTTCCCAGACGCGCCGTCGCTCGGTTGCCTTCGCCAAGCCGAAGCTGGTGGACCAGCGCGTGCTGGCCGTCTATTTCGGACCGGACGATCGCGTGACCCAGATCGCCAATTACGGTTTGAAGGACGGCAAGCTGTTCGATTTCATTTCGCGCACCACGCCGACCGGCGGCAAGGACCGCACCTTCCTCGGCCAGATCCTTTCCGGCGCGGGCGAAGATTCCGACCTGACCAAGACTTTGCTCGGCGGCTGATTTCTTCAAGTCAAAGAAAAGGCCCGCGGGATCGCTCCCGCGGGCCTTTTTTCTTGCGGCGCGGCTTATGCGCCGTGTGCGAGCACTGCCAGCAGCAGCAGCGCGACAATGTTGGTGATCTTGATCGCCGGGTTCACCGCCGGGCCAGCCGTGTCCTTGTAGGGATCGCCGACCGTGTCGCCGGTAACGGAGGCCTTGTGCGCTTCCGAACCCTTGAGATGCTTCACGCCGTCCTTGTCGGTGAAGCCATCCTCGAACGACTTCTTGGCATTGTCCCATGCACCGCCGCCCGAGGTCATCGAAATCGCCACGAACAGTCCGTTGACGATCACGCCGAGCAGGGATGCACCAAGAGCAGCGAACGCCGACGCCTTGGAACCCGAAATCAGCAGCACGCCGAAATAGACGACCAGCGGCGCCAGAACCGGCAGCAGCGACGGAACGACCATTTCCTTGATTGCAGCGCGGGTCAGAATGTCGACGGCGCGCGCATAGTTGGGCTTGGATGTGCCCTTCATGATGCCGGGGTTCTCGCGGAACTGCTTGCGCACTTCCTCCACGATGGAGCCTGCCGCGCGACCCACCGCCGTCATGGCTATGCCGCCGAACAAATACGGGATCAGGCCGCCGAAGATCAGGCCGGCGACGACATAGGGGTTCGAAAGGTCGAACGAGACCGTCCCTATTCCGGCGAAATAGGGATATTCAGCCGGGTTCGAGGCGAAGTACTGAAGGTCGTAGCTGTAGGCGGCAAACAGCACCAGCGCGCCGAGACCGGCGGAACCGATGGCATAGCCCTTCGTGACGGCCTTGGTGGTGTTGCCCACCGCGTCGAGCGCGTCGGTTGACTGGCGCACTTCCTTCGGCAGGCCGGACATTTCGGCGATGCCGCCTGCGTTGTCCGTCACCGGACCGAAGGCGTCAAGCGCCACGATCATGCCGGCAAGGCCGAGCATGGTGGTGACCGCGATGCCTGTTCCGAACAGGCCGGCAAGCTGGTAGGTGGCAATGATGCCGCCGACGATCACCAGCGCGGGCAGCGCCGTCGATTCGAGCGAAACCGCAAGGCCCTGGATGACGTTGGTGCCATGACCGGTGACCGAAGCCTGCGCAATCGAGTTGACCGGGCGCTTGTTTGTCCCCGTATAGTACTCGGTTATCACCACGATCAGCGCAGTGACGACGAGGCCGACCAGACCGCAGAAGAAGAGGTTGGTTCCGGTGATCGGCATGCCGCCGACATTGCCGATTTCACCCCAGCCGATGGTCATCGAGGTCGCCGCGCCCAGGCCAACGACGGAGAGAGCCCCCGTCACGATCAGGCCCTTGTACAGCGCGCCCATGATCGAGCCGTTTGCACCGAGCTTGACGAAGAACGTGCCGACTATGGAGGTCAGGATGCACGCGCCGCAGATGGCCAGCGGATAGATCATGACCGAACCGAGAATTGCCGATCCGGCGAAGAAGATCGCGGCCAGAACCATGGTCGCGACCACGGTGACAGCATAGGTCTCGAACAGGTCGGCGGCCATGCCGGCGCAGTCGCCCACATTGTCACCGACATTGTCGGCAATGGTGGCGGGATTGCGCGGATCGTCTTCCGGGATGCCCGCTTCCACCTTGCCCACGAGGTCGCCGCCGACATCCGCACCCTTGGTGAAGATGCCGCCGCCCAAACGCGCGAAGATCGAAATGAGCGACGCACCGAAACCGAGCGCCACGAGCGCATCGATCACCCTGCGATCCGCAGGCTGGTAGCCCATCGGGCCGATCAGCACCCAATAGTAAACCGCCACGCCAAGCAGCGCGAGGCCGGCCACCAGAAGGCCGGTGATCGCGCCCGACTTGAACGCGATGTCCAGTCCCGCGGAAAGGCTGTTTGATGCAGCCTGCGCGGTGCGCACATTGGCGCGCACGGAGACATGCATGCCGATGAAGCCGGCCACGCCCGAAAGCACCGCTCCGATCAGGAAGCCGATGGCGGCCGCCGAAGACAGCAGCCACCAGGCAAGGAAAAAGACCACGACGCCAACGATGGCGATCGTCGTGTACTGCCGGGCCAGATAGGCCTGCGCCCCCTCACGGATGGCAGCGGATATTTCCTGCATGCGCGCGTTTCCCTGGTCGGCGGCAAGCACCGACTGGGTCGCCCAGATCGCATATACGATGGACAACACGCCGCAGAGAATGACAACGTAAAGCATAGTCATGTGCGGAACATTCCTCAGGATATGGCCCCAAAGATCCCTCTCCCCGGGCCGTTCGATGGTAACGAAAGGTTGGCACCTCACGCTATTCGTCGCGGCTTATACCGAAACGGTCAAGTCGCCGTCAAATCATCGATATGATTCTGCCCAGTTTTCGCCGGATTGTGGCCGGTCCGCATATGGCAGCGAAAAGTTCAGGCGGTGCGGGGACGGCGCGAGAATGCAACCACGGCAAGCGCCGACAGGCACACAAAGCAAACAGGAAAGACCACCCAGTTCAGCATGCTCCAGCCGAATGCATTGTAGGTCGCCCCGGCCATCAGCGACGAAAAGGCGACCGTCGAAAACAGCACGAGGTCATGAAAACCCTGCACCTTGCCCTTTTCGGACGGGCGATATGTTTCCGACACGATCGCGGTCGCGCCGATAAAGCCGAAATTCCAGCCGATGCCGAGGAAGATCAGGGCGGACCAGAATTGCCACAGATGGATGCCCGAGAGCGCAACCACGGCGCAAAGGATCAGCAGGCCGATGCCGACCGCCACGATGGTCTCCGCGCCATAGCGCTGTATCAGTCGCCCGGTGAAGAAGCTCGGCCCAAACATCGCCATGACATGCCAGGAGATGCCAAGCGTCGCCTCGTCCGTGGTGAAGCCGCATCCCACCATTGCCAGCGGCGCGCCGGTCATGACGAAACTCATCAACGAATAGGAGCCGACGCCGCAGATCATCGCGGCGAGGAAACGCCGGTCGGAGATGATTTCGCCCAAAGGGCGCGCAGGTGCGGCGGCCGATCCGTCGCTTCTTGCCGTTGCCGATTGAGGCTTGAGGAAAAGCAGGATCGCTGCGCCGACGGCAGCCAGCACAATAATCGAGGCGAACGATCCGGCAAACATGACGGGTTGAAGCAGGTCGCGCGTGAAGATGACGATCTGCGGCCCGAGCAGCGCTGTCACCACGCCGCCTGCGAGCACGAACGAGATTGCACGCGCCTTGAACTGGACTGGCGCGTTGTCAGCGGCAGCGAAGCGGAACTGCTGGACAAAGGAGTTGCCGATCCCGAGCACCGCGAGCGCTGCGGTAAACAGCCAGAAATTCGACTGCATCAATGCCATTGTGGCAATAATTCCGCCCAGCGCCGTTATGAGCGTGCCGGTCAGGAACCCGCCCCGCTGGCCCATCGCGCGGATTGTCGCGGCAGCAGGAAGCGCGCCAACGGCCATGCCGCACACGAAGGCCGTTATCGGCGCGGTCGCAAGCGATTTGTCGGGACCGAGCAGGCTGTAGCCAACCAGCCCGCCCACCGACAGCGCGACCGGGTTTGCCGATCCGATGATCGCCTGGGCGGCAGCGAGCACCAGCGCATTGCGCTTCGCATCAGCCGCCGCGACCGTCATTCCGCGCTCTTTCCCCTGCCCTCGCCGCGAACACGACGGGCGACGCGGTCGAGCACCGCATTGACCAGCTTCGGCTCGTCCTCGTCATAGAACGCCTTGGCGATGTCTACATATTCCGAAACGATAACCGCAACCGGAACATCGTCGCGCTTTGTCAACTCATAGACGCCCGCGCGCAAAATGGCGCGCAGCGTGGAGTCGAGGCGCGACAGCGGCCAGTCCTCCGTCAGCGACTGGCCGATCAGGGGATCGACTTCCGTCTGGTTTTCCACGACGCCGGCCAGAATGGCGCGAAACCATTGCGCATCGGCCTCCCGATAGAGCGCGCCGTCGACTTCCTTGCCGAGCCGGAAAGATTCATATTCCGCCGTGGTCTCCAGCAGGCCGCTGCCGGTGACGTCCATCTGGTAGAGCGCCTGCACGGCTGCCAGCCGCGCCGCGCCCCTCTTGTTCGCCTGCCTGACCGGCTGGCCGTCCTTGCCGGAAGGGTTCACGCGTCGCCTCCGAGGCGTTCCTTGAGCGCGATCATGGTCAGCGCGGCGCGGGCAGCGAAGCCGCCCTTGTCGCCGTCGTTCCTGCGAGCCCGGACCCACGCCTGCTCCTCGTTTTCCGTGGTCAGGATGCCGTTGCCAATCGCCAGCGATTGCTGGACCGACAGATCCATCAAGGCGCGGCTCGATTCATTGGCCACGATGTCGAAGTGATAGGTGTCGCCGCGAATAACGGTGCCAAGCGCCACATAGCCGTCATAGGCCGTTCCGCCGTCGACCGCGCCGTCAAGCGCAAAGGAGATGACGGCTGGGATTTCCAGCGACCCGGGAACCGTGATCACGTCATAGGTGGCGCCCGCTTCCTCCAGCGCCTGCTTTGCGCCGTCGAGCAGGGCGTCCGACAGGTCGTCGTGAAAGCGCGCTTCCACGATCAACAGGTGCGCCTGCCGCTCGGGACGGATGAAAGCCTTGCCGTGATTCGATATGCCAGCCATCGGGAACTCCGGAAACGCGGGTCAATTAGGCCGAAGCCGCGAGGAGAGCAAGCGCTTCGTCGCCTCTGTTTTCACAATCCCTGCGCAGCGGCTTCCGACAGCCGCGCCGCATAGCGCGCCATGGTATCGATTTCGATATTCACGCGGTCGCCCGCCTGCCTTTCGCCCCATGTCGTGACGCTCAGGGAGTGGTGGATCAGCAGCACGTCGAACAGCCGTCCGTCCACCTTGTTGACGGTGAGCGAAGTGCCGTCCAGAGCCACGGAACCCTTGGGCGCAATGAATTTGGCCAGTTCTTTCGGCGACTCCAGCGTGAAGCGCACGGCCTCACCCTCGGGCTTGCGGCTGACGATCCCGGCCATGCCGTCGACATGCCCCGACACGATGTGTCCGCCAAGCTCGTCGCCCAGTTTCAGGGCGCGCTCCAGATTGAGCCGGGTGCCCGCCTGCCAGCCGGAAGCGGTGGTAAGCCGCAACGCCTCCTCCCACGCCTCCACCTCGAACCAGCGGGCGTTTGCGCCCCCGTCGGGCAATCCGACCACCGTCAGGCACACGCCTGCGCACGCTATCGACGCGCCGATGTCGATGGTCGCGGAATCATAAGCCGTCTCGATTCGAAACCGCACGCCTTCCGGCAAGGGGTTTGCGGACGCCACGCGTCCGACATCGGTGACAATTCCTGTGAACATCAGCTTGTCCTCGTCCACTCACGGCAAATATCCTCGCCAAAGCGTTCCTCACGGCTGAGGACGAAGCCGTCCGGTATAGTGGTTTCGTCGATGGGTGACGCAATGCCGCCGTCGCCGATCTTCACTGGCCCGCGAAAGAGCACGATGCGGTCGACCACACCGTCGGCGAGAAAGGCACGGGCGGTTTCGCCACCGCCCTCGACCAGAATGCGCGACATGCCGCGCGCCGCAATATCCTCAAGCAATTCGGGCAGCGCAATGCGACCCTCGTGCATTTCGCTGGCGAAAAAGCCCACCCCGCGCGCGGCGAGACTTTCGCGCTTTTCCGGCTCGCACTCGGAAGACGGCGTGACGAAAACCGGCACTTTTCCGCCACTTTCGACCAGCTTCGATGCCAGCGGGAGCCTGAGAAGCGGATCGATCACGATGCGCGCCGGCGAGCGTTTCTCCAGACCCGGCAGCCTGACAGTCAGTTCAGGATCGTCGGCCATCGCAGTGCCGATCCCGACCAGAACCGCATCGCATTCGGCCCGCATCAGATGGACCTGCGCCCGCGACACAGCCCCGGTAATCGCAACCTGCCCGGCCCCTTTCCTGCCGATATAGCCATCCGAAGAAATCGCAATCTTCAGAATGACTTCCGGCCTTTTCTCAACAGACCGAATGAGATAGCCGGACATCAGGTCGGCAGCCTCGTCGGCAAGCACGTGCTCGGTCACGGCAATGCCGGCGTCGCGCAGGATTGCATAGCCTTTGCCCGACACGCGGTCGTCGGGATCGCTCGCCGCGCCAACCACGCGCTTTATGCCCGCCGCGACAAGGGCGTTGGCGCAAGGTGGCGTGCGACCATGATGGGCACAGGGTTCGAGCGTCACGTAGGCCGTTGCGCCACGCACCAATTCGCCTGCTTCTTCAATGGCTTGCGGCTCGGCATGCGGCCTTCCGCCAATCGCCGTCACCCCGCGCCCGACAATCACGCCGTCGCGGACGATGAGCGTTCCGACCGACGGATTCGTGCCGGTCAAACCAAGATGGCGGCGGGAAAACCGGATTGCCGCCGCCATGAATCTGCGGTCGGATTCGGCATCGGACGAAGTGCTCACTCCGGTTCCTCATCGCCGCGCAATTCGCCCAGAACATCGTGGAAATCCTTGGCTTCCCTGAAATTCCGGTAGACGGAGGCAAAGCGCACATAGGCCACCTCGTCCAGCGATTTCAGCGCTTCCATGACCAGCCGTCCGATCTCCTCGGAGGCGATTTCGCTCTCGCCGGAGCTTTCCAACTGCCGCACCATTCCGGTCACCGCACGGTCCACGCGGTCCGGGTCGACGTTGCGCTTGCGAACCGCAATCTGCAACGAACGCAATAACTTATCGCGGTCGAACGGAACCTTGCGACCAGACTTTTTGACCACGGTCAGGTCGCGCAACTGCACTCGTTCGAAGGTGGTGAACCGTCCGCCGCAATCCGGGCAGACGCGACGCCGACGAATGGCCGAGCCATCCTCAGCGGGACGGGAATCCTTGACCTGGGTATCTTCCGATTGGCAGTAGGGACAGCGCATCCGAAACCTTCCGGGGAATCTCTGCGCAATCACTTAGTGTAAATTGCCGGAAACGCAAAGCGTTCGCGAATTTGCAACCACAGATTGTGGTTTCTCGCGCAAAATGCGCGTATTCGCCAAGAATACGCGCATAAAAGGTCCATTTTGCGCGAAGGTCAGCCGAGATAGGGATAGAGCGGAAAACGCTCCGTCAGCTTCTCGACCTTCGCCTTCACAACCGCCTCGACCGAGGCGTTGCCCTCGTCCGAATTGGCCGCCTTGAGACCGTCGAGCACTTCGGCGATCAGTTTGCCAATCTCGCGGAACTCCGCCTGTCCGAAGCCACGCGTGGTACCCGCAGGCGTGCCGAGGCGAACACCGGAGGTCACGAAGGGCTTTTCGGGATCGAAGGGGATGCCGTTCTTGTTGCAGGTGACATTGGCGCGGCCAAGGGCAGCTTCGGCGCGTTTGCCGGTGGCGTTCTTCGGACGCAGGTCGACCAGCATGAGATGGTTGTCCGTGCCGCCGGACACGATGTCCAGCCCCGTCTCCTGAAGCGAGGAGGCGAGCGCCTTGGCATTGGCGACGACGTCCTTCGCATAGACCTTGAATTCGGGCTTCAGCGCCTCGCCGAAGGCGACCGCCTTGGCGGCGATGACATGCATCAGCGGGCCGCCCTGCAATCCCGGGAACACGGCGGAATTGATCTTCTTGGCGATGTCCTCGTCATTGGTCAGCACCATGCCGCCGCGCGGCCCGCGCAGCGATTTATGGGTGGTGGTGGTGACGACATGGGCATGGGGCAGCGGCGACGGATGCTGGCCGCCCGCGACCAGCCCCGCGATATGCGCCATGTCGACCATCAGCCAAGCGCCGACCGCATCGGCGATCTCGCGAAAGCGCTTCCAGTCCCAGATTCGGGAATAGGCTGTGCCGCCGGCAAGGATCAGCTTCGGCTTGTGCTCATGGGCGAGGCGTTCGATCTCGTCCATGTCGAGCAGGTGGTCGTCGCGCCGCACGCCGTAGGAGACGACCTTGAACCACTTGCCCGACATGTTGACCGGCGAGCCATGCGTCAGGTGGCCGCCCGAATTGAGGTCGAGCCCCATGAAAGTGTCGCCCGGCTGAAGCAAGGCGAGGAACACGGCCTGGTTCATCTGGCTGCCGGAATTGGGCTGCACATTGGCGAACTTGCAGTCGAACAGCTTCTTCGCGCGTTCGATGGCCAGTTCCTCGGCAATGTCGACGAACTGGCAGCCGCCATAATAGCGCTTGCCGGGATAGCCCTCGGCATATTTGTTGGTCATGATCGAGCCTTGCGCCTCAAGAACGGCGCGGGACACGATGTTTTCGGACGCGATCAGTTCGATCTCGTGACGCTGGCGGCCAAGCTCCTTGCGGATCGCGCCGAAGATTTCGGGATCGATCTCTTCCAATGGAGCGGTGAAGAAAGTATCGGCGTTGGAAATCGTGCCTGCCTGTGCCATCCAAGTTCCCTCCTGAGCAATGCCCGGGCTTTCGAATTACTGGCGTGCGCCTTAGCACGCACTGCCGTCGCAAGTCACCGCCGCAATCCGAATTTCGCTTGCTCTTTTGCGACTGCTACCGCTTGCGCCTGCCGTTGTCCTGATGCAGCGCCTGCTGCATCGTGACTTCGGCCATGACCTGGCGCATCGTGGTGTCGTTGATCTTCTCGTCGCGGGTCAGTTGCAGCAGCGCAATCCGCTCGGCGGCAAGGGCTGCCTCGCGCATCTCTGAAAGAATGGGCGACGTTTCGCTGGCAGATGGCGTATCTCCCTGCACGGCAATGATCCTTTGCCGATAGAGCGAGATCAATTGCGATGCCACGGCCCGACGCGCCTCGACCTCGGAAGCGTCGTCGGTCGGCTTCCCCGCCAATTCCTCGATCGTGCGAATGGCAGCTTCGGCGGCGGTCACCCGCGCCAGCCGCTCCTCGTTCGCGGCCACGTCTCCGCTTTCGAGAGGCATCTTCCGCGCCAGCACAGGAAGGGTCAGGCTGGCGATCACCAGCGAGCAGATGATGACGCCCGCCGCGATATAGATGGCGACGTCGCGCGCCGGAAAGGGCGATCCGTCCGGCAGTGACAGCGGCAGCGAAAGGATGCCCGCGAGCGTGATCGCGCCGCGCACGCCCGCAAGCGCCATGATGATTTTGCCCACCAGCGTCAGGTGTTCGTATTTCGTGCCCCGCCGGCGATGGACAAGCCCCCGCAGCGAGGAAATGCTGTCGATCCAGAGGTAGCGGATCAGAAGCAGGATCAGGGTGAGGATGATGACGGCCAGAATCGGTTCGGGCGAGGAGCCGTAGATCGACAGTTCAGGAGGCGTCCTGCGGACGATCTCGGGGAGCTGGAGGCCGAGCACGATAAAAATCGCACCGTTGAAGACGAAGGAAACCAGCTCGTTGAGCGCTGCATTCTGCATGCGCGCGGGCGCGGTCAGAGGAAGGCTGATGGGCATTCGCTGCAGGGCAAGGAAACCCGCCGCGCTGAACGACAGCCCGGCCGAGACGGCGGCGAGGATGCCGGACGCATCGAGGAACTCGGCGAGCAGATAGGCAGCGAAAGGCAGCAGAAGCAGCAGCACCACCTGCACCTGCGGGCGAACGTCGCCGGCCTTGGTGATAAGACCGAGCAGGAAGGCCGTCGCCCAGAAGGTGGCCACACCGCAGAACACCCCGCCGGCGACGACAGCGACAAAGCTTGCCGCCGTATCGGTGAAGGAGAACTGCCCGGTCAGCGCAGCCGCCACCGCAAACCGAAATATGACAAGGCCGGTGGCATCATTGAGAAGCGATTCACCTTCGAGCACATGGCGCACCCGGCCCGGAAAGCCGTCCTTGTCGATGATCGAGCCGACGGCGACGGGATCGGTTGGCGACAACACGGCGGCAAGGGCAAATGCCACCGGCAGCGGCACCACAGGGATGAGCCAGTTCAGCGCATAGCCGAACACGATGGTGGTAAACAGCGACAGTCCGAACGCCAGGCTGAGGATAGGCCCCAGAAACTCGCGAAATTCGCGCTTCGGCGCCAGATGACCATCGAGGAACAACAGCGGCGGGATGAACACCAGCATGAAGATTTCCGGGTTCAGCTCAACCTGCAAGCCGCGCGCCGGGATCGCAAGCACAACCCCGAGTAAGATCTGCACGATCGGCAACGGCACGGGAATGAAGCGCACTATCACCCCGGACAGCGCGACCATGAGAAGCAGAAGCAGAATGAGCGTGACTGTCGGCATGCTTCGCGCGCTGCCTTTGCGGGCAAGATCGAATGCAACAGTTCTGTCCCGAAACGGGGGATTTTGCGAGCGGATTTTACGAGGCCGACATCGGGCTCAAAGCTTGCGTCCCGCGCGAGCCAGCCCGTGGGCGACAAGGCGATCGATGATCTCGGCATAACCGACACCGCTCGCGCCCATCACCTTCGAATACATGCTGATGTCGGTGAAGCCCGGAATGGTGTTCAGTTCGTTGACCAGTATGCGCATGTCCGGAGTGACAAAGAAATCCGCGCGCGCCATGCCGTCGCAGCCGAGCGCCCGAAAGGCGCGCAGCGCCAGCGCGCGCACCTTGTCCTCGACTTCCTGCGGCAGTTCCGCCGGCACCTTCAGCGCCGCGCCGTCCTCGTCGATATATTTGGCGTCATAAGTATAGAACCCGTGGCTCTGTGCCGGGACAATCTCGCCGGTTCGCGACACGAACAACGCGCCATCCTCATCTTCCAGAACGGCGCATTCGATTTCGCGGCCCTGAATAAATGCTTCGGCAAGCAGCTTGTTGTCGTGGCGAAAACCTTCGGCAAGCGCGGCATCGTACTCTGCGGCGGTCGACACCTTGCTGACGCCAACGGATGACCCCTGCCGCGCGGGCTTGATGAAAACAGGCAGGCCGAGCGCCTGTCGAAGCTCCTCGAAGGCGGGCGCATGGCCCGGATGAATCGTGACCGCTTCCGCCGAGGGAATGCCCGCCTCTTTCATCAGCCGCTTTGCGATATCCTTGTCGAGCGCGTTGGCCGAGCCGAGTATTCCGCAGCCAGCCAGCGGCACGCCGCAAACCTCCGCAAGGCCCTGCACCGCACCGTCTTCACCATGAAGTCCATGCAGGACGGGAAAGAGGATGTCGATTTTCGGAAAAAGCGCCGTCGCGCCGTCTTCGGCAAGCACGATCCCCTGCCCCTGCCCGCCCGGCAGCAGAGCGAGTCTCTTTCCGTCCAACGGCTTTGCCAGCACGCCGTTTTCAAATGCGCTGAGGAGCCATCGGCCATCGCGCGCCACATAGATCGGAACCGCTTCGTACCGGGCCGGCGACAGCGCCTTCATGACATTGGTGGCCGACAGCACCGAGACATCGTGCTCGGCGGAACGGCCGCCGAACAGTACGCCAATACGCAACCTGCCGGAAATGTCGGTCAAAGTCAGCCTCGCGCGGAAGGGGTCCGGAAGAATGGACAAGAAAAAAGCCGCCCGGATTTTCGGACGGCTTTCTGTTTAATTTCAAAGCATTAGAGCGCTGAAGTGATCTGCAGCTCGTCCACCCCGTCGCGACCGTAAATGTCGTCGCGGAACTGCACGACGCCGGGTCCGGTGGACCATGCCGAGACATAAAGGAAGTGGACCGGCACAGGGTCCGCAACGGAGATGGGATTGTTCTCGCCCGCCTTGATCGCGGCCTCGATCTGCTGGCGGTTCCAGCCCGGCGTGTTCTTCAGGATCCAGGTCACGAGGTCGCGCACATTCTGCACGCGCACGCATCCCGAAGAGTCGAAGCGCATCAGCTTGTTGAACAGGCTCTGCGTCGGGGTGTCGTGCATGTAGACGCCGTCCGGCGACGGGAAGTTGATCTTCACCGATGCCATCGCGTTGATCTTGCCCGGGTCCTGCCGCATGCGGTAGCGCGCGGCTTCCTCGGTGTTCCAGTCGATCGATTCCGGCGGAATCTCCTGCCCGTCCGGGCCGATGATATGGATGTTGTTGTCGGTCAGGTAATTCGGGTTCTTCCGCATCAGCGGAATGATGTCCTTGCGGATGATCGATTCCGGCGCGTTCCAGTAGGGATTGATGATGATTTCGTTGATCTTGGAGTTCACAACCGGCGTCTGGCGGTCGATCTTGCCGACAATGGCGGTATGGCGCAGCACCACGCGGCCGTTTTCGACGGCTTCGACCTGCGCAGCGGGAATGTTGACCAGCACATAGCGATGACCGAGATCGGGGGTCGACTGGAGACGCACAAGATTGGTCTCAAGCTGGCCAAGGCGCACCTGCGCCGAAATGTTCAGGGCGGCAAAGGTGTATTTGCCGGTCACGCCGTCGGCAGGCAGGCCATGGCGCTTCTGGAACCGCTTCAACGCCGCATCGACATAGGTGTCGAAGGCGGACGAGACACCGGCTTCACGAGCGAGGTCGCCCGACGCGATCAGCCGCTGGCGCAGCGCCTGCACATCCGGATCGGTCACGCCGATCTGCAGCTTCTTGGTTGACGGCACCTGCGGCCAGCCGCCCTGCGCGGCGAGGTTGCGGTAGTCGTTGATCGCCTGTTGCGTGTAGGCGATGGTCTGCGGCGAGAAAATCGGGAGGGTGGTGGAAATCTTGGTCTGCTGGCCGCTGGCCGAAACCTGCGCGTCGAACGTGTCGTCCCAGTTTCCGCGACGCGGCGATGCCAACACGTCGAGAAGGAAGTCCTGTTCCTGCGCCATCGCGCCACGAGCGATTGCCGAAAGCGCGAGCGCTCCCGTTCCAGCCAAGAAGAAGCGTCTGCTCTTGTTCAAATCCACTGCGTCCACCTGTAACGGAATGTAGGTCGGGCGTTTTTAAAGCGTCAACCTTAACATTAATTCACCGTGCGCCTTCACGCGGAGCGGCCTGTCCGATGCGCCGCCAGCCTATAGGCGTGATTTCCCTCGATGAAATCTGCGTAGCCATGTGATTATGGCCTTAGTTAGGCCCATTCAACCCACAAGCATGTGAGCGACGGCAAAGCCGCGAGCAAGCCACGCAAAGCGTGACACAATAGCAACGCAGGGCACCCGCGGGCGCCTCCTGCCGGAGGCGCCGTCGGGCGACAGGCAAAACGTGGCGCTGCGTATCACATGCGGTATGCGATGGTGTCGTTCCAGAAGCGGTCGAGCCGCTGGAGCGCGCGGTTCATCTGCTTGAACTCGTCCTGGTTGATGCCGCCGACCTGCTCGATGGAGCCGATATGGCGCTCATAGAGCTTGCCGACGACTTCCGCGATGTCCTGCCCCTTCGGCGTCAAGCTGATGCGGACCGAGCGGCGGTCGATGCGCGAACGCTGGTGATTGATGAAGCCGAGATCGACCAGCTTCTTCAGATTGTAGGACACGTTCGAGCCGAGATAGTAGCCGCGCGAGCGCAATTCGCCCGCCGTCAGCTCCGCATTGCCGATGTTGAACAACAGCAGCGCCTGGATCGCATTGATGTCCGACCGGCCGTTGCGCTCAAATTCATCCTTGATGACATCAAGCAAACGGCGATGAAGTCTTTCAACAAGTTGAAGAGATTCCATGTATAGCGTGCGAATAGCCTCACGGCGATCGCCAGACGCGGGGGCGGGTGTCGCCGCCGGACGCGAGTTGATCATGGTTATTACCTTTCGTTTGTCGCCCGGTGGCTTTTTGTTTTTGTGCCACCTTGTCCCGAACGGTAACCGCCACCCATAAAATTCGACTTAAACGCCAGCGTTAACGGAAGGTTAAAAAGAGGAGGTTTCCAAACAGGGTTAAGAAAGGGTTTGTCGAGCAAACTTTCTTAACTTTTGCCGAGCCGGCTATTCGTCCTGCGCGGCCTTGCGCCCGCGATAGACGAGGTACCAGAGGATCGCATAGATGGATATTGCAGCGACATGGGCGCCCACGATGGGCAGCCGATAGCCGAATATATGCGGATAGACGACATACATCGCGGTTTCGGCCACGGCGCAGATGAACCACACCGCCGCGCCCCACGATGCGGTCATCCAAAGGCCGATGGCCGCAAAGGGAAAGAAGCAGGCGAGGCAGACGCTGGCCACCTGCCAGTAGATCGGCATCAGGTCGAAGCGCCAGAGCATGCCGGGATGATAGCCGATCAGCCTGATCCAGTAGAGAACGCCGAACAGCAGGCAGTAGCCCGCGATCACGCGCTGGAACCACACGAACGCAAGTTCCGCGCTTGACGGCTCGATGCGGGCGCGGCGTGTGGAGAAGGCGTTCAAAACGTCAGGTCTCCCCCCGGCAACGGCGCGAAATAGGCATCGGCATCGGCTTGCGAGACCTGCTTTATCGATGCCGGATCCCAGACCGGCGTCGCCCCCTTGTCGACAATCGCCGCCCGGATGCCCTCGTAGAAATCATGGCCCGCCAGCATGCGGTTGACGATGCGGAACTCCATTCTCATGCACTCTTCCATGGAATGCGACAGCCCGCGTGCGATTTCCTGGAAGGTGACGCGCAGGCTGGTGGGCGATTTGGTCCTGAGCGTTGCAAGGATCTTGTCGGCCTCCGCGTCGCCGGCGTTCTTCTCCAGCGCTGCAAAGATTGCGTCGAGCGTCGGCTCGCCGAACCACCCGTCGATCTTCTCCCAGATCTCGCGCGGCGTTTCACGCGGCGGCATGGTGAAAAAATTGCGCAGCACGCCCTCGGCCTCGCCGTTGCGCGCGAGCATCTCCAGAAGCGCGCCGAGATGTTCGGACTTGACCGGATGCGTGGCCAGTCCCGACCACAGCGCGTCTCCCCATTTGATCCGCGTGCCGGTCAGGCCGAGATACATGCCGAAATTGTCGGCAAGGTCCGGCAGGAGATGACTGCCGCCGACATCGGGGAAAAAGCCGATGCCGACCTCCGGCATTGCGAACTGGGCGTTCTCGGTCATCACCCGGTGCGAGCCGTGGAAGGAAAGCCCGACGCCGCCACCCATGACGATGCCGTCGATCAGGGCGATGTAAGGCTTGCGGAACTTCTCGATCTGGACGTTCAGGCGATATTCGTCGGCGAAGAACTCGACCGGAGGATTTGCGCGGCCATTGTAGATGGCCATGAGGTCGCCGCCCGCCGAAAACGCCCTGCCCTCGCCCTTGATGACGACCAGCGCGACATTGGCGTTGCGCTCCCATGCGCCGAGCGCCGCCGAAATGGCCTTGACCATGCGATGGTTGAGCGCGTTCAGCGCGTTCGGCCGGGTGAGCGTGATGATCCCGGCAGCGCCCAAATGCTCGAAGCGCACGTCCTCGCCACCGCCGAAGTCCGCACCCCTGGCTTCCATCGCCATCAGCTGATCCCCTGAATCCTCAAATGCGAGTTACGCGGCACGGCCATGCGCGTCAATGGGAGAGGCGGCGCAGCGCCGCATTGGTATGACAGCGTGCGACGTGCTAGAAGCCACGCCATCCAGTGAGTGCCAGAGGCAGCCATGAACAAGCACAGCCCCCTGAAGGCCGCGATGGGCCATCGCAGCGTCGACGAGATCACCGGATCGCGACGGCTGAGGCGCATGCGCAAGGCGGACTGGTCGCGACGGCTGGTGCAGGAAAGCCGCCTGACGGTCGCCGACCTGATCTGGCCGATCTTCCTCGTGGACGGCGTTGGCGTGCGAGAGCCGATTGCGGCGATGCCCGGCGTCGAGTGCCTGAGCGTCGACGTGGCGGTGAAGGAAGCGGAACGCGCGGCGCGGCTGGGCATTCCGGCGCTGGCGACGTTTCCGCGTGTCGATGCCTCGCGCAAGGACGTGACGGGTTCGCATATCCTCGACGCCGACAACCTCATCAACCGCGCCACGCGCGCCATCAAGGAAGCCGTGCCGGAAATCGGCGTCATCACCGATGTCGCGCTCGATCCGTTCACCGACCATGGCCATGACGGCATCCTGCGTGACGGTGTCATCGTCAACGACGAGACCGTGGAGCAGGTCGCCGCGGCTGCCGTGTTGCAGGCGGCGGCGGGCGCGGACATCATCGCGCCCTCCGACATGATGGACGGGCGCATCGGCGCGATCCGCGAGGCGCTCGACGCTGGCGGCTTCCAGGACGTGGCGATCATGTCCTACGCGACGAAGTTCGCCTCGGCCTTCTACGGTCCCTATCGCGAGGCGATCGGCACCAAGGGCCTGCTGAAGGGCGACAAGAAAACCTATTATCTAGACCCGGCGAACGCCGCCGAAGCGGTGCGCGAGGCCGAGCAGGATCTTGCCGAAGGCGCGGACATGCTGATGGTCAAGCCCGGCCTGCCCTATCTCGACATCATCCGCACGCTGAAGAACGAGTTCAACGTGCCGATGTTCGCCTATCAGGTGTCCGGCGAGTATGCGATGATAAGGGCGGCGGCCGAGAATGGCTGGATCGACGGCGAGCGCGCGATGCTGGAAAGCCTGCTGGCGTTCAAGCGCGCGGGATGTGACGGCATCCTGACCTATTTCGCGCCGGAAGTCGCGAAATTGCTGGCTGGCGAGCGCGCTTGAATGCGGACGTGAAATGCCCATTTATGCGGCATGGACAGAGTGGAGCGCCTGCCGATGAACACTGAAACCTATGCGGCAAACGCGCCGTTTGCGCTGAACGATCCGCGCGCCCTCGACGGCGTGCTGACACGGCGCATGATGGCGTTCGTGATCGACTACCTGATTGTCGGAGCGATGACGATTGCGCTCGCGGTGGTGTTCTTCCTGCTGGGCGTCGCAACGCTCGGCGCGGGCTGGCTGCTGTTCTTCGTGTTCGGCCCGGCCACCGTGCTGATCGTGCTGACTTATATCTGGCAGACCATGGGCGGCCCCAACCAGGCGACGGTCGGCATGAGGATGATGGGGCTGCGGATCTACCGCATGGACGGCTCGCCCATCGACGGCATGACGGCTGTGGTGCATTCGGTGCTGTTCTGGGCGGGCAATGTCGTTCTCACGCCGCTGATCCTGCTGGCAACGCTGTTTACGGACTACAAGCGCACCGTTCACGACCTGCTGCTCGGAACGGTCGTGCTGCGCGACAATATCTAACGATCCATCATCTAACGATTCATCCGGTTCCAGGCGTCGAGGCCCGCAATCTTGTAGGCCTCGGCAAGCGTCGGATAGTTGAAGGTGTTGTTGACGAAGAAGTCCACCGTGCCGCCGAGATTGATGACAGCCTGCCCGATATGGACCAGCTCGGTCGCACCTTCACCAACGATATGCGCGCCCAGCAGGCGGCGCGTGTCCTGATCGAAAATCAGCTTCAGGAAGCCACTGTCAACGCCCATGATGTGGCCGCGCGACGTTTCGCGGAAACGGGCGACGCCGATTTCATAGGCCATGCCGCTGCTTCGAATTTCCTCCTCCGACTGACCGACGGTCGAAATTTCCGGCACCGCATAGATGCCGTACGGAAAGGTCTCCGGCGCCGGAGGCAGCGACACGCCGAACGCGTGGCAGGCCGCCACCCGGCCCTGCTCCATTGCCGTTGAGGCAAGGCTCGGGAAGCCGATGACGTCGCCCGCCGCATAAATGTTCGGAACCGTGGTCTGGAATGTCAGGGGGTCCACCTTGATGCGGCCCCGGTTGTCGGCCTCGATACCCACTGCATCGAGCCCGAGCGATTCCACATTGCCGCTCCTGCCCGCCGCATAGAGCACGACTTCCGAGCGCACGACCCGCCCGTCGGACAGCATGACTTCGGCCTGCCCGTTCTTGACTTCGATGGACTTGGCGGCGGTGCCGAGCCTGAGTTGCATTCCGCGGTCGCGCATCTGGTGCATGAAGTCGTCGACGATCTCGCGGTCGATGAAATCGAGTATCGACGTGCGCGGCTCGATCAGGGTGACCGGCACGTCGAGCGCCGAAAATATGGTCGCATATTCGACGCCGATGACGCCTCCCCCGATGACCGTCAAGGTGCGCGGCAGCCGTTCGATCTCCAGCATTTCGTCGCTGTCGAACACATGCTTGCGGTCGAACGGAACATCCTTGGGCCGATGGGGGCGGGTGCCCACGGAAATCAGCGCGTGATCGAAGGCAAGCGAACTGGTGTCGCCGTGATCGTTCGTCAGGGTCAGCAGGTTCGGCTCGGCGAAGCGCGCGCCTGCCCGCATGTTGCGCACGCCATTGCGCATGAACTGATGCTGGAGCACCTCGACCTCGTGGTCGAGCGTCTTGTGCAGCCGCTGCACGAGATCGGTGATCGAAATGTCCTGCTTGACGCGATAGCCGCGTCCGTAGAAGCCGCGCTCGCGCCAACCAGAAAGGTTGAGTACGGTTTCGCGCAAGGTCTTTGACGGGATGGTTCCGGTGTGCACCGAAACGCCGCCCAGACGGCGACCCCTGTCCACCACGACCACGGACTTCCCGAGCTTTGCGGCCTGGATTGCCGCGCGCCGCCCGGATGGACCGCTGCCGATCACAACGAGGTCGAAATGGTCCATGGTTGTCCCCTCATGGATTTCGCACTTGCGAAGATAAAGACAGATTGCGGCAAGGAACTATGGATTTCAACGGTTGAACGCGTTGTGCAGTGCATTATATTTTGAATGAACCCGGGCAGAAATATTGAATTGCTTAGCCGAATAGCTCTGCCCATCATCCGCAAGTTTCGAATTCAGGCGCTTCACGATTCGCGAGGCTGGCGCTATAGTTTGACAAACACATGACCCAGCAACCGATCCACTCGCCGCAATTTTTTCTGACCGCGCCGTCGCCCTGCCCTTATGTGGAAGGGCAATTCGAGCGGAAGGTTTTCACGCATCTTGTCGGCGAAAAGGCCCCCGAACTGAACGATTTGCTGACGCAGGGCGGTTTCAGGCGGTCGCAGAACATCGCCTACCGACCGGCGTGCGAGAACTGCCGCGCCTGCGTTTCGGTTCGCATCCTTACCAGCGAGTTCGCGCCGACGAAGAACATGAAGCGCATCCTGCGCCGCAACGCGGACCTGATCGGCGCGATGCATGACGCCGAACCCTCGACCGAGCAATATTCGCTTTTCCGCCAATATCTGGACGCGCGTCACAAGCGCGGCGGCATGTCGGACATGACCGTGCTGGACTATGCGATGATGGTCGAGGACACGCATGTCGACACGAAGGTGATCGAATACCGCCGACGCGGCCCGGACAGCTTCATCACGGGTCGCGGGGAAGGCGAGTTGATCGCAGTGGCGCTGACGGACCGCATGGCCGACGGCCTGTCCATGGTCTATTCCTTCTATGATTCCGGGATGGAGGACCGCTCTCTCGGCACGTTCATGATCCTCGACCATATCAGCCGGGCGCGCGCGGCTGGCCTGCCCCATGTCTATCTGGGCTATTGGGTGAACGGTTCGCGCAAGATGGGATACAAGGTCCGCTTCCTGCCGCAGGAGCATCTGGGACCGAAAGGCTGGGAGCGCTATGTCCCGCCCGATGCCGAGCGTGATTGAACGAGCTTCACGCTTCAGCTTCGGAGTCGATTGCACATGAAAAGCAAGATTGCCGTCTTTGACCTCGACGGAACTCTCATCCACACAGCTCCTGACCTGCTGGACGCACTGAACCATAGCCTTGCGGGCGACGGGCTGAGCGCGGTTGCCGCCGAAGGCTTTCGCCAGGCGCTGGGCTCCGGGGGCAAGGCAATGATCGAAAGCGCGCACCGCGCACAGAACCGCCCGCTCACGCCCGAAGCCCTGGAACGTATGTATGGCGCTTTTCTGGAGCACTATTCGGGCAATATACCGGGCAAGTCCCTGCCCTTTCCCGGGGTGCTCGACACGCTCGACCAATTGAGTTCAGCGGGCTATTTGCTTGCGATCTGCACAAACAAGACCGAAGCGCTGGCGCTCAGGCTGATCGAGGGGCTGGGCCTGCGCGAACGATTCGAGGCCATCTGCGGGGTTGACACCTTCATGCATTGCAAGCCGGACCCGCGCCACCTGCTGGAAACGATCGAGATGGCGAACGGAAATCCGTCGCAGGCATTGATGGTGGGCGATTCGCGTACGGACATCGACACGGCGAAGGCGGCGGGCATTCCCGTCATCGCCGTCGATTTCGGCTACACGGACATCCATGTGAGCGCGTTTGAGCCGTCTCTGGTGATCTCGCACTACCGGGAATTGACCGTGGAACTCGCGGACCGGCTGATCGCTGCGGGAAATGATAACCGGCATCCTTGACTTGTCGAAAGGCGACCCCTTATATGCCGCCCGTTCCGGGGCGCTTGCCGCCCCTGACGGGCGATTAGCTCAGCGGGAGAGCACACCCTTCACACGGGTGGGGTCGTAGGTTCAATCCCTACATCGCCCACCATTCTTCCTCCTGTATCTACAAATTCTTGGGGCGAAAGCGGTTTGTAGCCGAGCCGGGTTGTGCACGGGCTTATGGCCGCTAATTCAAACGTTGGCGGTGACGTCGGATTGATTCAGCCTTACTATCCGGACATGCCCGGAGGGAACATGAACACTCTAACCATGGTGTTTCTGGCCAGCGCTGCCATCTGTTTCTCGGGGTGGCTCTTCCTGCGACTGCGGACAGTTCGCAAGCCCGTTCTGCAAGGGGATGAACCGCCCGAAATCGAAACAAATTTCCGATGGACCAATCCCGGTCGTGTTTCCTACGAGTCCGACCGGTACGGCTGGAACGTTCCTATCCGGGAGGAACGCCCTGGCATCAATGTCAAAGTCGAGCGCGAAAGACGGGAAGCCGATTTCACAAGAGAAAGCGTAGAACCATTCGCGGATGCGGATATTGAAGATTCCGACTACCTCGAAGTGCCGTCCTTTCTGCGCCCGAAGCGTGACGATACGGCACGACGACGCGACGCGCCTCCAGCCGCACGCCCATCCCAGGTCGTGGTGCACGTTGAGCATATCCGCGCACTTCGCGAAGTAACGCAAAAGCCCATCAAAGCTGAAAAGCCCATGCCCGCACCCGTGCCGATGGCCGCACCGGCACAAAAAACCGCAGAGCCTGTGCAGGCCACCCCGGCCGCTGCCGCTCAGCCGAAAACCTCAAACAAATCCGCACCCGTCGTCGCCGACCACCCGTTGGGAAGGATATATTTCGATCCCCCCACAAAGATGACTGAAGGCGAAGTGACGGATATGTTCGTCCTCATCGTCTCGCCGACGCACATAGGTACCGTTCGTTTTGCAGACGTCACATCCAGCAAGCGTTCGCCCCAGACCGCTGAAGTGGCGGCACCCGGTTTGATGTTCGCGAAAGTCTATGCCGATCCGATGGCGCTTCAGGTCATTGCACTGGGCAACGACCCGGTAAAGATCGATTCAGCACTCGGATACGGCCAATGGCAGTGGCGCTTGCGGGCGCTTCAACCCGGCAATCACAAGATCACGGTACGGGTCAGCCATGCGCGGGCGATTCCGGGCGGCGGCGGCCTATATGCCGAAGACGTTGTCGCGTTGAACCGCGATATCATCATAAGTGTAAGCAAGAGCAGGGTTGCAAGGGCCTGGCTCTTGTCTGCCGCAGGGGTGTTGGTCGGGGCAGCCGCCTCTCAAATGGTTGAAGGCGCGACGCCCCTTGTCCGCAACGAGGCATATGGCCTGCTTGGGTGGGAATTGCCGGTTGACGAGGCCACCGAGCCGGCCGCGCCTTTGCCAGTCGACCCTAAGCCGACAAATGCCCACTAGAGCCGACGCGGTTCAGCCGTCAGCGACTTTTGTGCCTTAGCGAGGCATAGCGGGCCGCCTGCCGATCCATCCGCTGCATGCCCTCACTCGTCGGAAGAACCATGTCCAGCCGGGGATTTGCATGCTCGACATCGACGCGCGTGCCGTCCAGCGCGCGACGCGCAAGCATGGCCGCGCCCACGATGCCGGCATCGACATGTCTGCGCCGCAGCACGGGAAGCCCGAACGCATCCGCCTTCAATCCAAGCCAGCGGGAGGATCGCGCAGATCCACCCGCCACGGTGATCGCCTCGCAACCCGCTAGGTCGATGCCGCTGGAAAGGACCGCCTGCCGCGTTTCGAGAACGATCCCCTCGACCGCCGCGGCGGCAAGGCTTGCGGCATTGTCGGCATAGGTCAGGCCCACGACCATGCCTGTCGAATCAGGGTCGAAGTCGGGCGCGCCGGTCGTCCCGAATGTCGGAACCACCAGAAGCCTCTCGGGCCGTTCGCAATCATCCACGAATTGCTCGATCCTGTCCGTGTTCAACAGCCTTGAAAGCCAGCTCAACACCCGTCCGCCGTTAAGGTTCGGCACGGTGCGCATATAGACGCCGTCATCTACCTCGTATTGCGGAAGCGCGGAAGCCTGCGACACGTCGCTTTTCAGTGTCGCGAAGCTGTCGACCGTTCCTGTCGACCACATCGGAATTGCAGGCGACGCGCCCGTGCCGACGGCGGCGCAGAACTGGTCGTGGCCGCCGCTTGCCACGACGATGCCCGCAGGCAGGCCCCATTCATTGCCTCGTGCGGTCGTTCCAAGCACCCTGCCCGGCAGCGAGACCGGCGGCAAGCTTGCCGCGTCGATCCCGAGTACGTCGAGTATCTGCGACGACCACTCCCGCGCGCGCAGTTCCAGCATCATCGAGCGGGCAGCGAGCGAAAGCGACATTTGCGGCCTGACGCCGAGCGCGGCGACGATCATGTCCTCGAACGTCAGGAAGCGCGCGGGGCGCAGGCCCGCCCGGAGATGGTGGCCGACGACATTCGCGGCCCATGTGTCCCGCATCGGCAGGCCGGTAGTCTCGTGCAGCAAGGCCGGATCGATGCGCTCCGACCACCATTGGCGTGCGCCCGAAAGCCGCGCGTCGCCGTTCAGAATCGCGTCCGCGAGCGGATGGCCGTTCGCATCGACGGGCACCAGTATTTCGCCGACGCTTGCGATCGAAAGCGCGAACCGCGCATCCTTGCAGGTGCGGGACGCAGCCTCGAAACACTCTCCGATGGCCTCGCGCGATTTCGCAAGGACGTCGCGGACGGACAGTGTGACCTCGCCGCACGGTCCGCGCGTCTCGCTGTAGGACCTGCGGCCCTCTCCTGTCGCGATCCAGTCCTCATTGAAGGCCGTCGCCTTGACGGCGGACGACCCGATGTCCACGCCGATGACGCAGGCCTGCGTCATCTGGCGGCGCTGGCAACCGCTCCGTAGCCGCGCACAAGGTAGGGCTTGGCGAGCAGCGCCTTGATGTCCGCCCCGCGATCCATGGCAACCAGCGTGAAATAGGCTGAATCGTTCACGACGAAGGAACGATGCGTCGCCTGGTCGAGGCTGCCTCCTCCGACGAAAAGCCCATGGCCGCGAACCATGACCGCCGGATAGGTTTTCATCGCCGCGGCGACATTGGCCGCGAACGCCTTCGATGCGGTCGCAACCTCGAATTCCAGCACCGGAATGACGCCGGGCAGTGCGCCGTGCCCCTCGATCTGCATGGGATAGATCGCGTCCAGCAGGAAGCTCACGGCGATTGCATCGCGCGGATGGCAGTGCACAACCGCCTCATAGCCCGTCTCGTTGTAGATCGTCTCGTGCACCACGGATTCGCGCGAAAGCTGGGACCTGTCGCCGCTTCCGTCGAGAGGCGCGCGTATGATGTCGTGGAGGTTCATGTCGTGGCACATGCTGCGCGTGCGGGTGATCCACATCGCATCGCCGTCCCGCACGCTCATATTGCCGGAATGGCTGTTGTTCAAATTGCCCACGAACAGCGCGCTGCCGCATCTCTGGAATGCGTTGAGCAATTCCGCATTGCAGGTTGCGTCCGAAATCTTGCCCCAGGATGTCATGTGGAAACCTCGCTCTGGAACGGCACCGCCTTCGGTCCGTTCATTTCTTGGATGGCGCCTTTTTGGACACCGGTTGCGCGATGCCCTGGGCGGCTTCCTGCCGCTCCAGCCATTCGACGAATTTGCGCCCGCCCTCAAGCAGGTCCATAACCACGGCGTGCCTGAGCGCCTCGGGGTCCTTCTTGCGCAGCGCATCGATGATGTTGAGATGCTGGTGACGGTCGTCATAGGTCGGATGGCCATCGGGATAGAGGAAGGTGAGCATCGGCCCGACCTGCACCCACAGCTTTTCGAGCAGCGCGATCAGTTGTGGCATTCCCGAATGGCGATAGATGCTGAGATGGAAATCGTAATTGTGCAGCAGCGCGTCGTCATAGGCGCGCTCCTTCTCCGCCTTCACCAGCTTCCTGTGCGCCTCCGCGAGACCGCTGATGTCCGCCTTGGTCAAATGGGGAAGCGCCCTGACGGCGGCGAGCGGTTCCAGCTCCTGCCTTATGTCGCGGATTTCCAGATACTCGGCCAGCGACAGGTGCCTGACTCTGATATAGTAGCCTTCCTTCATCTCCAGCGCGCCGTCGCGCACCAGCTGCAGGAGTGCCTCGCGCACGGGCGTTTCGCTGACCTCCAGCGACCGCGACAACTCCCTGATCTTCAGCCGCTCACCCGGCTTGAGGCGCGCGGACATGAGCTGGTAGCTGAGATGCTGGTAGACGCGGCTGGCGAGGTTGAGCCGACCGGTGAGAACGCCGCCCTCAAACGTCTCTTTATTTGTAAGCACTTTATATCCTCCCGCCTTGCGCGAGCTGCCTGATTTCGACCTGAGCCTGTTGCGCAGATGGCGGCACGGGCCGGCACTTGTCAGTCTGCAAGGCGCGAAAAATTAAGAAAAGACCGAGTTTGCGTTCTATCTGCTATCCAACCCTTCGCTTCTGCTCAAGATGTTCTGCAAGGACACGGAACGCGCCGTCGGTCGCCTCAAGCGCCTCGTCGATATCCGCCTCGCGGTGCGCCATGGAAAAAAACATGTTGTGGCGCGGGTGAAGATAGACGCCGCGCCTCAGCGCTTCGCCCGTGAAAAGGAAGCCCTTGGCGTAGTCGGCATCATCGTCGAACAGGATCGTGGGCATCTGCGCCGGGCCGGTCTGGCGGACCCCGATGCCATATCTGGCCGCCTGCGCGGCGATGCCGGTCCTGAACCTTTCGCCGATCCGTTGCAGGTAGCCGATGCTGTCCACCGAACCCAACACCTTCAGCGTCGCAATGGAAGCGGCCATCGAGACGCCCGCCGACCAGAACGAACCGGTCGAGTAGATGCGTGTCGCCGCCTGCCTGAAGCGGTCGGAGCCGGCGACCGCCGCCAGCGCATAGCCATTGGCAAGCGCCTTGCTCCATGCGCTCAGATCCGGGTTCACGCCCAGCGTTTCCCAACTGCACCCCTTCGCGACACGCAGGCCCGCGCGTACGTCGTCGACGATGAGTGCGGCATCCTTCTCGTCGCAGATCGCGCGCACCCTTTGCGCAAAGTCCTTCCGCGCCAGTTGCTGGTCGAACCCGACATCGTGCCGGAAAGCCGAGACCATGATCCCGGCAAGGTCGTCGCCCGCTTCCGCTACCGCGCGCTCCAGCGCGTCGAGATCGTTGTAGGCGAAGTAGATGAGATGGGCGCGATCCTCCGCCGTCACGCCGGCAAGGGAAGGCGAGCACCACGGAATGGCGCCGTGATAGGCACCGCTTGCAACGAGGATCTTCCTGCGGCCGGTCCCTGCGCGCGCGACTGTCAGGCACACCGTCGTGGCATCCGTCCCGTTCTTCTGGAAAAGCGCCCAGTCGGCATGCTCAACCCTGTCGGTGAACAATTCGGCCAGTTCCACGAAGCGCTCCGTGGGACCGTTCAGGCAATCGCCCAGCGCCATCTGCCGCGCCACGGCTTCCTCGACCTCGGGATGATGGTGTCCGAGAATGACAGGACCCCAACTGCACATGAAATCGATGAACTCGCGCCCGTCGACGTCGCGTATCCGGCAGCCCGAGCCGGACTCGAAAAACTGCGGATAGCCGGATGGCAGCGCGGCTGCGTTGAGATGGCCCGTCATGCCGCCGGGCACAACCTTGAGGGCCCGCGCGCGCAGTTCCTGGTCGCGCGTCATGCTGTTGTTTTGATTCATGATGTGACCTTGGTCTCGACCAATTCGTATTGGGCTGATGCCTCGTTGTATGTGACCGCAACCCCGTAGATCTCCTGCGCCCTTTCGGGGCTCAGCCAGCCTAGATTCACGGTTCGCAGGACCCTTTCGGGCGATCGGTTGCGCGGCTCTCCATATCCGCCGCCGCCGCCCGCGAGAAATTCCATCTTCTCGCCGGCGCGGCATGTCTCGATGTTGAAGGCCGGAAGCTCCTTGCGGCTTCCGTCCGGCATGCGCTTGGCGCTGCGGCTCGGCGCTGCCGCCGCTCCGCCGAGCACGCCCTTGGGAGCGATGGTCGACCCGTCCGCCGAATAGATGACCGTCATGTCGTGGCCAACCGGATAGAACACGCCGCCGACGCCGGGCGAACCCTCGAACTCGCCGAACCCTTGGGTGTCGGGCTCGACCCCGCGCGACTCGATGACGAAGGGATACATCGCCTCGTCCACCTCGACGGAATCGAGATTGATCATTCCGCCATTGGCCGGGCCGCAATAGGTCAGCCAGCCGTCATAGCCGTATTTCGCGCCGCCGCCGCCATAGGCGATGAACACCTGGTTCACATAGGGCTGGCCGTCCTTGAAGGGATCGAAGCCCGACACGACGCCGATGCCGACAGGAAGCTGCTGTCCGCCTTCGGCCTGGCCCCAGGGCGGCCCCATCAGCGAAAAGGCCGCGCTGCCGGCTGCGATCAGCCTGTCGTTGACATTGGTCGTCGCGACGGAGGTGCCCACCGGATAGCGCGGCTTACCGACCACCGAGCCTTCGCGCATGAGCACCTTGACGCGGCTCGAACTGCCGTGATTGTGCGGAATTTTCGCATCGATATTGTTGAACAGGCTCATGCGGCATGCGCCTGTCGTGGTGTTTTCCGTAAGGTTCAGGCCGCCCGGCACATTGTCGATATTGTTGCGGACATCGACGGTGATCGTGCCCTCCTCCGGCTCCACCGTGATCTCGACGCGCACGGGTATGCCGTCCTCCGCCACGCCCGGCACCGGATCGTGCTTCGTTTCGTATTTGTAGACCCCGGCGGGCAGCTTGCTGATTTCGGCAATGGCCATTCGCTCGCCATACTCGAACCAGTCCTCGATGAAATCGGCGATGACGTCATGGCCATATTTGCCGAGCAATTCCGTCAAGCGGCGCTCGGCGGTCTTGCACGCGCCGATCTGCGCCTGAAGATCGCCCAGCCACAGGTTGGGCACGCGGTTCCTGACCATGCCGATGCGAATGACGTCCTCGATCAATTGATGGTCGCGCGCGATCCGCACGCAGGGGAAATGGATTCCCTCCTCATAGATCGTGCGGGCAAAGGGCAGATAGGTGGTCGGAACCGGCGCGCCGGTATCGGCATGGTGCGACAGCGCCATGGCCCAGAACAGCGGCTTGCCTTCGAAGAAACAGGGAATGGCCAGCGTCATATCGGCATGGTGCGTCGATCCGTGAAACGGCGAATTGTTGAGGAACATGTCGCCGGGGCGAATGTCGTCGAACAGTTCGGTGATCGGGCTGGTGACCAGGTTCATGGACGCAACGTGGATCGGCAACGCGTTCTCGGTCGAGACGATGCGATGATCGTAGGTCAGGAGCGCGCAACTGAAATCGCGCGCGTTCTTGATAACCGCCGAGCGGCTGGCCTTCATGACCACGAGCGTCATTTCCCGGACAATCGCCTCGAAGCGGCTTTTCAGGACCGCCATCAGCATCGGGTCGTTGCGCATCCCGACTGAGGATTTCGGTTCTTCGACGGTGCCGTGCATTCTCAGGTTCCTTGTTGCCGTTATTCGCCGCGTCACGCGACTTCGACGAGGAGATTTCCGTAGGCGTCGGCCTCGGCCCGATGTCCCGACTTGATGAGCGCGGTAAAGGTTTCGCTCTCGATCAGGCAGGGGCCTTCAAACACCGCCTGCGCCAACACCTGGCTGCCGTCATAGACTGGGAGATCGACGGCCTCGGAGCGCTCGTGCAGGTAGACCCTGCGCCGGTTCTTCGCGACTGCCGTTCCGCTCTTCGCCGGCAGTTTGAAATCACGGTAGAGCGTCTGCCCCGGTCGCGACCCAATCGCCCGCACCTTCCAGGTGATGAATTCCACCACATCCTCATCCGCGCGGATCGAATAGATGCGTTCGTGGATGCGGTGGAAATTCTCGACCAATTGCGGCAGGTCGTCGGCGGTCAGCGCTTCCGGCCGTTCGAAGCCGACCTCGATTTCCCACGATTGGTATTCGTAGCGGCCCATGAAGGAATATTCGAACCGCCTGCTGTCCTTCGGAATGCCTGCGCCTTCGAGGAAGCTGTCGCCCTCGCTGCGCAGCCTGTCCAGCGCCGCATTCACGGCGTCGGGCACAAACTTGCGGCTGTCGGTCTGGCACACGCCATTCTGCTCCCAGCGTATGTCGGAGATCAGGCCGCCGAAGGCGCTCAGCCCCGCCACGTAGCGCGGGATCATGTAGCGCTTCAGGTTGAGGATGTCGGCCATCTCGGCGATATGGCAGGGCGTCGCCCCGCCGCCGCAGACGAAATAGCTTTCCCTCGGGTTGAGCCCTTCGCGGATGGTAATTTCCTCGATGGCCGCGACCATGTTGTGGTTGCTGGTCGTGTGGATCGCGTAGGCCGCGTGCGTCAGGCTGGTGCCCAGCCGGTCGGCGATCTTCTGCACCGCGGCTTCCGCGAGATCGCGACGAAGCTTGATGCGCCCGCCGAGAAAGAAGTCCGGGTCGATGATGCCGAGCACGACATTGGCGTCGGTGACGGTCGCCTCCGTGTTACCGTTGCCGTAGCAGGCGGGACCCGGCCACGCCCCGGCGCTTTTCGGGCCGACATGCAAGAGGCCGCCCTGATCGACATGAGCAATCGAGCCGCCGCCGGCGCCCACCGACCGCACATCCACTTTAGGAATGCCGAGCGAGTCGTTGTGGATCATGGAATCCGGCGTGACGATGATCTGGTGGTTGCGCAGCGCCGACACGTCGAATGTGGTGCCGCCCATGTCGCCGACGATCACGTCCTCCTCGTCGGTCAGCGCAAGCGCGGCCATCGGCGCGAGCGTCGGCCCAGACATGACGCTGTAGATCGGGCGCTTGATCATATCGGAAACGGGCATCATGCCGCCGATGCAGTTGGCCAGCAGCAACTGTCCGCCGAATTTCTCGCGCTTCAGCGCCTCCTCAAGCTGCTCCACATAGCCGCGCACGATGGGGCTGATGGAGGCGTCGATGGCTGCCGCGATGATGCGCTTGTATTCGCGCGGCATCGGATTGATCTCGTGGGAAAGCGTGACCGAAACGTCCGGCCATTCGCGGGCAATGATGTCGCGCGCCCTCAGCTCGTGCGCCGGATTGACCACCGACCAGAGAAGCCCGACGGCGATGGCGACCACGCCCTGGCGCTTGAACACCTCGATGGCGTCGAGCACGTCCTGGTCGCGGAACGGCACGATCTCGTTGCCGCGCGCATCGATGCGGCCACCGACCGTGCGGGTGAGATTGCGCGAGATGTACGGCTCGGGATAGTTGATCTCCCATTCGAACGCGCCTTTGCGCGGCCCTTCGCGCAGGACCAGAATGTCCTGATGGCCTTCGTTGAGCAGCACGGCGGTTCGCGCCAGCTTGCGCTCGACGAGCGCATTCGTGGACACGGTCGAGCCGTGCACGATCATGTCTATCCGCGACATGAACTCCAGCGGAGACAGGCCGTAGCCTTCTGCCGCGACGTGAAGCACGTCGATGAAACCGCGATGGAATTCACCGGGGGTGGTCGGAGCCTTGAACAGCGAAATCTTTCCCGTCTCGTCCGAGACGAGGCAATCTGTGAACGTGCCGCCTATGTCGATGCAGGCCTGAAACATGCGGAATTCCTCTACGCAGATCGCTGGGAGCGCTGCGACCAGCGCTCGATAAGAAGGCTAAGGATGACGATTGCGCCGAGGCACATCTGCTGGATGTAGCCGTCGATGCGGACAAGGTTCATGCCGTTCGACAGAACGGTGATGAAGAAAGCGCCGACGAGGGCGGCAAGCGCACCCCCCTCCCCGCCGCGCAGACGCGTGCCGCCGATGACGGCTGCCGCGAAGGTTTCGAGCGTGATCGCAACGCCGATGTTCGGCTCGCCCGAACCGGCGCGCGCCGTGAGCAGCAGCGCGCCGCATGCGGCCAGCCCGGAGCACAGCACATAGGCCATGAACATATGCAGCCTGACGCTGACCCCGGCGACGAAGGCCATGCTCGGGTTCGAGCCGATCAGGTACAGGCTGCGGCCAAGCACGGTGCGCCTCAGCACAAGGCCGGCGGCAGCCAGCAGGACGAGCGCCACGACGATGGGCACCGGAACGCCCAGCACCGTGCCGGTGACCAGCAGCCTGCCAAGCTCCGGCGGAAAGCCAATCACCGGAAAGCCTCCGGTGATGGTCGAGTTCAGCGCCAGCAGGATGTTGAAGGTGCCGAGCGTCACCACGAACGGATTGACCCCGACGCCCGCCACCAGAAAGCCGTTGACCGCACCAACGAGCAGCCCGGCGGCAAGGCCAGCGAGAATGAACACGATGACCGCCACGACCGGATCGGCGATGAACTGCATCATCGCGAAGGACGCCGTGATGCTGACCCAGGACACGGCCATGCCGATGGACAGGTCCAGCCCCGCCGTCAGGATGACGAGCGACTGGCCAAGCGTGAAGATGGCGAGGTAGCTGGTCTGGACAGCGATGTTCCACAGATTTGCGCGCGATACGATATTCGGTTCGTAGATCGCGAAGCCCGCCAGCAGGACCAGCGCCGGAATCAGCGACCGCAACGGCGAAAGCGAAGGGGCGGAAAGCCATGCCCAGATCGAGGGCGAGCGCCCGGATTTCTGTATCGACATCTCAACCATGGCGTCTGCGCGCTCCGTAAAGCAGTTCGATGCACACGGCCGCGATCAGCACCACGCCGAGCACGAGCGTCTGAAATTTGCTGTCGATGCGGATGAGGTTCATCGAGTTGGAGACCAGCGCGAGGAACAGTGCGCCCAGCATCACGCGTTCGGCACGGCCCGTTCCGCCCATCAGCGACACGCCGCCCACCACCGCCGCCGCAATCGATTCTAGCGCCAGCGTCTCGCCGAGCGTGGACTGGCCCGAGCCGATGCGGGCAGTCAGCAATATGCCCGTGATCGCAGCCGTCGCCCCGCTTGCCGCATAGACCCCGATCAGCAGCCAGGTTGCGTTCACGCCCGACAGGCGCGCCGCATTTATGTTGCTGCCGATGGCGTAGACATGGCGGCCAAGGCTGGTGAACCGCTGCATGAGCGCCACCAGCGCCACAAAGGCGACGCCGATCACCGCGACGACGGGCACGCCGAACATCTGGCCGCGACCGACCCCGGTCAGGAAGAAATCGGGAATGCCGTAGATCGGGATGCCCTTGGTGAAATAGAAGGTGACGCCGGCCACCACCGAACTCATCGCCAGCGTCACCATGAAAGGCGACAGCCCGAAAAGGCTGACGAAGATGCCGTTGGCCATGCCGATCAGCGCGCCGCTGGCGACCGCGAGCATGATGGCGAGGATCACCGCCAGAACCGGAAAATCCGGCAGCCATGTAAGCAGCAATCCCATCAGGAACGCCGTCTCCACCGAGGCGAACGCTACTATGACGCCGACCGAAAGGTCGAACCCGCCGACGATGATCACCAGCATCTGGCCGAGCGAGACGATCGAGAGGATCGCCGCGTTGCGCAGCACGTTGATGATGTTGAGATGGTTGAGGAAGCGCGGCTGGATATAGGCCGTCACCGCCGCGGTGACCACGATGAGCAGGATCAGGATGCCGCCGCTCGTGAGCATGCCGACAAGGCGCTCGCGCATGCGCGATTGCTCCGGGGCGCTCATGCCGGCACCGCCACGGCGTCGCTGCCCGCCTGTTTGCTGGCCTTGCCGAAGAAGCACGACAGGATGTTGGCTTCCGTTCGTTCATCGCCGACCAGTTCGTCGACGATCCTGCCTTCGTGCATCACGTAGATGCGATGCGCGAGGTGCAGCACCTCCGGCATTTCCGAGGAGGAAAGCAGCACCGCCGCGCCCGCCTCGGTGAGGTCGCGCATCAGCGCGTAGATTTCCGCCTTCGCGCCGACATCGATGCCGACGGTTGGCTCGTCGAACAGGAACACGTCTATGTCGCGCATCAGCCCCCTGGCGAGCATGACCTTCTGGCGGTTGCCGCCGGAAAACTGCGCAACATTCTGCTCGGGCGCGAGAGGCCGGACGGCGAGGCGCTCGAGCACGGAGCGCACGCGCGTGCGTTCATTGCCGCTGCGCAGCCACCCCCCACCGCCGATGCTCTTCAGGTCTAGCGCCGCCGCCGACGCGTTTTCGCGGACCGGGCGGTTGAGCGCCAGCCCGTCGCGCCCGCGATCTGCGGGGAAATAGCAAACCCGGGAACGCAGCATGCCGCGCGGCGTCTGGTTGACCGGGACCTCGCCATTGACGAGGATGCGACCGGAACTCATTGCATCGATGCCGAAGACGAGGCGCCCGATCTCGCCCTTGCCGCAGCCGACAAGACCCGCCAGTCCGACGATCTCGCCCGCGCAAACCTCGAGCGACACGTTCTTGACACGCTGGTCCTTGCTGCTGAGGTTCTCGATCTCAAGGGCAACCCTGCCCGGCTTGTGGTGGACGGTCGGGTAAAGATCCTCGACCGGGCGGCCCACCATCATCTCGACGAGTTGGGCCTCGGTGACGCCTTTGCCATCCACCGTCGCAACCTTGCGGCCGCCGCGCAACACGGTGATCCGGTCTGCGAGCTGGCGGATTTCGCGCATGCGGTGCGACACGTAGATGATCGCGACGCCGCGCTCCTTGAGCCGCACGATGACGTCGAAGAGCTTGTTCGCGTCGGAATCGGTCAGCGATGCGGTCGGTTCGTCGAGGACCAGAATGCGTGCCTCGCCGAACAGCGCCTTGGCGATCTCGACCATCTGCCGCTCGGCCCGCGACAGCGCACCGACATTCGCGCGAACCGGAATGTCGAAGCCGAGCCTCGCCATGAAGGCGGCGGCCTCGGCGCGCATCTGTCCGCGCCTGAGAACGCCGTAGCCCTTCTTTTCGCGGCCGAGAAAAAGGTTTTCCTCCACGGAAAGGTCGGGAATGAGGCTGAATTCCTGAAACACGGCGGCAATGGCGGTCGAGCGCGCGAGCGCCGGAGTCATCCGGGCAATGGTTTCCCCGGCCAGCCGATATTGCCCGCGATCCGGCTGGAGATTGCCGGTGATGATATTGATCAGCGTGCTCTTGCCGGCGCCGTTTTCGCCGAACAGCACGTGGACCTCGCCCGGGCGAAGGTCGAAATCGACTTCGTCGAGCGCCAGTGATCCGCCGAACTGCTTCCTGACATTTGATAGCTGGAGTATCGCATCGGTCATATCTGGCCAGATCCGTTCAACAAGGAAATGTGCGCCACGACCTGGGAGGAGGGTCGTGGCGCGGCGCGGTCATTTGGTGTCGAAGACCGGCTGCCAATCGGCGGGCGCATAAATCTGCGTCGCGTCGAATGTCTTGATGTTCTCGGCGGTCACCAGGCCGGGAACGATGCGCAGAACGCGCGCGTCAGGATGCTTTTCCATGAACTCGATCGGCTTCTTCTCCAGTGCGCGCACCGCCAGGTCCACGCCGATGCGGGCGAGGATGACAGGATACTCAGTCGCGAAGGCGCCGATCTTGCCGTCGTTGATCAACTGCGGCGTGGTCTGGCTTTCCCAAGACGAGACAATTGCGATTTCGGGACGGCCTGCTTCGGCAATGGCGCCGACGGCGGCTTCCGCAGTCTGCGCTCCGCCCCAGATCGCGGTCATCTCAGGATAGGTCTGCAATGCGTCCTCGATCAAGGTGAGCTGTTCGGCAACGCCGGGTTCGCCCCACTTGACGCCGATCACCTCGACCTTGGTGCCTTCCAGCGCCTTCTGGAAGCCTTCCAGATAGGCTTCGGCCCAACCCGAGTTCTGCGGGCCGGGGAACGCCACAACCTTGCCGCCCTCAGGCCCGAGTTTGTCGACCAGCGCCTTGCCCGACTGGAACGCCTTGGCGCGGTGGTCGGTCGTGATGAGCGCGGTGATCGGATTGTCGTAGATCGGGTTGGCGACCGCGATGATCGGAATGCCTTTTTCCATCCCGACCTTCAGGCTTCCCGCGATGCCCGCCTCGGTGATCGGCGAGACCAGAATGGCATCGGCGTTGGAAGCGATGCAGTCGTCAAACTGCGAAAGCTGCTTGGACAACTGGTCGTATCCGCCCGCCTGGAAGGTGTAGGCGTGAACGCCGAGCCGCCTGGCTTCCTGCACCGTGCCGTAATTGTTGGCGAGCCAGTAGCTGTCCTTCAGGTGCGGGATAAGCACGCAAAGGTTCCACTCCTTAGATGCCTTCTCAAGCGGAACATATTCAATCGTGGTGCTGTCCGGTCCATCCGGGACGACGCCAAACGGCCACCAGTCCGCGGCCTGGGCCGGAAAGGATGCAGCGATCGCGCCCGCAGCGGCGAACGCCAGTATCAATGATCTCGATTTCATCAGTTGTCTCCGTTGTTCCCCATTGGCATTTGCTCGACTTTCCATTCACAACTTAAAATATACTGCACGTATGGTGATATATATTCAAACTGCGATGATTTATATTTATATGTCATCACGACAAAAGCCGAATATCGTCTATATGGAAAATCCGCTGCAACGCTTTCGGTCTTACCTTCCGCCAAGCGCCAACGGCAGGTCCATCTCCGTCTCAATTCCACTATAAGATATATCATACATGGGAAAACCGAGCGGTCAAGCGGCGGACTGTTGGAACCTGAATCCCGCCGAGCTCAGGCATCCATCCGATTTATCTTGTTCTATCGTACTGTTTTTATGTAATTTTTTCCTTCGTAGCTCAAAACCTTTCGCAGTGCGCCCGTCACGCTGAACCGTAAGACGGCGAAATTATTTCTGACGCCATCCACAAAATTCCCGTTCCTGGGTTTGACACCATCCGCCGTCGATATATCATGTATTGAAAGCGGATCGACCGAGTGCCTCGTTGCATCGCGGCCTCCGCATTTCGTGATTCAAATCGCGCTTCTTCGTGGGCACCATGAAAAATACAAGTATTTCTCAAGAAACGGCGGCCTACCTCACCGAACGCGCGAGCTTCATCCGGCTTGAGACGTTGCGGCTGATCGCGATTGCAAAGGTCGGGCACTACTCCTCCGTATTCTCATGCGCGGAGATATTCGCGGCGCTCTATTATGACGTCATGAACATCAGGCGCGGCGATCCCCGCTGGCCGGAGCGAGACCGCTTCCTGATGGGCAAGGGACACGCGGCGGTGGGGCTGTTTCCTATCCTCGCGGATCTCGATTTCTTCGACCGCGCATGGCTGGAGGATTATACGAGGCTCGGCAGTCCGCTTGGCGACCATCCCGACATGACGAAGGTGCCCGGCGTCGATTTCAGTTCGGGATCGATCGGCCATGCGCTGTCGAACGCCGTCGGCATGCTGCACGGCGCGCGCATCCAGAAGCTGAATTTCGATGCGTTCGTGCTGCTGGGCGATGGCGAAATGCAGGAAGGCCAGGTTTGGGAAGCAGCGCTCAACGCGTCCAGCCACGGCCTTTCGCGCCTCACCGCGATTGTCGACCGCAACGGCTACCAGCTCGATGGCAAGGTGGACGATGTCATCGCAATCGAGCCGCTTGGCGACAAATGGCGCAGCTTCGGTTGGGAGACGCATATCGTCGACGGCCACGACATCGTGGCGCTGACGGAAACGCTGCGCGCGGTCAAGGCAGACACGTCCCGCAAGAAGCCATGCTGCATCATCGCGCGGACGATGAAGGGCAAGGGCGTGCCATATATGGAGACGGAGCCGGGATGGCATCTGGGCTATCTCGCGCCGGATGACGAAGCGCGCGCCCGCGAGGCGATCCTTTCCGGGAGCAGGTCATGATGAACGGACCGCAGAATCCCGAGAGCTGGCAGTATCGCGATCTCAACAAGCGCGCGCCTTCGCTGTCCGTTCTCTCCGATACGCTGATCGAGCTTGTGGAGGCGGGCCACCCCGTTGCGGCGGGAACCGCCGACCTGCAACATTCGAACGGGCTGATCGGCTTCGCCCAACGCTTCCCGGAGCGCTTCGTCCAGTTCGGTATATCGGAGCAGAACATGGTGTCGGCGGCGGCAGGCATGGCCACCACGGGGCTGATCCCCTATGTGGCCACGTTCGCCTCCTTCCTGGGGTTGCTTGCCTGCGAGCAGATCCGAATGGACATCGCCTATTGCAATTTGCCGGTCAGGCTGATCGGCCACCACACCGGCATTTCGCTCGGCTTCTACGGAACCTCGCACCACGCCACCGAGGACATTTCCACCATGCGCGCGCTGGCCAATCTCGCGGTGATCTCGCCTGCGGACGGAGCGCAGTTCGCGGCCCTTCTGCGCGCCTCCGCCACCTATCCCCAGCCGATCTATTTCCGCATCGGACGCGGGCACGATCCGGTGGTCTACGACAAGGGAGAGCCGTTCTCCATCGGCCAGGCAAAGATACATGCCATCGGCGAGGAACTGACGATCATTGCCTGCGGCATGGCGGTCAACGGCGCGAAGGCAGCCATGGAAGCCTTGCGCGCAAAGGGCCGCTCGGTCGGCCTGATCGACATGCACACGATCAAGCCGCTCGACCGGGACGCCGTTGTCCGCGCCGCACAGGCTTCCGGCGTCGTGCTCACCGTCGAGGAGCACAATATCCTCGGAGGACTTGGATCGGCGGTCGCCGAAATCATGGCGGAGATACGCCCGAAGGCCCGGCTGGTGCGCCACGGCATCATGGACGAATACAGCCTGATCGCCCCTCCGACGCATCTCTATCGGCACTACAGGCTCGACGCCGCGGGCATAGAGGAGGTCGCGATGGATTGTCTGCAAGGCGATGCAGGCGCATGAAGGCAGTCAGGCTGGAAGCAGTCGGCCAATTGTTCCTGCGGGACATCGAACGTCCCGAGCCGGGACCGGGCGATCTGCTTGTGCGGGTCGATGCATGCGGCATCTGCGGCACGGATCGCCATCTTTTCAGGGGCACGTTTCCGAGCAGGCCGCCGGTAACGATCGGCCACGAATTGTGCGGAACCGTGGTCGACCTTGCCCCCGATGTCACGGGGTTCGAGGTCGGGGTGCTCGTGACCTGCGATCCGAATGTCGCCTGCCGCCAATGCGCGCAATGCCAGGACGGACGCAGCAATCTCTGCGCTCACATGCGCACCATAGGTATTCACAGTGACGGTGGCCTCGCCGAGTTCGTGCTGGTGCCTGCGGCGCAGGCATGCGCCCTGCCCTCCTCGCTGGACCCGGCGCACGGCGCATTCTGCGAGCCGCTGGCCTGCTGCCTGCATGCGGTTGACCTTGCGGCGATCCGGCCGGGCGCTTCGGTCGTTGTCCTTGGCGGAGGCGTCATCGGCCTGCTGACGGTGCAGCTTGCGCGGCTTGCCGGCGCGGCAAATGTCGTGCTGGTGACCCGCCAGCCCTCCAAGCGCGAGCTGGCTCTGGAGATCGGGGCTACGGCGGCAATCGATCCGAATGCCGGCAGCGTCGTGGACCGGATCGCCGGTCCCGAAGGGTTGCTTCCCGGCGGCGCGGAGGTGGTGATCGAATGCGCCGGTGCGCCTGAAACCATGTCGCAGATGACCCGCCTTGCACGGTCGGGCGGAACGGTCGTCGTGCTGGGCGTCATGCCGAAGGGCCAGACGATCCCCTTCGAACCGCAGGAGCTGCTGGTTCGTGAATTGAAGATTTTCGGTTCATTCATCAACCCTTCGACGCTGAGGCGGGCCTCGCAACTCATCGCGAACCGCGCCATCGAACTGGACAGGCTGATTTCGCGAAAAGTGCCGCTCGATGCGGTGCCGCAGATCGTTCGCGAACCTGTCGGGGAAGGAACCATCAAGACCATGTTCGTGAGGTGATGCGATGCCGGTGCGCACTTTCGCGGCAATAGCGGACGATTTGACGGGGGGCATGGAACTTGCCGCGATGCTGGTGGCGCGAGGCGTGAAATGCTCCTTCGTGACTTCGCCGGAACTCGCCACCGAAGACGACGAGGAAGCAATCGTCGTTGCCCAAAAAATCAGGACGGTTCCCGCTGAGGAGGCGACCGCAGCGGTGCGGACGTCGGTCGCAGCGCTCCGGCACATCGGCGCAAGGCAATATTTCTACAAATATTGCGCGACCTTCGATTCTACGCCTGCGGGCAATATCGGCCCTTGCGTCGACGCCATGGCCGAAATGCTCGATGTCGGCCAGACGCTTTTCGTGCCCGCCTTCCCGGAAGTGGGGCGCGCGGTGTTTCATGGGCATCTCTTTCTCGGAAACCAGCTTCTTTCGGAATCGCCCAAGCGGCACGATCCGCTGACCCCGATGACCGATCCGAACCTCGTCAGGGTGCTTCAGGCGCAGACGCGCGAAAAGGTCGGGCTGCTTTCGATTGAAGCGCTGCAAGGCGGCCCTGAACGGTCGCGGGCGGAACTTGCGCAACTCAAGGAACAGGGCTTCAGCCGCATCATTGCCGATACGATCACCGACGACGATCTCGACCGCATCGCAGCGCTGACGGCGGACTGGACCTTGATGACCGGCAACTCGACCATCGCGGGGCACTATCCCGCCGTGTGGCGCAAGCTCGGCTGGATTGCCGATGGCGCGAACGCAGCCCCCCTGCCCTGCGTCGACAGTCCCGGTATCGTGGTTGCGGGAAGCTGCTCCGAACGAACCATCGAGCAGCTTCACGCCTTCGAGGCGCACAGGCCGGTAATTTGGGTCGATCTGATCGAGGCGAGCCGCCGCGACATGGTTGGCGAGCTTGCGGACGCGGCTGCCGCCATGCTCTCCGAAGGCCCTGTGGCGATTGCCACCTCCGGCCCGCCGGAAAAGGTCGCTGCGATACAGGCCTCGCTCGGCGTCAGGGGCGCTGCGACCGTCGCCGAAGAGGTGCTTTCAGGCGTCGCCGCGAATTTGCGCGGCCGGGGCGTGCGCCGCATTCTCGTTGCCGGGGGCGAGACCTCCGGGGCGGTGATGGATGCGCTCGGCATCAAGCGCTTGCGGGTTGGACCCTATGAGGCGGCCGGTCTTGCGCGCGCGATCAGCGGCGATGGCGACGTCGCGCTCTGCCTCAAATCGGGCAAGCTCGGCCCGGTCGATATGTTTCTTCCAATGCTCGAACGCATGCGCACAGGTGGACAATGACGGCGAATGAAAGTGAAGCACGACGTGCAATCGTCAACTCCTATCGGGAACTGGCGGATGCCGGGCTGATGCAGCTCAGTTCCGGCAACATCAGCCACAGGCTGGGCGAGCGAATGCTGATTACACCGACCGGCGCGGAGCGCACGGTGCAGGAGGACGACATCGTTCTGGTCGACAGATCGGGGCGCGAGATCGGCGCGGGCATCCCGTCGAGCGAATGGTCCATGCACCTCGCCATCTATGCCAATTGCCCGGATGCGCAGGCAATCGTTCATACGCATGGGGACTATGCGACCGCGCTCGCCTGCCAGCGCAAGCCGCTGCCGGCCTTTCACTACATGGTCGCCTCGTTTGGCGGCGACGATGTCCCCTGTACCGATTTCGCTCCCTTCGGCTCGAAGCGCCTGGGGGAACTGGCCGCAGCGGCACTTGGCAACCGCACCGCCTGCCTGATGGCCAATCACGGCACGATCTGCCGGGGCGCGACCATGGCTGCGGCAACCAAGACGGCAAGGAAGCTGGAGATGATGGCACGGCAATATGTGCTGAGCCTTTCGGTCGGCAATCCGGTTCTGCTGAAACAGTCCGACATGGACGAGACGCTCCGCCGCTACAGCTTTTACGGGCACTCGCGGATACCCGAGGACGGACCGGCCTGGAGCGCCGGCTGAGTCAGGCGCTCAGGTCGAGGCGGTGTCCGCGGGCACCTTGCCGCGCGACGCCCACCATTCCTCGAACCGCTGGAACACCACGAAGAAAGTCGGCACGAACAGCACGGCGAGGCAGGTCGATGCGATCATGCCGGAAAACACCGTTATGCCGATGGACTTGCGCGCACTGGCCCCTGCCCCGGTTGCGAAGACCAGCGGCGCGACACCCAGCGTGAACGCAAACGACGTCATGATGATCGGGCGGAAGCGCGTGCGGGCGGCATCGACCGCCGCGTCCAGTATGGCCGTTCCGGCGTGCCGCAATTCGCGCGCGACCTCGACGATGAGAATGGCATTCTTCGCCGAAAGAGCGACCAGCAGGATCAGGCCGATCTGGACATAGAGGTTGTTGTCCACGCCGAGGCCCTTGAGCACAAGCACCGGCCCGACGAGCGAAAGCGGCGTGGCGACCATGACCGAAAGCGGCGCGATCCAGCTTTCATACTGACCGGCAAGCACAAGGTAGACCAGCAGCAATGCGAGGGCGAAAACGTAATAGATCTGGTTGCTGACGAGCTTTTCCTGGAAGGAAAGCGCGGTCCAGTCATAACCCATGCCGCTCGGCAGCGTCTGGTTTGCGATCTGCTCCATGAGCTTCAGAGAGTCTCCCGAAGAGAAGCCGCTGGCCGGAATGCCGACAACCGACGAGGACGGATACAGATTGTAGAGGCTTATCAGCGAAGGCCCGACACTGGGCTTGATGGTCAGGAGCGTGCCGAGCGGAATCATGTCGCCGTCGGTGTTGCGCACAGTCAGCCGGGAAATATCTTCCGGCATGAGACGGAATTGCGCATCGCTTTGAACGTAAATCTGAAACACCCGCCCGAACTTGTTGAACTGGCTGACATATGTCGATCCGAGATAGCCGGCGACCGTCTGGAACACCTGGTCGGTGGTCAGCTTGACGTTCTGGACCTTCTCGCGGTCGATCTCGACGCGATATTGCGGAACGTTGGCGCTGAACGATGACGAAACGCGCTGGATGCCCGATTGCGTTTCGGCAGCGTGTACGACTGTGTTGGTAGCGCCCTGGAGCTTCGTCATGTCGAAACTGCCGTCACGCAGCTCGATCTGCATGGTGAAGCCCGCCGCATTGCCGATGCCCTGAATTGCCGGCGGCGGCAGAACCAGCACCACGCCGTCATCGAGATTGGAGAGCTTGGCGCTCAGCGTCTTGTAGAGCGAGGCGAGGTCCTCGCCCTTGCCGCGCTCGCTCCACGTTTTCAGGATGATGTAGGCGACGCCTGCATTGGCAAGCGTCGAGTTGTTGTCCAGTGCGGATATGCCGGAAATCGTCACCACCTCGTCGACGCCCGGCGTCTCCTTGGCGATGCGGGTCAATTCGTCCAGCGTGTCGTGCGTGCGCCCGAGCGCCGCGCCATCCGGCAGACGAACGCTTGCCAGCAGATAGCCCTGATCCTCGATGGGTATGAAGCCGGTCGGCACGCGCGAAATGCCGTAGCCTGCCGCGCCGATAATCATGAGCGCCACGATGGCAAGCACGCCGCTGTGATGGACCATCCTGCCTATCAGTCGCGTATAGGCGTCTTCGGCCCGCTGATAGATGGCGTTGAAGCCCCGATAGAACCAGTTTCTCTTTTCGAGCGGCACGGGGCGGCGAAGCCAGGTGGCGCACTGCGTCGGCTTCAGCGTCGCCGCGTTGACTGCGCTGATGAAGGCGGTGGCGGCGATGACGAGCGCGAACTGCGCATACATCTGGCCGGTCAGCCCCGGCAAAAACGCAGCGGGAAGGAACACCGCCATCAGCACCAGGGTGATGCCGATGATGGGACCGAACAGGTCGTCCATCGCGCTGACTGCGGCGTCGTGGCCCGACATGCCGTTTTCGATGTTGTGCGAGGCGCGCTCGACGACGATGATCGCGTCGTCCACCACGATGCCGATGGCGAGCACGATTGCGAACAGCGTCGACAGGTTGACGGAGAACCCGAGCGCATACATAGCCACGAATGCGCCGATGATGGTGACCGGGACCGTTGTTGCAGGCACCAGCATGGCGCGCCAGTCCTGCAGGAACACGAGGATGACGACCAGAACCAGAATGGCCGCCTCGAAGAGGGTCTTATAGACCTCGTCGATGGCCTCTCCAACGAATTCGGTCGTGTCGAAGGGAACAGCATAGTCGACGCCTTGCGGAAAGGCCGCCTTCAACTCGCCCATCCTGTTACTCACAAGCGTCGCGACGTCGAGCGCGTTGGCGCCGGGCGTCAGGAAAATCGCCATGCCCGCCGCCGGCTTTCCGTCGAGGTCGAAGAACTGACCATAGGTCTGCGCGCCAAGCTCGACGCGGCCAATGTCGCGCACGCGCGTCATGTCGCCATCGGTACCCGTCTTGACGATCACTTCCGCAAACTGCTCAGGTTGGTCGAGACGGCTCGAAACGTCGATGGTGTACTGGAAGGACTGGCCATCGGGCGCGGGCGGCGCACCCACCTGCCCTGCCGTGACCTGCTCGCTCTGCTGCTGGAGCGCCTGCACGACATCCTGAACCGTCAGGTTCCGGGAGCGCATCTTTTCGGGGTCGAGCCAGATGCGCATGGAATACTGGCCTGCGCCGAACACGCTGACGCCGCCCACACCGGGCAGGCGCGAGATTTCGTCGCGCAGGCTGATGGTCGCGTAGTTGCTGAGATAAAGGCTGTCGCGCGAGCCGTCCGGCGAGGTCAGCGTGACGATCTCAAGGATCGACGTCGATTTCTTCTGGACATTGACGCCCTGCACCTGCACCGACTGGGGAAGCGAGGCCAGCGCCGCCGAGACACGGTTCTGAACCAGCACCTGTGCCTCGTCGAGATTGGTGCCGATCTCGAAGGTGACGGTCAGGTTGTAGCTGCCGTCGGAGGCGGCGAAGGACTGCATGTAGATCATGCGGTCGACGCCATTCACCTGCTGCTCGATCGGCAGCGCCACCGTGTCGATCACCGTGCGGGCACTGGCGCCCGGATAGCGCGTGGTGACGGAAACCGTCGGCGGAACCACATCTGGATATTGCGCGACCGGCAGCCGGTAGAGCGACACCAGCCCAAGCACGACGATGAGGATTGCGAGCACATTCGCCAGGACCGGCCTTTCGACGAAGAAGCGCGAGATCATTGCGCGCTTCCATCTGTCGAGGGCACCTCGAGCGGCTGTAGATCGGGTTCGATCTTCTGCCCCGGCACGGCCTTCATCAGCCCATCGGTGAGAATTCGATCCTCGGCGGAAATCCCGGAGTTGATGACCCTGAGCTTGCCGACGAGCTGGCCGATCTCCACGGGCCGCTGCTCGACGACATCATCCTTGTTCGCCACCAGCACATATCTGCCGCCCTGGTCCGTGCCGATGGCGCGGTCGGGAACGAGCAGGGAATCCGGCAGTTCACCCACCGGTATCCGCACGCGAACGAAATAGCCCGGCAGCAGCGCCTTGTCGCCGTTTTCGAACACCGCGCGGACGGGAAGCGTACCGGTCGAAACCGTCACGGCAGGCGCGACATAGTCGAGCGTTCCCGTATGCGGAAAGCCGTCCTCGGTCTGTAGCCCGATTTCAACGGGCACCTTGCGAAGGTCCTGCTCGGTCATGCCCTGTTTCCGCATCGCCGCGCGAATCCTGAGCACATCCTGTTCGCTGACCGTGAAATTGACATGGATCGGGTCGAGCTGGACGATCGTCGCCAGCTCCGTGGGGCTGCCCGAGCCGACATACTGGCCGAGCGACACCTGCCGGGCGGTCACGGTGCCGTCGAAGGGCGCATTGACTTGCGTATAGCTCAGATTGAGTTCTGCCTGCTTCACATCCACTTCGGATTGCTGGACCTTGGCGGCATCGGAATCGGCCTGGGCAGATGCCTGATCGGCGCTCGACTGGGCCACCACCTTCTGCTTCAGCAGATCCTGCTGGCGCTTCAGTTCGGCCGCGGAAACCTCGCTTGCGGCCTGCGCGGAGGCAAGCCCGGCCTGAGCCTGCTGGAGCGCAAGCTGGTAAGGTTCGGGCTCAATGAGAAATGTCCTCTGCCCGGACTTCAGCGCTTCACCGTCCTTGTAGTTGATTTCCTGAATGAAACCCGGCACGCGCGCCAGCAATGTTGCCGAGTTCACGGCAGCCGTGTTGCCGGTTGTTTCAAGGAAGGGTGTGACTGTCTGCCTGGCGGGCACCGCGACGACAACCTTCGGCGGCGGTGGCGGAACATAGCTGTTTTCGTTGCTGCACGCCGAAAGCGCCGCCACCACAGTAAAGAGCACAACCGGCAGCGCTGCGCGCAGGTACATCATCCCTGACCCCTCATGAGACAAGATGACTGTAAGTGAGAACGTGCTATTGTGGAAGGCAGCAATTCCCGGTTGCCTGCCGTTTTGTGCCGCCAACCTCGGAAACCGGAGACGAGCATGCGCGCCTTGATGATTCTCGCCTTGTCTGGCTCGCTTTCCGGCGTCGGCATGGCATCGGCACAGACCGCCGCGCAACAGGCAGCCTGCAAGGCCGACTACCAGAAGTTCTGTTCAGGCGTGATGCCGGGTGGCGGGCGCATCATCAAATGCCTGAACGAGCACATCGACCAGCTCACCGCGCAGTGCCAACAGGTAGTGAAGGAAAACACCCCGAAATAGCACGGGCGTGAGGGCGCAGATCGCGACTGCGATTGGCGTGCAGCCCGGCGTTCAAACGCCGATTTTCGACAAAAGTCCTCTTATTGCCCGAAGCGCTGTATCGGTCGCCTGCCCGCCATTGTTCATGCCGTCCCAGATAATGAAGCCGGCTAGCACAGCAACGATGATGACGTAGCGCATGTTCTTGCTCCCCTTGCCTGCCCGCACGACAATCGCCCGTGGGGAGAATGTCTAACATCTCTCGCGTGGGTTGTCTCGCTTGCCTCTTGCAGAACGCCCGATTGAAGTGGAAAATCAATCATCGGGACTGAGTGGAAGCGCGTTGCAATCACGGTAGAGGGGCGCTTCGGGCAAAGGCGGGGGACACACCGTCGACACCGGACGCTCATGTCCCCTTAACGCATGGGGGAAACCGGATGGCTTTCAGGAAGCGATCTGAAAAGGCGGATGCAATCAGGCTCGATGCGAGCAACTACGCGGAAATCGCACGCGAGCTGCCGGCCAAGGCCCGGTTCGTGCTCCAGGGCGCAATGCAGCTTGCCTATGGAAAGCTTCGGGTCACATTGCCGGATGGCCGCGCGCTCCAGATCGACGGCAAGGCCCCCGGACCGTCAGCCGAACTGGTGCTCAACAACTGGCGCTTGCCGCAGCGCGCTTTTGCGGGAGGAACGATCGGTGTCGCCGAATCCTATTTCGACGGAGACTGGCACAGCCCCGACATAACCAGCTTTCTCGAACTGTTCGTCGTGAATACGGAGCAAGGCGACCAGCTTGCAGGTGGGGCGAACTGGTTCCTCATGACAATCCAGCGCATCCGGCATTGGCTGAACGACAATACCCGCACGGGGTCGAAGAAGAATATTTCCGCTCACTACGATCTCGGCAACCGCTTCTACAGCGCATGGCTCGACCCCAGCATGACCTATTCTTCCGCCTTGTATCAAACCGGCGCAAACGATCTTGAGGGCGCGCAGGCCGCTAAATATCGGGCGCTCGCAAACGACATCGGCATTCGCGAAGGCGAGCATGTGCTGGAGATCGGATGTGGATGGGGCGGGTTCGCGGAGTTCGCCGCGCGCGAGTTCGGATGCAAGGTGACAGGGCTGACGATCAGCCGGGAGCAGCATGCTTATGCGAGCGAGCGCATCGCCAAGGCCGGTCTCTCGGACAGGGTGGAGATAAAGTTCCAGGATTATCGCGACGAACACGGCCGCTACGACCGGATTGCTTCAATCGAGATGTTCGAGGCGGTCGGCGAAAAGCACTGGCCGGTGTTTTTCGGCAAGATGCGCGAATGCCTCAAGACCGGCGGAACCGCCGGGCTCCAGATCATCACCATCAATGAAGCGGCCTATCCGAATTATCGCCGCACGCCCGACTTCATACAGCGCTATATTTTCCCGGGCGGCATGCTGCCGACCCCAACGATCTTGCGCTCGCTTGGAAACGATCAGGGCTTTGCCTATCTCAAGGAAAGAGTTTTCCCACAGGATTATGCGCGCACTCTGGCCGAATGGCGCGAGCGTTTCCGGGCTTCTTGGGAAAAACTTATTCCGATGGGTTTCGACGAACGCTTCAAAAAGCTATGGGAATTCTATCTACACTACTGTGAGGCAGGATTCCGTGCAGAATATATCGATGTGCGGCAGGTTATATACAGGGCATAGCTGCAATGTTTTGCACATGGCGCGCTTTGCATTGCCCGCGCTGTTGTGCATTGCGATGTTGGTGAACACAGGCTGCACACGAACCTCCGACGGCACCATCGTGATGGCCGACCCGACGCCGCCTTCGGCATTCAGAACGCCCTGGTGGCGGCGCTCACAGCCGCAAGCGCCCGCCTATCCGCCGCAACCGGTCCTGGCCGCTCCCACGTCACCGCCACCGCAAAGCAGCGTCAGACGTTCGCCGCAGCGTCAAGGCCCCACCACCAACGCTGGCAAATCGGTCGAGCAGTTTCACGGAATGCGCGTTGGCGTCCGTCCGCCCTTCACGCCCTCCGAAAGCGGGAAGGCGCTGAACTGCGCCAACAAGACCCAGCCCGGCGGCCGGGTAAAAGTCGTATGTGAATAGAAGCGCCTACCCGTCGCTCTGCGCCACGGCGTGAGCCTGGCTGCGCACCGCCTCCGTGGCGGAGAGCGCCGCCCGCAGCCGGTCGTCCCGCTTGTAGACGTCCGGGAAATATTCGACTGCGCCGCTCTCGGTCGGCCATGCCGTGAAGTAAGACACGTAGACCGGGATTTTCGGGGTCTTTTCGACCGAATGCCCCTGCGCAAGCTTGCCGGCGATGTAGTCGCGGTTGGTGCCCAGCACGGCAGCGGCCATGCCGCGCGGGTCCTGCAAACGGATGCATCCGTGGCTGAGCGCGCGCATGTCGCGGTCGAAGAACTGCTTCTGCGGCGTGTCGTGCATGTAGATCGCATGCTTGTTCGGGAACAGGATCTTCAACTCGCCAAGCGCATTCGCCTCGCTCGGCGCCTGACGCACGGCATAAGGAACCTTGGAGCCGTACGCACCCCAGTCAACTGCTGAAGAAGGCACGCGCTTGCCCTTCTGGTCGAACACCTCATAGCCGGAGCGATCCAGATAGCCGGGGTCGCTGCGCAGCCTCGGCAGCATCTCGTTGACGATGATCGATTGCGGAACGCCCCAATAGGGATTGTAGTCGATCTGCTCGATCTCGTCATAGAAGAAGCTGGTCTGGTTGGTGGCCTTGCCGACGACCGCGCGCATGGACAGCACCGGCGTCTCGCCCTCGATGAAGCTCGCCGTATATGCCGGTTGGTTGATCCAGACGCGGGGGCTTCCGAACTCCGAAGGCAGCCAGCGCAGCTGCTCAAGCGCAACAAGCACCTTCTGCAATTTTTCCGTCTTTGACGTGCCCGCGATCGCCTTGACCGTGCGAGGGCCGATGACACCATCGGGCTTCAATCCGGCCCTCTCCTGCTCCGCCCTGAACACCGTCACCAGTTCGTCGGTATAAGTTTCACTCTCTCCAAGGCGATAGAGCACCTCACCGAAATCACCGCCACTATCATCGTCGAGCCGGCCCGCGACCAGATGAATCAATTTTGGAAGCTCGGCGCTTGACTGGCCGGGCTTCAACAGAAGATCGGGGTCGACGACGACATCGTCTTCCTGCGCCTGCCGCAGCGCCGCCAGTTCGTCGCGCAGTGCCCTGTATTGCGGGTTCTGCGGATGCTGCGCCTCAAGCATCGCCCGCACATCATCGGAATGCGCGGACTGGGCAAGAAGCCCGGTGAGGTCGACCGGCTTGGCCGGGAAGTCGTAATACCCGGAAATCCGGTTTGGAATGACACGTCCGCCATGCGCATCCATCGCGTAGCGCAGCACGCGCGCGGAGAGGTTCATCTCGAAGGCCATCATGTCGTCCGGCGACGCGGACGCCAATGGCTGGACCTCATAGTCCGCGGCGTTCAGCCCATAGGAGTCCGCATCGGCAAGGACCGCAAGCGCATCTTTCGCGCGCTGGTTCGGCGAACCGTCGCTGATCCAGAGGAAATCCGGTTGCTGGGCGTAATGCTCGACCAGAGCGGAAGCGACCTGCTTTTCGGCCCGCAAATCGACCGATGCGAGCGCCGCCAGATCGTCCCGAAAAGCATTGCTCTCGCCATCCGTGGCGGGCGCAAGCGTCGTCAACGAGGAAAAATCGACCCGCACCAAAGAGTCGGCCCGATAGTCGTAGTACGACGGCGCGGATATTTTCGCGGGCTTGGCAACGCGTTTCGGCGTCATCGGGGCCGGAGGAAATGCGCTGTTTTCCATCGCGCGGCGCTTCGAGTGGCCGAAGAGTGCTTCCAACAAGCCCTGGGCCTGTGCGACCTCCGGAGCGATGACGGCTGCCCCGAGGGAAAGCGCGAACAACGATTTGATGAACCGACTCACTGAGCGTACTCCGCTTTTGCGCCCGAACCCCTGCCCCGGCTACGTGCGTGAAGCAACCGCTTCGTGGTTAAGATTACGTATCGCTCCCGGCGATGAACAGACGTTTCCCGATATTGTGATGATCACGGTCAAGCCGCTGCTTCGCCGGCGCGCGCACGCGGCCTTCGATTTCGGCTGCCGCCCTGCCCCTGCCTGACATAGGCGATGGGAACCAGCGCAAGGCCCGTAAACAACACCCACCATGCGGGACGGATCGAATGGGCGAAGTTGAGATTGGCGGCCAATACCCTGCCGGGCGGAATGTTGGTGGCAAGCCCATACCAGCCATATTCCAGAGCAGCGGTCAGCAGGCCCGCGACCAGTGCAAGAAGCGTCAGGGTGAGCACCGAGCCGCCATTCGCGCCGCGCGACTGGGCGACGCGCCACAGCATCATATAGGCGAAGAACCCCGCCATGAGCGTAGGCTGGAACACATCAGCCTTGGATTGCATGAAGTAATGCAGCACCGCCAGTGCAGCGAGAACGTAGACCAGTTTGTGAAGCTGGTTCCATCGCTTGCCGAGCTTGCGGATCATCGCGTCCGTCGAGGTTACGCCGAGCGCCAGCAGACCCATCAGCGCCACGAAGCCGATTGTCAAATAGTAACGCAGCACGATTTCCGATGCGACCTTGGCGAGGTCCCATTTCTGGTCCAGCGCGTAGAGTACGAGATGCGCCGCCGCATAGAACAATGCCGCAAGGCCGATCTGGCGCCGCACGATGATAAGCTTGGGCAGGCTCGCGATGCGTCGGAGCGTCGTTACGGCAAGAGAGGCCAAAAGGAAACGGATCGCCCAATCGCCTGTGAAATGGATGGCTTCCGTGACGGGTCGCGGGCCGAGCGGGCCTGTCGCACCCGTCCCGAGGCTGCCGATGGTCGCGCGCCACGCCAGGATCGCGGCGGGAGCGAGGATTGCCGCGAGGCACAGCGCCTTGAGCGGAGAAAACGCTCCGCCGCGATCGTTCCAGGGAAATTTGCCTGCTGCAATCATGCTGCCATGTCCGAAGCCGTTTTCCCACTATACGGCGGCGCGGTGGAAATCGTTACAGCGCGTCGCGCAGTTGCGATCTATCCCCTGCCAAGCCCTTTCGCCGCAAGCTCGTCCAGATAAGCCTGCCATAGCGCGGCTTTCTCGTGGCCAAGACGATGCAGGTAATCCCACGTGAAAATGCCCGTATCGTGACGGTCGTCGAAAGTAATGCGCACGGCGTAGTTGCCGACCGGCTCGATCTTCACGATTGTGACATTGCGTTTGCCCGGAACGGTGACGCGCTGTTCGGGCGAATGCCCCTGCACCTCCGCCGAGGGAGAAAGCACGCGCAGCATTTCAGCCGGCAGTTCGAACGGCGCGTGTCCGCCGAAGGTGACCGTCAGCAGCTTGCGGTCTTTCGAAACACGGATTTCCTTTGGGGCGGTCATGAGGTTCGGGCCTGACTTGAGTTACGCCTTGTTGCAACAGCGAAGGCTCTGCGGCAAGTGCAAACCGCTGGAGAAGCGGCGATGCGTCACCTTCTGACACGCTGCGATTTGTGACATAATTTGTTTCGGCCCAGCGCCTGAAATGGAGGAGCGTGACGTTGCATATCAAGACCATGAGCGAGGTGGAGTGTCTGGACTTCGTCCAGTCCCACCGGCTTGCCCGGCTGGCCTGTTCAGTCGACGACCGCCCCTATGCCGTGCCGATCCACTATGCGTTCAGGAACCATTTCTTCTACTCCTTCTCGATGCGGGGCCGGAAGATCGACATGATGCGCAAGAACCCGAACGTCGCGCTGCTGGTCGAGGAATTCGGCAGTGAACGCGGCTGGAAGAGCGTCGTGGCGGAGGGCCGTTTCGAGGAACTGCCGGACCGGATCGGCTCGAAGATCGAGCGGGATCACGCGTGGTCGCTGCTCAGCAAGCACGCGAACTGGTGGGAACCGGGCGCGCTCAAGCCGGAGATGGCCATACCGTCGGACGAGGAAGTGCATATCTTCTACCGCATCTCGGTTGGCACGCTTTCGGGCCGCGCAGCATCGACGTGACGGAACGCCCGGAACTGTTGTATGAACCAAAGCATGACGCGCGATGGCTTGAACCATCGAAGGGGAGGAACGACATTAGCCGGATGAGCATGACCGACCCCTTCGGCAGGGACATCACCTATCTGCGGGTTTCCGTGACGGACCGCTGCGACTTCCGCTGCACCTATTGCATGGCGGAGGACATGACATTCCTGCCGAAAAAGGACCTGCTTTCGCTGGAAGAGCTTGAGCGCCTTTGCGGGGTGTTCATCGCGAAAGGCGTGCGCAAGCTTCGCCTGACCGGCGGCGAGCCGCTGGTGCGCAAGAATATCATGCACCTTGTGCGCCAGCTTTCGGCGCATCTGGAAAGCGGGCAACTCGAGGAACTGACGCTGACCACGAACGGATCGCAGCTCGCGCGCTTTGCCGCCGAGCTGGCCGAATGCGGCGTTAAACGCATCAACGTGTCGCTTGATACGCTCGATCCCGACAAGTTCCGGACGATAACCCGCTGGGGCGATCTATCGCGCGTGCAGGCGGGGATCGACGCCGCGCAGGCCGCGGGCATCCACGTCAAGATCAATGCGGTTGCACTGAAGAACTTCAACGAAGAGGAACTGCCGTCGCTGATGCGCTGGGCGCACGGGCGCGGCATGGACCTGACCGTGATCGAAACCATGCCGATGGGCGATATAGACGGCGACCGCACCGACCAGTACCTGCCGCTCTCGCTGCTGCGGGCCAATCTGGAGGGCAGCTTCACCTTCACCGACATACCCTTCAAGACGGGCGGCCCGGCGCGCTACGTCCATGTGGCGGAAACCAATGGACGGCTGGGGTTCATAACCCCGATGACGCACAATTTCTGCGAAAGCTGCAATCGTGTGCGCATCACCTGCACCGGCACGCTCTATATGTGCCTTGGCCAGGACGACGCGGCTGACCTGCGCGCGCCGCTGCGGGCATCGGAGGGCAACGAGCTTCTGTCGGCGACCATAGACGAGGCCATAGGGCGCAAGCCGAAGGGCCATGATTTCATAATCGACCGGCGCACGCGCCGTCCGGCTGTCGCGCGGCATATGAGCGTGACCGGCGGCTGATCCTGCCCGTTTCGTGAGCCGCATGCGATGAACCATTCGCGCAACATCGCAGGCATCGTTCTGGCGGGCGGGCGCTCGACCCGGATGAACGGCCCGGACAAGGCACTCGTGACACTGGCGGGCGCGACGCTGCTCGACCGCACGATTGCGCGCCTGCGGCCGCAAGTTGCCCTTGTCGCAGTCAACAGCAATGCAAGCATGCGGGATTTCGCGCCAGCGGGTCGACCCACGATTCCAGACGGCATCGCGGATTTTCCGGGTCCGCTTGCGGGCATTTTGGCGGGCCTGGAATGGGCGGCGACGGAAGGCGCGGACCATGTGGCGACCGCCGCCTGCGACACGCCGTTTTTTCCGCCAGATCTGGTCGAGCGGCTGAATGCGGCTCTGCCGGAAAACGACATCGCGATGGCGTCGAGCGGCGGCCGGGTGCATCCGGTGTTCGCACTCTGGCCGACACGGCTTTCCGCGCATCTGCGCGCCCATCTCGAAGCGGGCGGAAATCGCTCCGTGCTCGCCTACGCTGAACTGCATCGCATCGCGCGAGTGGATTTCCCGCTCGCCGACGCAGGCGACCGGCAGGTCGACCCGTTCTTCAACATCAACACGCCGCAGGACCTTGCCGAAGCCGAACGCTTCGCGGAAAAGGTCAGCCCATGACCAATCGGATATTCGGCATCACGGGCTGGAAGAATTCAGGCAAGACCACGCTTGTCGAGCGCCTTGTTTCAGAACTGACCGGGCGCGGCTGGAAAATCTCGACGATCAAGCATGCCCACCACGCCTTCGACATCGACAAGGAAGGCACCGATTCGTTCCGGCACCGGCAGGCGGGAGCATCGGAGGTGGCGATCGTTTCCGGCAATCGCTGGGCGCTGATGCACGAGTTGCGCGACGAAAGCGAACCCGAGCTGGCCGCGATCCTGCACCGGCTGTCGCCGTGCGATCTCGTGCTGATTGAAGGCTTCAAGCGCGAGCCGCATGCCAAAATCGAAGTCAGGCGGCTCGGCGCCAGGGACACGACGCCAATCGCGCCGACAGATCCGGCCATCGTCGCCATTGCCTCCGATCATCCGGTCGGCGACACCGATCTTCCCCAATTCGAACTCGACGACATCGCCGGGATCGCCCGGTTCATCGAACAACGGGCCGGTTTGCGACGCAACGGTTGACGCAACGTCATCCCAAAAAGCTGGCTTTTCCCTGAGCCGCGGTTGCGTCACACGGCTGTTTTGCAGTTGCAATTTTTCAAAAAAGAGTGGGAGTATCGGGTTCAGCCGGGCGACGGAAACGCCGAACCGGGGCGACCGCAAGACGGTCACCGAAGTCCAACAGAGAGGAACATTATGCGAATTGCATTGAAACTCGCACTCGCGGCAACCGCGGCCATCATGGCCATCGGCGTCGCACAGGCGCAGGAGCGCACGATCAAACTCGGCACCGAAGGCGCCTATCCCCCCTTCAACAACCTGACCGCCGACGGGAAGCTGGAAGGCTTCGACATCGAAATCGGCAACGCCCTTTGCGAACAGATGAAGGCGAAGTGTGAATGGGTCACGCAGGATTGGGACGGCATCATCCCTGCCCTTCAGGCCGGCAAGTTCGACGCCATCATCGCATCCATGTCGATCACCGATGAACGCAAACAGCAGGTCGATTTCTCGGAAAAGTATTACAACACCCCGCCATCCATCGCCGCGCCCAAGGACAGCGACATCAAGGGCGTGACCAAGGAAGACCTTGCCGGCAAGAGCATTGGCGTCCAGGGCGGGACGACACACTTCAACTATGCGGAAGCGACCTATACCGACAGTGAGATCAAACCCTATCCGACCGCGCAGGAAATGCATGCCGACCTCGCCAATGGCAGGCTCGACGCCATCAATGACGACATCATCGTCACGCAGGGTTTCCTCGACACGCCGGAAGGCCAGGCCTGCTGCAAGTTGATCGGCACGATCACGCCCGTGGTCGAGATCCATGGGCCGGGCGCAGGCATCGCGGTGCGCAAGGGCGACAAGCTCGCCGAGGAATTCACTGCGGCGATCAAGGCGATCCGTGAAAACGGAAAGTACAAGGAAATCAACGACAAATACTTCAAGTTCGACGCCTACGGCGCTGAAGGATCTTGATTTTCAAGCTTTTGAACGGCGGCCTTTGAGCCGCCGTTCTTCTATCAAAATAAGCGCAACGACCAAGGGGAACAGTCGTAATGACGCTTTTAAGCTGGGGGCCGAACGGCTGGCTCGACGAGATCATGAGCGGTGTGCTCGTGACCGTTTCGCTGGCGCTCGCAACTCTGCCCGTCGGGCTGGCGCTCGGTTTCCTGATCGCGCTTGCGAAACAATCGGCGGAGCCGACGCTGCGCATGGCGGGCAATGTCTACACCACCATCTTTCGCGGCCTTCCCGAACTGCTGACACTGTTCCTCATCTATTTCGGCGTGGCGCTACCGCTGTTCACCTATCTGTTCCCCAATGGCGGCGACCAGGTGACGAGTTTCGCGGCGGGCATGGTGGCGCTGGCATTCGTGTTCTCGTCCTATGCCAGCGAGGTGTTCCTTTCGGCGTTTAGGGCAATCCCGCGCGGGCAATATGAGGGTGGTTACGCTGTCGGCCTTTCTCATTTGCGGACCATGCGGTTCATCATCCTTCCACAACTCATACGCATCGCCCTGCCCGGCCTGACCAATCTCTGGCTGATCCTCCTGAAAGACACCTCTCTGGTGTCGGCCATCGGCCTTTCCGACATTTTGCGCGAGACCAGCATCGCAGCCCGCGTCACCAAGGCGCCGTTCCTCTTTTTCGGATTCGCGTGCCTCGTCTATCTGGTGCTGGCGATTGTTTCCTCCGTGGGCATCGGCGGAATTGAGCGCTGGACCAACAAGCGGGAGGCAAGCCGATGAGCCTTGCCAGCCAGGTCAGCGATGCAATTGAGCGCCCTCCGGCGCAGCCGCGCCCGTGGAATGCCGCCCGCATCGCGGGGGCTGCGTTTCTCGCCTTCTGGGCGGTGATCGGCGTCGTTCTGATCGTTTACCTTGCCGGCAGGTGGAACCCCGAGCTTTTCACCAACTACGCGCCGAAATACATGCAGGGCCTGTGGGTGACGATAAGGCTCGTGGTCATTTCCATGATCCTCGGCGGGCTGCTTTCCATACCCATCGCCTACGGACGCATGTCCAAAAATCGCATCGCCTCGGCGCTGGCCTATGCCTATGTCTATTTCTTTCGCGGCACGCCGCTTCTGGCACAGACCTTCCTGATCTATTACGGGCTCGGCTCATTCCGCCCGCAACTGGAGGCGCTTGGTCTTTGGGGCTTCCTGAGGGAGGCGTGGTATTGCGCCATACTGGCGTTTTCGCTCAACACCGCGGCCTATCAGGCCGAAATCCTGCGCGGCGCGATCCAGAGCATTCCCCGCGGCCAGTGGGAAGGTGCTGCGGCGCTCGGCCTGTCGAAATGGCAGACCATGCGCAAGATCATCGCGCCGCAGGCAATGATCGTGGGGCTGCGGCCATATGGCAACGAGCTGATCCTGATGATCAAGGGCTCGGCCATCGTGTCGATCATCACCGTTTACGACCTGATGGGCGAAACGCGGCGCGCTTTCTCGCGAAGCTTCGACTTCCAGACCTATATCTGGGCGGCGATCATCTACCTCACCATGGTCGAAATGCTGCGTCACGTCATTGACTGGGTGGAGCGCCGGATCACCAAGCACCTGATCCGCTAAATCAGACCAGGCGGCTCTGTTCCACGGCGGCACCGATGAAGCTTGCGAAGAGCGGATGCGGCTCAAACGGGCGGCTCTTGAGTTCGGGGTGATACTGCACGCCGATGAACCACGGATGGTCCGCATATTCCACCGTCTCCGGCAGGATGCCATCCGGCGACATGCCCGCAAAGACCAGCCCGCAATCCTCAAGTCGCTTCTTGTAGTCGATATTGACCTCGTAGCGGTGCCGGTGGCGCTCTGAAATCGCCGTATCGCCATAGATCGATGCAATCTTGGATTCAGGCGTCAGGCGGGCGTCATAGGCGCCAAGCCGCATCGTGCCGCCAAGATCGCCCGAGGCGCGGCGCTTTTCCAGCATGTTACCCTTGAGCCATTCGGTCATCAGGCCGACGACCGGCTCGGAGGTTTCGCCGAATTCGGTCGAAGATGCATCGGCGATACCCGCCAGCGACCGCGCCGCCTCGATGCAGGCCATCTGCATTCCGAAGCAGATGCCGAAATAAGGAACCTTGCGCTCGCGTGCGAATTTCGCAGCAAGTATCTTGCCTTCCGACCCACGCTCGCCGAAGCCACCCGGCACCAGAATGCCATGCACCTTTTCAAGGAACGGCGCGGGATCTTCCTTCTCGAATATCTCGCTCTCGATCCAGTCGAGCTTGACGCGGACACGGTTCGCCATGCCGCCATGCGCCAGCGCCTCGATGAGCGATTTGTAGGCGTCCTTCAGCCCGGTATATTTGCCGACAACGGCAATCGTGACCTCGCCTTCGGGATTGTGGATGCGCTCGGTGATTTCCGTCCAGCGCTCCATGCGCGGCTTCGGCGCGGGGTCGATGCCGAATGCGGCAAGCACCTCCGAATCCAGCCCCTCCTGATGGTAGGCCATCGGAACATCGTAGATGTGGCTGACGTCGAGCGCCTGAATCACCGCGCTTTCGCGGACATTGCAGAACAGGGAGAGCTTGCGCCGCTCCTCCTTCGGAATCTGCCGGTCGGCGCGCACCAGCAGGATGTCGGGCGCGATGCCGATGGAGCGCAATTCCTTGACCGAATGCTGGGTCGGCTTGGTCTTCAACTCGCCCGCCGCCGGAATGTAGGGCATCAGCGTGAGATGGATATAGACGCACTGGCCGCGCGGCAGGTCGTTCCCAACCTGACGGATGGCTTCGAGGAACGGCATCGCCTCGATGTCGCCCACCGTGCCCCCGATCTCGCACAGCACGAAGTCAAAGTCCTCATTGCCTTCGAGGATGAAGTTCTTGATCTCGTCGGTAACGTGCGGGATGACCTGCACGGTCGCGCCGAGATAGTCGCCGCGCCGCTCGCGGTCGATGATGTTTTTGTAGATGCGCCCGGTGGTGATGTTGTCGCTCTGGTTGGCCGAACGCCCGGTGAAGCGCTCGTAATGCCCGAGGTCGAGGTCGGTTTCCGCGCCGTCATCGGTCACGAACACCTCGCCGTGCTGGTAAGGCGACATGGTTCCGGGGTCGACATTCAGGTACGGGTCGAGCTTGCGGATGCGCACGCGGTAGCCACGTGCCTGCAACAATGCCCCGAGAGCGGCTGCGGCTATACCCTTGCCAAGAGAGGAAACCACGCCGCCAGTGATGAATACATATCGCGCCATGGGAGTCGGTGCTTATCGCGGCGAAGTTGATTCCGCCAGAAGAAAAATGGTGACGCCGCGCTTTTCCAACGGAGCCGGTGGACGAAAAAACAAAACGCCGATCCCAAAGGACCGGCGTTTTGAACATACAGCCTTGTATATCAGAGCACGACGACGTTGGTGCCGACCTTGACGCGACGGTACAGGTCGATGACGTGGTCGTTGATCATGCGGAAGCAGCCGTTCGAGGAATTGGTGCCGATGGTCTGCGGCGCGATGGTGCCGTGGATACGCAGATGCGTGTCCTTCCTGCCGTCATAGAGGTAGATGGCGCGCGCGCCGAGCGGGTTCTGGCCACCACCGGCCATGCCGTCCTTGTACTGGCCATACTTGCTCGGCTCGCGCTCCTGCATTTCCTTGGTCGGAATCCAGCGCGGCCATTCCTGCTTGTCGCCAACGCGCACACTGCCCTTGTATTGCAGCCCTTCCTTGCCGACGGCGATGCCGTAGCGGCGGGCGCTGCCAAGCCCCTCGACGAGGTAGAGGAAGTGGTTTGCCGTATCGATCACGATGGTGCCGCGCGGATAGCCGGAGAACGACACGATCTGCGGTTCATATTCGGGCTTCGGACGGAATTTCTTGTTGGCTTCCTTGGCGCGCAGGGCATTGTCCAGCGCGCGCGTCTGGGGAAGGTACTGATCCTCCTCCCCGAAGAGCGAAGCCATGAACCCACCCTTGGTGACGTCCTCGCTGCGCAACTCGCCATTGTTGCCGTTGGCCATGACTTCCGTGACCTCCGGGGTCAGCGCGACAGGCTGCACCGGGGTAATCGGGTTGAGCGCGGGAAGCTGGGTCTTGTTCGTGAATATAAACTTCTTCGAAGGAGCCGGTTCGGCCTTCGCGGCCTGGGCTTGCGGGTCCTTCGGCTTCTGCGAGCCGAAGAGCACCGCCAGAAAACCCTTCGGCTTGGCCGCTTCCTGCGTTTCGCCGGCGGGCGGCTTCTTGGATTTCGTCTTGGTGTCGGCCTTCACAGTCTGCTTGGGCTTGGTCGAAACCTTCTTTTCAGTTTTCTTCTTGACCACCGGCTTCTGCACGATGGCCGATGTCGTTTCCGGTTTTGCAGATTGCGCAATCGTGATTGACGAAGAGCCGAGCACCAAACCCAGGCCCAGGCCCATTGCTAGAAGGCTACGAGAAAGCATTTTGCCGATCCTGATATTTTCCCAAGCGTAGACAGACCGTCTCTGCCTAACCGCCACCAAATAGACCTATACGATTCACCGCTCCGGTGCTCAAGAAGATGCACCCATCACAGGCCGCTCACAAGCGCTTGATACCGCAGCTTTATTGCGAAGTGTGTTCTCCTCACAACAGCAAGCGCGAAAGGAGTTGCACTTTCGTTAAGCGAGACGTCTCAGTTGTTTGGAACGGCCGGAGCAGCCGGTTGTGCCGGAGCAGTCTCCTGAGCCGGCGCGGCAGGCGCGGGCGCTTCGCCCGTCGGTGCGGCGGGCTGGCTTTCGCCGGTCGCGGGCGTCGTGGTCGACGAGCCGCCAAGCTGGTCGAGGACGCCGCGATTGGCGGGCGCGCCCTGTTCGGTCTGCGCGGGCAGCCGGTCGAGAATGTCGGTCGGGCGTTCGGTGTAGTAGCGGGCAAGGACCGACAGCGCGAGCGAGGAGATGAAAAACGCCGCCGCCAGTATGGCGGTCGTGCGCGTCAGCGCATTTGCCGCGCCGCGCGCGGTCATGAAACCGGAACCGCCGCCGATGCCCAGCCCACCGCCCTCCGAACGTTGCAAAAGCACAACGCCGACGAGTGCGACGACGATCATCAGATGAATGACGATGACTACGGTTTCCATGAATACTGCCTGACGGTTTTAGCTGCCGGTGCGAGCCTCAGCGCGCGGAAGGCGGCTCCTTACAATGCTTTGTGGGCATTTCCAAGCCCAACCCGACATATGGGGCAACGCACGCAAGTTGCAACGCCCCGACCAGGCACAATCACGCCGGACGGTAGGATTCGGCGATGCCCAGGAAGTCCGATGCCTTGAGGCTGGCGCCACCGACGAGCGCGCCGTTGACATTTTCGACGGCGAGCAATTCGGCTGCGTTGGAAGGCTTCACGGAGCCGCCATAGAGAATCCGCATCGCGTCGGCTTCCTGACCCAGCCGGCGCACAAGCTCGGCGCGAATATGCGCATGCGCTTCGGCGACGTCGGGAATGGTCGGCGTCAGCCCGGTGCCGATCGCCCACACGGGCTCATAGGCGACGACCGTGTTCGCGGGAACGGCGCCGGCAGGCACCGAGCCCTCGATCTGCGCCGTCAGCACATCGAGCGTCAGCCCGCGCTCCCTCTGACCCTGCGTTTCGCCGATGCAGATGATCGCGATCAGACCGGCGCGCCATGCGGCCTCAGCCTTTGCATGGACGATCTCGTTGGTTTCGCCATGGTCGGTGCGCCGCTCGGAATGGCCGACGATCGCGAAGCTCGCGCCCGCATCCTTTAGCATCTCTGCGGAAATGTCGCCGGTATGTGCCCCGCTTTCCGCAATCGCGCAATCCTGCCCCCCGACTCGCACGGGCGTCGACGACAGCGCGTCATGGGCGCGCGCGACAAGCGTGGCAGGCGGACAGATCAGCGCTTCGACCTGCACGTCGAACCCGTGCGTGAACGCCTTGCCGATCGCGATAAGCTCCGGCATCGACGCGCTGGTGCCGTTCATCTTCCAGTTACCGGCGACGAGCGGGCGAATTGCAGTGGTCACGAGCGGTATCTCCTCATTCAGCAACGTGACCTCCCTACCAAAAAGCGGACACAAAGCAATCGACACTGCGCGCCAAGGGCGCTATTTGCGGTTGCTCGATGCGGTCGGAACCGGCCGCGCCCATGTTGAGGTTGGAACGGAAATCGCCGGATGCTTGATTCACTGCGCAATGCAGCCCAGACCTGGATTGCCAAATTCCTGTTCATTATCCTGGTCGTGAGCTTTGTCGGATGGGGCGTGAGCGGACAGCTTGCCAACAGCCCGTCGATGGGTTCCGTCATATCGGTCGGCGACACATCCGTCAGCCCCACCGAATATCGCCTCGCTTATGACCGCGCCATCTCGCAGATGTCACAGCAGTTCGGAACGAGGCTCACGCCGGAACAGGCAAAGATGCTGGGCCTGCCGCAGCAGGTGCTCGGCAGCCTTGTCGGCGGAGCCGTGCTCAGCGAGCAGGCGCGCAGGCTGGGGCTGGGACTTTCCAAGGACCGTATCGCCACGCTGACCGCCGAGGATCCTGCCTTCCGTGGACCTGACGGGCGCTTCGACCGCCAGCAGTTCGACTATGTGCTGCGCCAGGTCGGAATGTCGCCGCAGAATTATTTCGACACGCGGGCGAATGAAGCGGTGCGGCTCCAGATCGTGGATGCCGCGAGCAACGGAATGCAGGTTCCCGCCGCCTTCCTCACCGCCGTCGCGCTTTATCGCGGCGAGGGCAGGACCGTCGACTACATCACCCTGCCCCGCTCGCTGGTCGAGCCTGTCGAGGAACCGGCGGCGGATGCGCTTTCCAAATGGTTCGAGGCGAACAAGGCCAAATATGCCGCGCCTGAATACCGCAAGATTTCCTATGTGAAGCTCGAACCCGAGGACATCGCCGATACGACCGCCGTCACCGACCAGCAGGTTTCGGACGACTACGAGGCCAACAAGTCGAAATTCACGACGCCGGAGACACGCACGGTCGATCAGCTTGTGTTCGCTTCGGAAGAAGAGGCACGCAGGGTTAGCGACGAACTCAAGGCGGGCACGAAATCCTTCGACCAGGCAGTAGCCGACCAGAACAAGCAGGCTTCGGACGTGGCGCTCGGAACACTGACCAGGGAACAGATTCCCGACAAGGCAGTTGCCGACGCGGCCTTCGCCTTGCAGGCAAATCAGGCGAGCGATGTCGTCGCTGGCACTTTCGGGCCGGTTATTGTGCGCGTCAGCGCGATCACGCCGCAGGCGGTCAGGTCGCTGGACGAGGTGAGAGACGAAATCCGCAAGGACATTGCTTTGGCGGAGGCCAACCGCATCCTGCTTGACGTTCACGATTCCTATGAGGATGCGCGCGCGGGCGGCGCATCGATGGCGGATGCGGCGCAGCAGCTCAAGCTGAAGGTCGTGACCATCGATGCGGTCGACCGTCAGGGCAAGCGCCCCGACGGCACGGTGATCGATGATATTCCGGGTTCGGCGGACCTTCTGGCAGGCGCTTTTGAGGCCGACGTGAAGGCCGACAACCAGCCGATCAATGTCGGAAGTTCAGGCTTTGTGTTCTACGAGGTCGAGTCCGTGGACGCGGCGCACGACCGCACGCTCGATGAGGTCAAGGACCGGGTGGTCGCCGACTGGAAGTCGGAACAGGCCGCGACGCGGCTTCAGGCGAAAGCCGACGAAGCCGCAAAGAAGATCAAGGATGGGGCCACGCCGGATGCGGTTGCTGCTGAACTTGGCCTCGAAAAGCAGACCAAGCGCGGGCTGAAGCGCGACAGCAACGATCCGGATTTCGGCCAGCCGGGCGTTGCGGCCGCATTCGGCGTCGCGCAGGGCGAAACCGGCGCATTCGAGGGTCCCGATGGCTCATCCCGCGTCGTGTTCCAGGTGGTGGAGTCCATCGAGCCCGCCGACGCGGATGCATCCGGTATTCCCGACGATGCGCGCCAGACATTCGCGGGCGGCATGGCCAACGACCTGATCGATCAACTGGTGTCGCGCCTGCGTGCCGAATACGATGTCGAGATCAACCAGGCCGCAATCGACCGTGCATTGACCTTCTGAGACCCATGAGCGCGCTGAAACCACATATCGCAAAAGTCGCTTCCGGCGCTTCGCTTTCCTTCGATGAGGCGAGCGAGGCGTTCGACATCATCATGTCGGGAGACGCGACCCCCGGCCAGATTGGCGGGTTCCTCATGGCGCTGCGCGTGCGCGGCGAAACCATCGACGAGATCGGCGGCGCGGTTTCGACCATGCGCAGCAAGATGGTGCGCGTTGCCGCGCCGGAGACGGCCATCGACATTGTCGGCACAGGAGGCGACGGCCAGCACAGCCTCAACATTTCCACCGCGTCGGCCTTCGTCATCGCGGGCGCGGGCGTGCCTGTCGCAAAGCACGGCAACCGCAATCTGTCCTCGCAGACCGGCTCGGCGGACGTGCTGACCGCGCTCGGCGTCAAGCTCGACATCGACGCCGAACAGATCGGCAGGTGCATCGGCGAGGCCGGCATCGGCTTCATGTTCGCGCCATCCCATCACCCCGCGATGCGCCATGTCGGGCCGACCCGCGTGGAACTCGGGACGCGCACGATTTTCAACCTGCTGGGACCGCTGTCCAATCCGGCGGGCGTGCGCCGCCAGCTCGTCGGCGTTTTCGCGCCCGAATGGGTGGTTCCCATCGCGGAGACCCTGAAGGCGCTCGGAGCGGAACGCGCATGGGTCGTGCATGGCGACGGGTTTGACGAGATAACCGCGACCGGCGAAACGCAGATCGCGGAACTCAAGGATGGCGTGGTGCGCACATTCACGGTAACGCCGGAGGATGTCGGCTTGCCGGTCTATTCAAAGGATGCGCTGCGCGGCGGCGAACCTGCCCAGAATGCAAAAGCGCTGAAAGACCTTCTCGACGGCGCGCCCGGCGCATATCGGGACACCGTGCTGATGAATGCCGGGGCCGGACTGCTGGTCGCGGGCGTCGCCGCCACCTTTGCCGAAGGGGTCGCCAAGGCGGCGGAAGCCATCGACAGCGGCAAGGCAAAGGCAGCGCTTGCCCGACTGGTTGAGGTATCCAACCGCTGATGGCCGACATTCTGCGCAAGATCGAAAACTACAAGCGCCAGGAAATCGAGCGCGCCAAGTCGCTCTTGCCGCTCAGCGAGCTTGTCGCTATGGCGGCGGACGCCGATGCGCCGCGCGGCTTCCTGAATGCGCTGCGCGCCAGACGCCGCGATGGAATGATCGGCCTGATCGCGGAGGTCAAGAAGGCAAGCCCCTCAAAAGGCCTGATCCGCGCCGACTTCGACCCGCCTGCCCTGGCCCGGGCCTATGAGGCTGGCGGGGCGGCGTGCCTCTCGGTGCTGACGGACGAGCCGTCCTTTCAGGGGTCGCCGGCCTTCCTGACGGCGGCACGCGCGGCAACGACGCTGCCCGCCTTGCGCAAGGATTTCATGTTCGAGACCTATCAGGTCCATGAGGCGCGAGCGTGGGGCGCCGACTGCATTCTGGTCATCATGGCCAGCGTTTCGGATGACGAGGCGCGCGCGCTGGAAGATGCCGCGTTCGAACTGGGCATGGATGTTCTGATCGAGGTGCATGACGCCGCCGAGATGGAGCGCGCACTGCGGCTGCAATCGCGGTTGGTCGGCATCAACAACCGCGACCTGCGGACGTTCAACGTGAGCCTGGAAACATCTGAAAAGCTTGCGAAAATGGTGCCGGATACGCATCTGCTCGTGAGCGAGAGCGGCATCTTCTCGAATGCGGATTGCAGGCGTCTTGAGACCAGCGGCATCAGCACTTTTCTCGTCGGGGAAAGCCTGATGCGTCAGGACGATGTGGAGGCCGCGACACGCAGCCTGCTCGGCCTCGGTGACGCCGCCCGCAGGGCAAGCGCATGACGGGTTCGCTGACGCATATCGACAAGGCGGGGCAGGCCAACATGGTCGATGTCGGCGACAAGGCGGAAACGGCGCGCGTCGCGACCGCCGAAGGCTGCATCGTCATGCGCGCGGAAACGCTCAATATGATCCTTGAGGGCAATGCGCAAAAGGGCGACGTGCTTGCCGTCGCGCGCATTGCCGGCATCATGGCCGCGAAGAAGACGCACGAACTCATTCCGCTGTGCCACCCTTTGCTGCTCAACAAGATCACCGTCGATATTTCAGCCGACCGCGACCTTCCCGGATTGCGCGTGACCGCAACCGCGCGGGTGACCGGCAAGACCGGCGTGGAAATGGAAGCGCTGACGGCGGCGTCCGTCGCCTGCCTCACGCTCTACGACATGGCCAAGGCCATAGATCGCGGCATGACGATCACCGACATAAGGCTGGTCGAAAAGAGCGGCGGTAAGTCCGGCCCATATCGCAGGTCACAACCCTGATGGCGCTGTTGCCCGTCGCGGATGCGCTGGCCCGGGTTCTGGACGGGGCAAGCCCCCGATCGGAGGAAATGGTCGCGCTGCATGCCGCCTCCGGGCGCGCGCTCTCCCGGCCCGTCATTTCCCGCCGCACCCACCCACCCTTCGACGCTTCGGCCATGGACGGCTATGCCGTCCGCGCGGAGGATGTGGCGCGCGTTCCGGCCACATTGAAGCTGATCGGAATTGCCGCTGCGGGCGCGGGCTTTGCAGGCAAGGTCGGCAGTGGCGAAACAGTGCGCATTTTCACCGGAGCACCCGTGCCGGAGGGTGCGGACACCATCGTCATACAGGAAAACGCCGACCGCATCGGCGATGATGCCGTCGAGATCCGGGACTCCTCCCCGCCCGGCAAGCACATCCGCAATCGCGGGCTCGATTTTGCCGAAGGCGATGTCCTGCTGGATGCGGGGCGCACGCTGGATGCGGCCGCACTTTCGCTGGCGGCGGCGGGAAACCACGCCGAGCTGCCGGTCTGGAAGCGCCCGCTGGTCGCACTGATCGCAACCGGAGACGAGTTGCTGCTTCCCGGAAGCAAGGTCGGGCCGCACCAGATCATTTCCTCGAATGCCTATGGCGTCGCCGCGATCGTGTCGAGCGCCGGAGGAGAGCCGCTTGACCTCGGCATTGCGCGCGACGACGAGGGCGTCATCGGTTCGCTTCTGGATCGCGCGGTCGATACGGGCGCGGATGTGATCGTGACGCTGGGCGGAGCGTCGGTCGGCGACCACGACCTTGTCAACAAGGCGATGGCCAATCGCGGCGTCGGACTCGCCTTCTGGAAAATCGCCATGCGCCCCGGCAAACCGCTGATGTTCGGCACGCTCGGCCCGACGCGCTGCCTTGGCCTGCCGGGCAATCCCGTCTCCAGCCTGATCTGCGCGCATCTGTTCCTGAAACCGCTCGTTCGGGCGCTGGCCGGTCTGGCCCAGACCGACGATGAACGCGACGCGATACTGGCAAGCCCCCTGCCCGCCAATGACAGCCGCCAGGACTATGTTCGCGCCCGCGTCGAGGAGCGGGACGGCGCGCTGCATGCGCAAGCTTTTGCCATTCAGGATTCGTCGATGCTGCGCACCTTGTCGGATGCGAACGCGGCCATTATCCGCGAGCCTAACGCGCCTGCCGCCTCAAAGGGCGAGTGCTGCCGGGTGCTGATGCTGCGCTGACAAGGCGGCACTCTTCAGGTGAAGTTCGGCGGGAAGAACGGCCCCTCCGTAGGGAGGGGCCGGGTCAAGCTCAGAACTTGACGGCAAATTGGGCGCTGAATGCGCTCTGCGTCTGGGACGAGCCATATTGTCCGTTGTAGTTCACCGACAGTTTCGCCTTGTCCGAAACTTCGAAGGACAGGCCCGCACCGACGAGGAACGCATCCTTGCCGACCGGGACGCCCGCGACCTCGAAATCCGATCCCGAACCCGCGAAGGCCAGGCTGACATCCGAATCCCTGTCGCCGAGCGCGTGCTGCCAGCCGACGGACAGGCTCGGGGTAAAGACCTTGCCGTTGAGATCGAGCGTTGTCGCCGCCCGCAGCCCCAGCGTGGTGTAATAGGTGTCCATGCCCGCCGCCTCGCCGGAGAGCGCGGCAGCGCCTCCGCTTTCGGCAAACGCGGCCTTGTCCACATGAATGTAGGAAAGCCCGGCAAACGGTTCGAAGTCATAACCCTTGACCGAGAGGCCATAAGCCACTTCGCCGAATGCCTGCGCGGTATAGGTGTCGTAGTCCGCGGAGGTCGTGTCCGCAAAGCCCGGGAAGGCAACCGAACGGTCGGCGGATATGTCGTGCCAGGAATAAGCGACGCCGCTGCGCAAGGCGAGGGACGCAACTTCCGCGCTCGCATAAGCGCCGACATCATAGCTTTCGACGGAGCCCGACGACCCGCGTGACGCGACATCGAGGCCGGAATGCCCGTACCCGCCGAAGACACCGGCCCGGAAGCCCGGAGCGATCTGCACATCGGCGCCAACCAGCGCGCCGGCTGTGTCGTTGGAAACGCGCCCGGCATTCCCGTTTCCGCCGATGTCACCCCAGCCGCCATATGCCTGCGCCCAAAGCGTCAGGTCCTTGTTGAACACGGCCTTTGCGACGGTCGCGCCCGATGCCTTGGACGCTTCCTCGAGCGCGTCGCCGGTTCCGCCCGACTGCCGCATCCGCCCGCCAACCGCTTCGCGCACATAGTTCGACTGCTGCTGGAGCACCGAATTGACGGAGGCGTACACCTCGCCAGACAGGCTGTCATAGGATGCTGCCACGGCGTCGGTCGTCTGCGTGAGTATCGCGTCGTAGACGGCATTGCCCGCGCCCAGCCCCTGCACTGCGACCGAGGTGCTGGTCTGATTCGGCGTCATGGCGTAGGCCGAGTAGGACGTGCCCGAATAAGCGAGGTTCAGATAGACGTTTTGCGCGTCGTAGGTCAGCGTGGGAGTCAGGAAGGCATAGTTTGACGTCACGCTTCCGAACGTGCCCATCACCGTACCGGCGGTCGTGATGATTGCGTAGGTCGAGCTTGGCGCATAGGCGCCGGGCTGGGCCACGAGATCCACCGCCGCACCGGAAGAAATCGTCACGATCCCGGTCGCGGAAATGAGGTCGTGCGCGCCTCCCGGCGTCACGTCGACACGGTAAGTCGATCCGGAATTGAACGTGACTGCCCCGGTGACGGTGATCGTGCCCGGCGAATAGCCGGGCGCAGCGATGCCCGCATCGTTGACGAAGAGCCCGCCGATCGTTCCGGAACCTCCGAGCGTTCCGCCATTGTCCAGGATGAAACTCGCGCCGGTGGTTGAACCATTCTCCAGGGTGACGACGGTGTCGTCCACTTCAACCGTTCCGGCGAAGTCGGTCGAGAAGGTCGCGGAGCCGCCGCCAACAAGCTGCAGATCGCCCGTACCGGTCAAATTGATGTCGACAGTATAATTGCCGGAACGGTTGAAGATCAGCGTGCCGTCGTTCTGCACGTCGCCTGTGATGGAACCGCTCGTTCCGCCGTCGCCGATCTGGAGAACGCCGCCATAGTAGATGGTGGTGCCGCCTTGATAAGTGTTGTTTCCGGTCAGGATAAGAGTACCCGTACCGTCCTTGCCCAGCGCACCGTCACCTGAAATGACTCCCGATATGGTCAGTGTCTCGTCGCGGGAAACCGCGATATAGCCGTAGCGGCCGCCCTCGCTTTCGGTCAAAGTAATCGGCGCGGACATCTCGAACGAACCCTCGGCAAGAAGCGAACTGCCGCCGTTTATGGTCAGGCCGCCTGCGCCGATCGCGGTCGCATCCGAAATCGCCAGCGAGCCCTCTCCGATCGTCGTGCCGCCAGAATAGCTGTTGCCTCCGGAGAGCCTCAGCCCCCCGCTCCCGCTTTTCACCAGCGCGCCCTCTCCGCTGATGAGGCCTCCCAATGTGAGCAGGCCCGTCTCTGTATCGAAAAGCGCATCTTCGTTCAGCGCAATGTCGTTCGAGAGCGTCAAGCTGCCCACGCCGGCGAGCCCGCCGCCCGAGAAAGTCAGCGCCCCGACACCGAGCGACGCCGCGTTCGAGACTGACACCATGCCGGATTTGAATTCGAGTTGTGCGTCACTCACATTGGTGCCGCTCAGCCGCCATGTGGCCTCCTCAGCCGCGAACTCAACCTTTCCCACATCCTGGAAAGCGGAGCCCAGGTCGTTCATTTCGAAATTTCCGCCTGCGCCCGCCAGGTTCAGCACCCAGTCATTTGCTGGGTCGTCGCTCGTAACGGAGCCATAGACGCCCGAATGGTTGTCGCCGTCGCCAAGAAGGGTGAGTCGGTTGTCCGCTCCCTTGAAGAGAATGTCGCCGTTGATGAACGTGCCCAGGCCGATCGTGAGGTCGATTCCTTCGCCCTCGATGGCGTTCGCTCGATCCGACGTAGACCCGCCGTTCAGACCACCGCTGACGACGCTGGTGCCGGCGATATTGATCGTAGCGTGATCCACATCTATGCCGACGCCGCCGCGGCCGCTTGTTCCGCCCATCGATGCGCTGCCGCCGTCACCGCCAGTGACCACGCCGGTTACATTGAGGGTCAGCGCGGTGTTCGAACCGTCAAAATGGACACCGGCGCCGCCATTGCCGCCGTCGGATGAGCCGGGCGAGATGCTCGCATCACCGCCGGCACCGCCCGTCACATCGCTGGCAAGGTTGAGCTCGAGGGAACTGCCTGCCGCACCGTCCAGGATGCGCACAGCGGTTCCGCCGTCGCCGCCGTCGCCGCCCTCCGTCGTCGGACCATCACCACCGTCGCCACCGCTCCCGCCATAGACATAGCGGCCTGCCCTGATGCGGTTCGCGCCGTTCGGGCTTGCCACGAGCAGCCCCGTGCCGCCGTTGCCGCCGTTGCCGCCCCTGCCGTCATCAATGCCAGTTTCGTTATCGCCGCCAGCGCCACCGCTGCCGCCGAAAAGGTTTGCCGAGATCGATATGTCAAGGTTCTCCGGGTCGAGAATGACGACGCCGAAGCCACCTCCGCCGCCTCCACCGCCGCCGCCCTTGACGCCCGGGGCGTCAAACCCCATGCCGCCGTCGCCGCCGTCACCGCCGATCAGAATAGTGCCGGAAATGTTCGTTCCATCCCCGACATAGGCGTGCGCACCACCACCGCCGCCGCTGGCCGTCGTGCCGGCGCCACCGACGCCGCTCTGGCCGTCCGCGCCCGGAGTAGCGCCCCCGTACCCGCCAAGCAGAAGGGTACCGCGCCCGCCATCACCGCCCGAGACGCCGCTTCCGCCGCCAGATCCCGTTTCCGTGATCACAATCGTCGGGGTGCCGCCAACGCCGCTCGCGGAAGCCTCCCCGCCCGGCGTGGAATCGGTCGATCCGCCGACGCCCCCCGCTCCGTCGGCGGCAAGCGCGCCGAAAGGCACCGAGGATGCCAGGACCAGAACCGCAACGGATGCCATCAGGCGCGATTTCCGCCGCCGCGATGTCGAGGGCGAACAGGAGGCTGCAACAATATCCGACATTTACCCAGATTTCTCCAATCGATCCCATTCAGCCGCGGCAGACCGGGATGCGTTTCATTGCGTTGGATCGCCGGCATGCCGACGAAGACTTCAGGTGCAGGGGGAAGACACGTCGCGACTCCCGCGTGCCGCCACACCGATATTAATATTTTCTAAATAAGATTGTTTTCATATACAAGCGACCGCATGCCCCCCCAATCAAAAAAAATCTTGATCGTTGCGGCTGGGTGCCTCTGGGCGGGCAGCTTCGCTCTCGAGATGCGCCCGACGCAATCTGCTTGAACGTAAAGCGCAGACGTATGTCTTGTTGGGAGGTTTTTTACCGGATCCTGCCGGGATCAAATCAAGAGTGGTCGGTACATTTCGGTGCCATCGTCATTGACGACATCTCAAACCCGGTAACGAATGGAGCGCGTCGTGGGACCCGCTTGAACCTTCTGCACGTCAGCCTCGAGCTGCCTCGCATGTGCGATTGCTCTTCTTTCTTCCACACCCGACTGAATCTCCAGCGCGGTTACCTCAATTTTCGCCTTCTCTTTCAGAACTTCGACCACCGCGTTGGCAACAGGAACAAGATATCTTGCCGGCGCGGCAAATCCGGTGTCTCCGTCCGACATAACATCCGCGCTCCCGTGCGAACACTCTGTATGCCCATCGAAAAATTCATATTTATAATTTCTGATCGACGCACTATTATCATCCTGATATTCGTCGGGCAAACCTATCAAATGCCCATATTCATGCGCCTCAAGAACCTCTCTTGGCGCATTAATTCTTCCGTTTGGATTTGCGGCGCTACGCCAGTCTCCGATGTTTATTTTTAGTCTGTTCACTGCCGGATCAAAATATGATGATGCAGGATGTTCCCCATTGCAGTCTTTTATTTGCTCGGACTCTTTTATTGCATCGGACTCTTTTATTGCATCGGATTGGATCACATTCGGATCAACATGCCATGATGCTGGATGTGTTATTTTGCAAGCTTCTATTTTTTCGGAAGAGAAGGGCACATTTACGAAGTGGACATAATAGTCTCCCGAAAACTTGGTCAGTATTGGGTTGAAAACGATCTCAAAAAGACGTTCGTTACAGCTTGTGTCCCTGATCTTCAAACGGTAGGGGCCCGCGTTCCAAACGGCCCTGATGGCACGAGGGATATCCCGAATGAGCGCCGACAATTGCTTATTGGTCAGCGCAATGGTTCCTGGAAAATTCTTGGTGTTCGCAGTCGAATTAATAACAACCAACTCCGTATCGACATAAATCTTGCCAAGTTGCTGCCTGCTGTCGATAGTAATATTGGCGCGGAAGATATCGTCAGGCGCTTCGTACGCTTTATCAGACTCTTTGATCTCGTTCCCCGCACGATCAACCTTTATGATTTTTCCAAACGGCCCGAACGTCTTTTTGAGGTCGTATTCGGCTTTGCAGCACGCTGCTACCGCAGAGTTTGGCCGATTTTGGCCTTTGCCAAGCTGTGATGGCGCAACAGCGTAGGAAGTTGAACACGAACATCCCATTTCATTTCACTTTCATCGCATTATCTTGATGTGTACGTTTTGCTGTTTGCCAAATGCGCAAGCAGTCCCGCTCAGCCGGCCTTGCTCGGTCCAGGTATGATTTCCATCGCTGTGACCGTGACTCCTTTAGCCTCCAGCATTTTGAGGACGGCATCGGCGACAGGCAGGAAATAGCGCGCCGGCAGAACGCCGATATCCTCACCATGACCCATGAGGCCGCGCTGGCTGACCTCGATCTCGGGCGGCGCGCCGAAATGCCTGTACAGGCATCCTCTTATATTGCGCGCTTCATCCGCATATTCTTCCAGCAAGCCGATCATGTGACCGTATTCATGCGGTTCGGTGTATATTCTCACGCTCTGATTGTTTGCCGCGCTTTCCGTGTCGCCGAGATTGAACTTCGCACTCTGCGCGCTCATATTTGTATATGTGTCGTAGGATTCTTCGCCGTTCTCGTCCAGCGCGGTCACGGTTTCAGGCACATTCACAAATTCAATCTTATAGTGCGGCGGCTCCGCGAAAACGACATTGAACTCCACGTCGTAGATACGCTCGCCGCATTTCTCGTCCCTGATCCGGATCTTGCGCGAACCGGCGTTCCAGATAGCATTGATTGCAGGAGCTATTCTATCTACGCGCTCCCGGAATTCGGCCTCGCCGAGAGCAATCGTCCCGGGAAAGCGGTCGACATCCGCAGTGACATTTTGCGCCTGTAGCCTTGTGCTCACAGTAATTTTGCAGGGGCTCGCAGCGCTGTCGATCTTGATGTGCGCATGGAAGCGATTAGCAGTAGCACCCGTCACAAGTGGCACTGAAAATTGAAGCTGCTTGACCCTTTCGCAAGGGCCATGCTCGTCGTCCCTTTCAACGACCTCCCCACAACACCCCGCCACTGCCGAGTTGGGCAGAGCCTGCGCGCCCGACAAGTCGGCGTGGTAGTTCACGGCGTCAGGCGTGCACCCCATTCTGTGTTTGCTTTCATCCTAGCGTGGGCTTTGATGCGAACGCTCGCCAATCGCTCGGTGTTGTTTGAAAAGCGTGCGGGGCACAGGTGAGCCCCAACGCGACGTCACCCTTCATGATGTCACGGTCCGCTGTCGATCTATACTTTCTTCCTCAGCTTTTTTTAATTTTTCAGCCATGTATTTTTTATACGCTTTCTTGTTTCCACTTTTTAACAATTTATCGACAAATTCGGCTTCTTCATCCAACAGCCGCTGCTTTTCCCGGCGTTCCTTTTCGACAAGATCCAAACGCTTTTGTACAAATGCCTCTTTTTGTGCAAGCGGAGCTGTAATCGTACCTTCTTCCAGAACTGGACCCCTCTTTATTTGCACAAGCTGTTCTTTTATTTCGTCTTCCAAATGATTTTTAATCTCAAGATTGGTGACCCTGACTCCATTTTCTGCAAATATTTTGGCGACCGCATCAGCAATCGTGACGAGATATCTGCACGGCTTAGCAAACATATCGTCACACGACATCAATCCATTTCTAAACAATTCGCCAAAATTTTCCGAGTTATATTTATACTTACATCCATTAAAATCCCATCTGAAACTTTGATACTCATCAAGCAGACCTATCATGTGTCCATATTCATGAGGCGCTGTAAGAGGATCTGCAGTAGAGGCATATTCGTCTTCCCAGTAACCACCAATATTTAATTTTACTATATGATCTTCTTGATCTACCCATGAAACATGAGTATGGTGGCCAAAGGGATCAAAAAGCCCCTCGTTCTTGGGTGAATTTACAACGTAGACTTCATAATGAGGCGATTCATCTGTAAAACCAACATTGAACCTTACCTCGAATTCGCGTTCCCCACATTTTTTGTCTGTTATCTTTAATTTGTATGGCCCCTTATTCCAAGCGTTATTGATTTTTGTTTCTGCGCTTTTAAGGTATTTCTTAAATGTTTCATCTGATACTTTGATCGTTCCTGGAGAAATATCCGACTTTTCAGTATAATTATTACCTTTCAATCGCGTATTAACATATATCATAGGTGGAGTAATTTCACCATCGATGATAATCTCAGCATCGAAATCATGATCGTATGTATATTTTGTGCCACCTATATTGAATTGCCTAAGCTTGTAGCTGGGGCCGTGCGTGCCGTCCTTCAAGTAGACACACGCGCAGCACCCCGCTACTGCGGTGGTTGACCGCTTCCGTGCGTCCGCAATGGCCGCCGTGTCGGTCTTGTAGTTCATGGCTCCAAGTCTGATCCCCATTTGTCTGCACTTTCTTCATGTTTGGAAGGATGGCTTGCGATCGCTTGAGCAGCAAATCGCTGCTGTTGCCTGTGAAAAACGCCGAGGGGTTGCGACTGAACGGCCCCGGTTCGTTGCCTTGGTCAATCGAAATGAATCGGCAGATCGGGGAGGGTGATTTCGAAAGGCTGCCCCTCAACTTCGAGGTAGGCATAGGGCAGCAGCCGGAGAAGATAATCGCCTTTGTCGAGGTCTGCGCGGCGCGCTATGGTGGTCAAGGCCGGATAGGCCAGCCTGAACTCCCAACTGTCTCCGCCTCTGTTGAAGGCCAGACCCTTCTTGAACGGATCCCCCGTGTCCATGGGACCGATTCGCACGTCCGTGATATCGACCCAATTTCCATCGACGTTCCTGAACAATTGCCCGAAGAAGGCCAGAGGCTTCGGCTCCGTAAAGCAAAAATTGCGGACGGACGGGTTCTTGTCGTTGGTGACGACCATGGCGACGCAATCCTGCCCGAACTTTTCGTGTTTCAGATCCCGCATGTGCGCGATTTTTGCATTCCGCGTGTACCAGAGAGAGAAAGTCACGCCCCCGCAATCGGCTTCAAACGCCTTGGTCAGTCCATCTGGCATGCTATCCACTCCAGTCCGAAGAATTGAAATTCCGGGAACACAGCGCCAGCGGCGCCCGTTCACCCGTTCATGAGGTCCTTGTTGAGCCGGTGGATGGCATATTTGCGCAGCTCCGGCTCGCCGCCCTTCGCCGCCTTTTCCGGGATCCAGGGATAGAGCGGGTCCTTCCAGAAGCCGCTGCCCAGCCAGTAGCCGAGCAGGACGGACAGTTGCAGCCCCCTGTCGCCCTCCAGCCCGAGGCGGTGGGCGCCGATCTCGGCTTGCTGCATGCGTGCGGCGTGGTCTTCGCGCGAAAGGTCATAGCTTCGCTCGCCATGACACCGCGTCACCATGGATAACGTCCTGCTCGCCGAATGCCGGTCCAGATCCGGCAAAAGCGACTGGCGGAACTGGTCCAGATCCTGATGATAGAGTTCCAGCCCCTCGCCGATGAAGCGATCCCCGAATGCGATGAAACGATCGCGCAAGTCCCTGATCCGGTAGTCCGCAGCTTCAGGGATATCCGGCAGGACCACCCCTATGAATGAATGGCGCGGATCTTCGTGGAAGAACGACCCCAGATAGGTCATCACGAACATGATGTAGGCCACATCGTCGATATAGGGAATTTCCCAGCCGTCGCAGCAGGTGGTAGCGTGCCGGATGAAAGCCTCGCGGTTTTCCTCTCCCAGCCCGCGAAACCTGTCCGGATCGATCTTCATCAGGATGCCGTCATAGGTCTCGTAATTTGCCTCGAAGCGAATTTCATCGAGCACTTCCGGCGAGATTTTCAGCGCCATCAGTATTCTCCCCTCAGATAGTGGAACAGTGTCGGGTCTCTGCGGTTTCGCAGGACGAAGCCGTGATGGCTCGCGAGCTTCGCGAAAAGCGAGTCGTCCTTGCGTGCTTTCAGCAAGGCAGGGTGAAGGTTCGTTTCCCAGAACCGGAAATAGAACCACTTGCCGTTCTCGTCCTGCAGGCGCGTGAACTTCCTGAAATGCCGCCAGAGCTGGTCGAGGCTGTCATGTGTGCGGATATAGAATCCCGTGTCCTTCAGCCACAGGTCGGACGGCATGCCCGAACGCGTGAACAACTGCCGCATCAGCACATTGTCCTGCTCCAGAACCACGATATAGGGCGCGAGGTTCCTCAGCTCCACCTCGGCTGCGCCCTTGAACAGGCACCTGAATTCCAGCCCCGAGCTTTGTAGCATTTCCGGGAGCAATCTTGCTTTTGCGGCATCCAGGATCGCATATGTCCCCAGCGGCGGAACGGCATCTGCGGAACCGAAATAGGCAATTTCCGCCTTGGTGGGTTCGGGCTGCCCGAACAACGGATCGACCAGGACGTCCGGCACGGTCTTCTTCGGCCACACCCCGAATTGCGCATCGAACGGCTCGGCCCCCACGATCTTTTCCGCAACGCGCGGAGGCTCCGGTGTGGCCAACTCGCGACGCATGCCGATTTCGACCGGGCGGCCCGGATGCACCGAACGTGCGAGGTTCAGCGCCCCGCGCTCGCGCGGAAAGCGAGACTGCCACTGCACGGCAGGGTGCACTTCCTCGCTCCACAGGAGCCTATACCCGGACCCCGCCAGATGCCTGCCAAGCTCCGCGTCGAAGCCTTCGCGCCCCTCGCACCACACCGCCGCATGCGCTTCGAAATTCGTCCTGGCCGCGCCCTCCCCCTCATAGAAGTGGCAAAGCCCGATCCAAGCCTCCTCCCCGTTCATGGCGCTGCCCAACCACCTGTCGCGGATGCGGCGCCGGCAATGCCGGCAACATCAGCCAAAGCTGGCGTCCCCCGTCGTCGTCGTCTCAGACTGTTTTTCGCATTCCTCGCAGAGCGGCAGGCCCTCTTTCGCGGCAAATTTCAAAACTTCAAGCTGCGTCGCCGTCGCGCTGGCCACGTTGACCTTACCCCTGAAGTAGATGTTCGGCGCGTCGAGCGTGATCCCGGCAGGGTCGAGGAGTATCTTGCCGTTCGGCCCGATGATCTCGATTTTTATGGCGCCTGACAGATCGTACACGTTCGTGGTGACCTTCATGGAAGTCTTCACCTCCATGTCGTAGGTACCGTGCACCTTGGCCTCGTATTTTCCCTCCGTTTCATAGAGGTGATCGAACTTGATCGCCTCCTTGAGGATGTTGCCGACCCTGTGCACGTGATCCTTGCCATAGTCTTCGATCTGGTTTCGCTTGACCTCATAGAAGACGTCGTTGTCGACCATAATCCTTGCATCTTGCTTGACGTGCTCGAACCGGTCCTTGCCCACCGTTATCGACTGGTTGCCGGTGATGTTTTCGGAATGATCGTTGCCTACCGAAATACTTTTATTGTTGCGGATGGTTTCCGACTGGTCGTTACCGACAGTCTTGGATCGATTGCGGGTGATCGAATGGGTCTCGTCGTTTCCGATCACCGTGTCGTGGTTGCGCTGGGCATGAAGGTACACCTGCTCGCCGCCCGCTTTGTCCTCGAAAGACAATTCGTTGAAGCCCTCGCCCTTGTGGGTCTGGGACTTGATCGTCATCCGCGTCTTGTTCTCGGACAGGCTGTATGGCGGCCTGTTCGCGGCGTGATAGGTTCTGCCGGTGATGATCGGCTGGTCCGGGTCGCCGTCTAGAAACTCCACGACGACCTCGTTGCCGACGCGGGGAATTGCCATGTGGCCCCAGCCGCCACCGGCCCAGTTCTGCGAAACACGGATCCAGCAGGACGATGTCTCGTCCTTCTTCCCCTTGCGGTCCCAGGGGAACCAC